>JBHJGW010000042.1:0-35541 GCA_050331415.1 Opitutales bacterium | reverse complement strand
ACGCATTCTTCCTCCGACGGTTCATGCCGTCTAAGACCACCAAGGGAACCAGCGCTGCCACCAAGGTTTGCTCGGGGAGTCGGACATCGTCTCTGCCTCCGTTTCGGTTTTGGGCGTCGCCGGTTGAGGAGGGCCTGGCTGGTCTATCGCGCCTTTGCCTTCGCCCTCCGTGGGGACGTTCACCCCATCATTCAAGGATCGCAGCGCGTCGCTTTGCCGTGCCCTGATCGAAGCGTTATCGAGTTTTGCTTCGGCTGATGCTCTACCCCGGGTGGCGATGGCAATTTTCATGTCGGCAAGCCACGACGGCGACAGGCGCCATGCCCCGCGCCTGCGGCGTTTGCGGGGACGCAAGCGCCAACGCGAGCGCACGGCATTGCCCACGGAAACGTAAGCCTGCTTTTCTCGCCGGGAATCGCGAAGGGGTGCGGGCGACGCTAGGGTTGGATATGCCTTGGGGCGTGGCGCCACGACTGCCGGGGGAGTTGCCGACGATTGAGCCGAGGCCAGCGCCGGCGGAGCTGGACGGTCCGGATTACCGGCCGCGGCTTGCCGGGAAACCTGCTTTATCGACCGTGAGCGGGCCGTTTCCGAAGTCGCTTCCCGGACCTTTGTCGATCCTTCAGCCGACTGTTCAGTCACGCTTTTTTTTTTACGAGGAGGCAAAGGCCCATTGGCTCCACATCGAGGTGGTCGTGATTGAGGTCTGTGTAGCCAAGGCCGTCCGGTTCGAATGTGTGACGATTGGCCAGTTGCGTCCAGCCGCCCGGGTCGAGGCCGTCGAGGTGGAATTTCGCGTGCCGGTCGAGGTGGGGGTTGACGGCAAAAAGCACTTCGCACGGGCCATAGCGGTGGTCATGGTTCCACCAGGCGGCGACTGCCGTGCATCCCGGGGCAACCCAATAGCGCGTGTAGCCGTCGCCCGGATGTTCCCACAGGCGGAAAACCCGCCCGAATTCGCCTAGGCGGAAACGGATCCACTCGCGGAAATAGCGCGCGGTGCGGGCGTGCTTTTCGATGTCGCGGTAGCGCAGTGCATTTTCGTCGCCGTCCAGGTACGTGTTGTTTTTCCCGTGCTTCGATCGCAGGAAGTCCATCCCGGCGGTGATCATCGGGGTACCTAGCGAACACATCAGGATGCCGATCATCAGGTGCATCCGCTGCTTGTCACGTTCCGTCGGGTCGGAGCCGTCATGATTGGCGCGCTCGGTGATTTTGTCGAGGAAGGTCCGGTCGTCGTGGCTTTCGACATAGTTGACGCTCTGTGCGGGGTATCGGGTCAAGTGGCTGAGGCAGCCGGACATGTAATACTTGATCCCGTCAGGGTTGGCGCGCCCGCGCAAGTACCGCGGAAGGAACTCGCGGAAGCCGTCGTTCCAGAAGGCCCAGCCCGTTGCTTTGAGGTCTGCGGCAATGTGACCGCGGAAGCTCCATGGTTCGGCGATCAGAATAATGCCCGGCTTGACTGCCTTGAGGGCGTTCTCGATTTCTTTGAGTACCTCGATGCCGATCAACTCGGCAAGGTCGAAGCGGAAGCCGTCGATATCGAAAGTCTCAACCAGGTACAAGAGGCTCTCGGTGATGAGGCGGCGCGCCATGTTGGACTCCGCTCGAAGGGTGTTGCCGCAGCCCGACCAGTTGATCAACTGCCCTTCTGGCGTGATGTGAAAATAGTACTGCTTGTCCAGGTACAGCAGGAAATTGGGCTCACCGACGTGGTTGTAAACGACGTCGAGGATCACTGCAAGATCATGCTTGTGGAACGCCTCGACCATCTCTTTGAACTCCGCGATCGCCGAAGCCTTCAGAGGCTCCCGGCTGTAATGGGAGTTGGGGGCAAAGTAGTTGGTCGTCATGTAGCCCCAGTGGTAGTCTCTTTTGCGCGGAGCGTCGTTCTGCTGCACGGGCTGCAGCTCCACGGCATTCACGCCCACTTCCCGCAGATAGCAGGCTTTGGTGTTCAACCATTTGGTGACGCCCGTGAAGCCCAGGCGGTCATCGTCGTCGAGGGGGCCTTCGGCGTGCTTGACGAGATCGCGCACATGAGCCTCGCAGATCACGAGGTCATTCCAGCGCGGCGGGGTGAAGGGCTTCGTGACTTTTGGCAGCTTGGCGTCGTCGACGATTATGCCCGGACCGGCGTGGCCGACCGTTGCCTTGGCCCAGGGATCCAACAGCGGCATGTCGGGGTTGAAGTGCGTATCGCCGTCGATGTCGTGACCGTCGGTGTAGAGGTAGTAATACCAGTCATGGAGCTTTTTCGAGATGACAACCTCCCACGTCATCCCGTCATCAAGGCGTTCCATGGTGGCGAGTTTGGCACCGGCCATGTCGGGCCGGTCGCAGTAGGCCACCCAGGCCAGCGAGGCACGTGGCGCAAAGGCCCGGAAAACCGTCCGGCGACCTTCGATCCGCGCGCCCATTGGGTGCTCGCTTTCGAGCCGGTAGAAAAATAAGCCGGTTTTAATCGGGATGGCGGGGTAGTCGTCCTTCCCGCTCCACTCGAGCCAATAGCTGCCGGCGAGGCCCATGGGCCCTTCGAAGTCGAACAGCAGGCAGTGGTCACCGGTACGCGCGGCATCGAGGCCGTAGTTACAAATGCCTCCGTGGTGCAAACGGAGGTTCGGCGCATGGTAGTCAGGGTTGAGCCAATGCCAGTGGTCGGTGACGAATTTAAACTCAGGCTGGTCGCCGTTGCCGAAGACGCGATCACGGGGCACCTTCACGGTCCAGACCTCCCGCCCGTCGATTATCTCCGGGGAGAGTTTCCAGAAGTCGTCCCGCTGTTTGCCCCAGTCATTGAAGGTCCCGGCGACGCGCACCCCGCACTCCGCGAATTTGAGGTGCGGGTGCGCTTCCGGAAAGCAGGCGAAGACGACATCCTCGTCCACATAGTGCGCCGTCAGCTCGGCGAACAACAGGTCCGGCGCGTGGCGCAGGTTGTTGATGCAGGCCTCGTCGGTGGTCAGGCGCAGGGGCGGGAGCTGCTGCTGTGTCCAGTTCTCACGCAGCAAAACCAGCCCGCGGTTGGGGCTCACCCAATAGGCGTTTCCAAAACTTTCCATGGCGTAGTAGCGTTTCGGCGCAACCTAGGGAGGGGCCTTTGCCCTTGGCAACGGCGAAAGCAAACGACCAGACCCCGCACCGGCGCGGGGCAGTTCGCTTCATTTGATAATCGCGTTGCGTTTATGCACTGAAGCTGCTATGCACGAGCCACTTCAGTCATGGCTACGCGTTCTACTTTGTCCGCGCCCTTGCGGCGCGCCCTGCTCCTTAAAGTCATTTCGCAAAAGGAAACTCGCGCCGAGGACGTCGATTCGCTGATCGAACTGACCTCCTCCAAAATCGTCGAGATGCTGCAGGCGCAGTCGATCAGCTTCTATCTGGTGCAGGGCAAAGAGATCCATTTCCGCTACGTGTACTATTCGCCGACGCTGTACCGCAACAATCCGCAAAAGGAGCAGGAGTTCAACGAAAAGCGGAGCAAGCTCCTGACGCTCAAGTTGCCGTTGGGCACCGGGATTGTCGGCAAAGTCATCGAACGCGGGGAGCCGGCTTTCTTCTCCAAAGCGAAGGAGCAATCGCGTCCGATGTTCGATATGTTTCGGGATACCGGCTTCGACGTTTCCTCGATGCTGACCGTCCCGCTCATCGGCAGCAAGTGCATCGGCGCCATTCAGATGCTCAACAAAGAACCCGATGCACCCTCGCACGAGTTCCGCCGCGAAGACCTGCAGCTGATGACGGAGCTCGCCGAGTACGTTGCCCCGCTCATCCAGCGCGTCGTGGATCCCAATTACGAGATGAGCGACGAAAAGCTGGCCGTCTTTATCTCGAAGTTTACCGACGCGCCGTTGGTCACCAGCGAAGACGAGCTCAGGATCGACGAAAAGCTGATCGAAGTCGTCGGTGACACGATCATTCGCCGCACGGGGGTGCTGCCGGTCGAGCAGCTTACGCCTTCCTCGGTTTCGGCGGTGATGATAAACCCCTACGACTACCAGGCACGCGAGCAGTTTCAGACGACGACGGAGCTGTCCGTCGACGATGTGAAGGTCGCCCCGGCGTCGCTGATCGAGGCGCTGATGAAGAAGTTTTGCGCGGTCCCGTCGACCGCCGAGCAAGCCCCGGACACTGGCAGCGAACTCAGCGAGATCTCCGACGTCATCGGCATGGAGTACGAAGCTCCCGAACAGAGCGAAGCAGCCGTGCGCGCCAAACCCGGTGACGACGAAGAATCCGCGCCAATCATCGCACTCGCCAACCGGATCATCGAAGACGCCTATATCCAGGGTGCCTCCGATATCCATGTCGAGCCGCAGGAGGAGGAGCTGCTCGTGCGCTACCGCATCGACGGCGTTTGTCAGGAGAAGCTGCGCTTGCCCAAGGCCGTCACCGGCCCACTGACCGCCCGCCTCAAAATTATGAGCGAGCTCGACATTGCGGAAAGGCGCCTGCCGCAGGACGGCCGCATCGTCTTCAAAAATTACACTCGGCGGAACATCGACATCGACCTGCGCGTGGCCACGGGGCCGATGAATTTTGGCGAAAAGGTTGTCATGCGCATCCTCGATAAAACAAAGTCCGCGCTGCCGATCACCGCACTGGGTTTCTCCCAGAGCAACCTGACCGCCTACCGCGAATGCATCCGGCAGCCCTACGGCATGATCCTTCACTGCGGGCCTACCGGCTCCGGAAAGTCGATGACGTTGTTTTCCGCGCTGCGCGAAGTCGCGAAACCCGACATTAACGTCCAGACCGCTGAAGACCCCATCGAGTATACCATTCCCGGTATCAACCAGATGCAGATGAAAAAGGACATTGGGCTGACCTTCGCCCGGGCCCTGCGGGCCTACCTCCGGATGGACCCCGATGTCATCCTTGTAGGGGAAATTCGTGACATCGAAACCGCCGAAATAGCCGTCGAGGCGGCGCTGACGGGCCACCTGCTGCTTTCCACCCTGCACACCAACGACGCGCCGTCGACCGTCGCTCGACTGACCGACATGGAGATTGAGCCGTTCATGATCTCGGCCTCGTTGCTGGTCGTTTGCGCCCAGCGCCTCAGCCGGCGACTGTGCCCGAGCTGCCGTGAAGAGTATGTCCCCGAGGGCAACGAGCTTGAGATCATGACCCGCGCATGGCCCAACTGGGAGGTGGGTCCGGTTTACCGCGCCGGGCCCGGCTGCAATAAGTGCGGCGGCAAGGGGATGAAAGGCCGCGTCGGTATTCACGAACTGATGCGCAACAACGAGGAGCTGACCAAGGCCATCAATAATAACGCCACAACAGCCGAGCTCAAAACGATCGCCATGCACACAGGCATGAACACGCTGCATCAGGACTCGATGCTGAAGGTCATCGAGCACACCTCGACTATCCTCGAAGGCCTCAGCACGGTCCCGCCAGACCAGGAGCTGCACCTTAACAATGGCGCGTCCCCCATCCCAACCCTCGAACAAGCCTGAGTTCGGCCAATGACTTTAGCTTGACCCTCCCCAGAAGCCTTGGGGCAAAAGATTTTTCAAAAAAGATCTTGCGCAACGCACAAAACGCGTCACTATCTAGACTTTCGCTAAAGTCCCCATCGTCTAGCCAGGCCTACGACAGTGTATTTTCATACCAGCGACCGGGGTTCGAATCCCCGTGGGGACGCTTTTTCCGAAAGCGTCAATTCGCGATCATTCGTGCCTACAGCTTTATTCGGTTCCCTCGAATCCATGAAGGTAAGCGTCTTCGAGAGGTCTGATCGGCCCGGGCAATTCATCGTCCAATGGACTGAGCAGGGTAAGAAAGCCCGGAAGAACTTCCCGAGGAAATCTCGGGCAGACGAGTTCGCTCGGGCGAAGCGGAAGGAGCTTTGAGCGCGAGGCCAGACCGCCATGACCGAGGATGATGTCGAGCTGATCCTTCCCCGGACCACCTTCCGCTTGTCCACGCGAGGGCGGCCAACTTTGGGCTGGGATCAATCTCCGGTGTGTTCAAAACTAGCACTTCTAACGTTTCGTCATCAAATTCAAGCATCTTGCTAAACAAGCAACTTTCCGGCCAGAACCGGTTTTGGGATAGCCTCTAGTTGCGGAATGTGTTGATCGAGCGCCTCGATCGGTAGAAGTAGGTGCCCCACCAAAGAAGCCCGACCCATCGCCCGACAATCGTGCCGATTATCTCGGCGTCCACGGGTTGTTCCGTTATCAATTGGGCGACAACCAGCGTGTCTACCGTCAAAAACAGCGCAAAGGCAATTCCGACGCCTAAGAACAGTTGTGGAAAAAACCAGCGGCGCGCAAAGAAACTGACGGCGAGCAGAATGGAAGCAACACCTGAGGCAGTGGCCAACTAGCGCCTGATGCGCAACGGTTTGAGTTTGCCCGGTCCACCGGTTTGCCAGCCGCGACTAAGGTTATACCCCGTTTCTTACGCATCTTTTCAGCATGACCGAAAACGAATCCCTTTTTACCTGGCGCGCCTTTCAGGCGGAACTTGTCGAACGCCTGCTCTCCTTCCACGATAATCGCCGAAGCCTGCTCGAGCTCCTTGCAGAAATGAAGGCGGAGGGCATGATGCCCATCTCGCTGAACGATCAAGGCGCAGATGGACAGGTTGTCCAACTGACGGACATCGACCCCTTTACCTTCCTTACCACCATCCATCGGTCGATCACGCCGCAGAATCGCGTTGATCAGTGCCGATTCCTCAAGCAGCGCTGGGCCCTGGACGCCGAAGTTCCTGCCGATTTCCATGGCATCCCGGTAGTGAATAACCAGAGTGCCTGGTTCTTCCCCTACGGAAAGAAGCGTCAGTCAGACGATATCGACCAGCTTTGGGCACTCGCGAGTGCCGCGCACGCTGGACCCGAACAAGTCGGAAACGATTTGTTCACGCGCTGCCTCGCCGTCCACAAAGTTGCGCTGGCAAAGCTGACCATGGGGCTGTTCTGGCTGAAGCCGGAGCGCTACCTCGCCTTGGACCGCAAGAATCGGTCAAGCCTGGAGGCGCTCGGGATCAACCCGAAGGTCGAAAGCTGGGATGCGTATTTGAAGTTACTGATGGAGTTTCAGTCAAAATCCCGGCAGACCCACTGGGAGTTCTCCCACGACGCGCACCTGGTGTCGGTGGGCGAGGTGGCTGGCTATGACTCGGACACGCCTGGCGCAGACGAAAGATTCGCCATCCCCGGTGGTGCCCGCGTCTGGGTGTACGCGCCAGGTGAGAATGCCTATATGTGGGATGACTTTTTCGAAGAAGAGATTGCGGCGATTGGATGGGACTATCTTGGCGACCTTTCGGCTTACGAATCCAAGCAGGCCATCATTGAGCGGATGCTTGACGAAGAAACGAGAGACACCAGGCCCACCAATGACGCCAAGGCCTGCTGGGATTTGGCCCACGAGGTGAGCGTCGGCGACGTCTTCTTTGTCAAACGCGGCCTCTACGAGATCCTCGGAGCTGGCGTCGTGACTTCTGACTACCGCTTCGACACGGAGCGCGAAGCATACCGCCACGTCGTCGAGATGGATTGGCAGCTGCGGGGCAACTGGCAAAGGGCCGATCACGGTTCGATCAAGACCCTGACCGAAATCACACCGGACCGAGAAAAGGTCCAGGCGCTCGTCGACCTCGTCAACGGGCGGTCGGAAGCGCTCTCGATGGTTGAGGAGGCAGAGCCGGTAGCAGCTTCCAACCCACCGTACACCGATGCCGACGACCTCGCGTCCCTCTTCATGGCGCCGGACACTTTTCGCCGTATGAAGTCCTTGCTGCGGACGAAGAAGAACCTCGTGCTGCAAGGCCCTCCGGGCGTCGGCAAAAGCTTCGTGGCCCGCCGTCTCGCCTTTGCGCTGATGGGTGAGCGAGACAAAAGCCGCGTGGCGATGGTGCAGTTTCACCAGTCCTACGCCTACGAGGATTTTATCCAGGGTTATCGTCCGGCCGGCGAACAAGGGGGCTTTGCGCTGCGGGACGGTGTTTTCTACCGCTTCGCCCGGCAGGCCCTGCAAGATCCGGGGCGTCCGTACGTTTTCATTATCGACGAGATCAACCGCGGGAATCTCAGCCGAATTTTTGGGGAGCTGATGCTGCTCATCGAGCACGACAAGCGCAGCCAGGACTACGCCGTCGCGCTGACCTACTCGCCGACAGAACGCTTCTATCTGCCGGAGAACCTGCACCTCATCGGCCTGATGAACACCGCCGACCGCTCGCTCGCCATGGTCGACTATGCGCTTCGGAGGCGGTTTGCCTTCGTGGATCTGGAGCCAGAGTTTCGCAGTGCTCGCTTTGTGGAGCACCTCCGAGAGTATTTTGAAGCGAGTTTTGTCACCGACATCGTAGCGCGGCTGGAGGCGCTCAACACGGTGATCGCGCAAGACAGTCGCGACCTCGGGAAGGGTTTCTGCATCGGGCACAGCTTCTTCTGCATCAACTCGGAGCAACCGCCGATCACCCCCGAGTCGTGGTATCAGCAAATCATCTCTGCGGAGATCGAGCCGCTACTGCACGAGTATTGGGCGGACAAGCCTGAGAAGGCGCGGGAGGAGGTCGCCAAGCTCCGGGTATGAGCCAGATCCCGATTCAGAACGTTTACTACCTGCTTTGCTACGCCTGGGACCACCTCGAGGAGCGGGACCTGGTGGACGTTGCCGGCGCCGGGCAAAAGGATCTGGCGAACCTCTTTGCGCGAGTGCTCATCAATGGGACGCAGCGCCTCATCAAACGCGGCTTTCACCGGGGTTACCAGGAACACAGCGACGAAACGCCGCGCCTCCGCGGACGCCTGGCCTTCACGCCATCACTGCGAAGGCTCAGCTGGCTGAAAGGGCAGATGGTTTGCGAGTTCACTGAGCTGACCTACGACACCCTGCCGAACCGGATCCTGAAAGCCACCCTGCGGCAACTGCTATTCACGGAGGGACTCGAAAAGGACAAGCGCGACTTAATCGGCGGCCTCGTGCGGGAGCTGCACGAAGTTCGCGACATCCGCCTGCACGGACGCCGCTTCCGGCGCGTGCAGTTCAACCAGAACATGCGCGCCTACCGCTTTCTGCTCAACGTGTGCGAACTCGTTTACGAGGCCCTGCTCCCGAGCGAAGAGGCGGGCCGCAGCCGCTTCCGCGACTTCCTCCAAGACCCAAAGAAGATGCCTCTGCTTTTCGAGGCGTTCGTTCGGAACTTCTATCAGCGCCAGGCAGACGCCTGGAAAGTCGACAAGTCAGAGTATCGCTGGCAGGAGGTGCAGGCGGTTACCGAAGGCGCGGAAAAGCTCCTGCCAATAATGAAGACGGACGTCGAGCTCCAGCGTGGCGACGAGCTAATCATCCTCGACTGCAAGTTCTACGTCAACGCCTTCACCGAGAACCACGGCGTCACCCGCTTTCACACGAGTAACCTGTATCAGCTTTACGCCTACCTGATGAACCGCCGCCTCAAGGATCCGCACCTGCGCATCCAAGGCATGCTGTTATACCCCGAAAATGGCACCACTTTTCACCACGCCTTGAACCTCCAAGGCTTCCCCATCACCATCGCCAGCCTCAATCTAGATCAACCCTGGCAGCAGATTGAAACTGATTTGTTGAGTTTGATTGCTGTTTAGGTAACACAGGCAAGGCGGGGCAACCTCTAGCAAATTTACGTTCATGGGTAACGTGGTCACCAAAGGTTACGGTAGCCGTAGCGCTCGAAAAGCTTGTCGGCTTCATTTGCATAGAAATCGCGAAGGACCGCGATTCCTTCCGGATCGGGGGGATCCGGCTTCAATTCTCTTCGACTTAGTCGGAGATAGAGGGGCTCTAACGTCCAACGATTCACGTTTTGAACGATCTTGAAGAGGGTGGGGGAGCTCAAGAGGCGCTGTCGCAAAGGAAAAACGACTGCCCGATAGCATTTCTCGAATCTGGGGTAGGGAACGCTTAGCGTCCGGTTCGCCTGGGGCGTTCCGGGAAACTTTGGGAAGGGTTCGTGCAGGCCCGCGTAGATGCGGATCGATTCGAGGAGGCCTTCAAGGTTTTCAGTGAGCTGCCGAAAGCCGACGAGTTTGCTCCGGTGGGAAGGACGCGTACCATTCGCTTAATCTTTCATGATAGCGTCCTACCGAAAGTGCTGGCAGCATGGGAGCGCCTTTGCCAGCGGCGGTCAAATTGTCGCGAACGTACGCCTCTAGCGAGACATCGTGTTGAATCAACGCCAGCTGCTTTTGGTAGCGGGAAAAGGACAAAAAGCGTTCGACGGGATCGCGCAGGAGAAAGAGAATCCGCGCGGAGGGGAGGTGTGCCGCAATCCGTTCCGGAATACCAGATTCTTCAAGATAGCCAACGCTTGCGTCAAGGCGAACGGGGCGGTCCGGCGGCTGGAAAAAGCTGCGGTAGGCGGTGAAATCCTGTTCTCGGCGCGCTTGAACGTACGCTTTCGGGAAATACTGGTCCAAGTGGTCGCGTGCTGAGAAAAACATCGGCTCTTTGACCTGAGTGACGGCGATCTCCGGATGCGCTGCAAGCGCTTCGTACAGTGTCGTGGATTCGCACTTTGGGGCTCCCGCGAGGATTAGGTAGCGCGTTTCCATGGAGTGAAATGGGTTTCTAAATGCGACTCTGGCTTGGCTTCGTTGACCGGGTAAGAACGTTTGTCGCATTGCGGTTCGATGTTCAAAACAAAGCGAGGCTCAAGCATCGATCCAAACGCGACCTCAAACGGCCCTGATTGTCTGCGAGAGGACAATCGAGGTGGGTTGAAATCCTCGACCGTTGCTTAACCCAAAAGAGATAGGGTACGGGAACGAGCATCGATGAAACGCAGGCGTTACAGAGCAGAGTTCCGGGCTCAGGTCGTTGAGCGCCTCTTCAGTTGTCAGCCACCGACCTGCCACATCTCGGTTTTTTCTTCAGGCACTGTTTGTTGGCGAAGCTCGGAATAGCGGTCGTCGCGGCGCTGCCAGCGACTGGCAATTGCGCTTTCGAGGGCTTTGGATGCGCTGCCGGGCTGGAGGTGGGGGCTTAGGTCCAGCCCTTTGGAGGCGAAGAGGCAGGTGAGCAGCTCGCCAGTAGCGGTGACACGCGCGCGGCCGCAGTTGGAGCAAAAGGGCTGGCTGATCGAGTTGATCAGGCCAACTTCCGTGTCAGTGCCCACGTAGCGATATCGCCGAGCGACCTCCCCGCGAAAGGCAGGCTCGACGGGATGGAGGTTTCCGATCGCTTCGAGCATCGCAAGGATTTCTCTTCCAGAAACGACGTCGGCGCGCTGCCAGCGGTTCTTTGTGCCGACGTCCATATACTCGATAAAGCGCAGGGTAAGCCCGCGGTCGCGGCAGTAGCGGGCCAGAGGCACAACCTGATCTTCGTTGAAGCCACGCTGCACGACCATATTCAGCTTCACGACCAGTCCGGCTGCTCTGGCAGCGTCGATGGCGTCTTCAATGCATGAGAAGGTGAGCTTTCGCCCTGCCAGGCGCGTTAGGACAGCGTCGTCGATGGCGTCACAACTGAGATTGATACGCTTCAGTCCAGCTTCCGTCAAAGGCATGGCAAGATCGGGCAAGCGCACTCCGTTAGTCGTTAGGGCGACGTCCTCAATCCCGGCGATCGTTGCCGTGCGACGTACGATTCCTACGACGTCCTTCCGAAGCAGCGGCTCGCCCCCAGTCAATCGAAGTTTGCGAACACCCAAACTCGCGAATGCGGTGACGAGCTGAACAATTTGATCCACATCGAGGAAGCGCTCAGAATGCGTGAAGCGGAACTCCGGGCCAAAAACTTCGGCGGGAAGGCAGTAGCGGCAGCGAAGGTTACAGTGATCAGTCAGCGACAGCCGCAGGTCGTGCAGCGTGCGGTCACGCCGGTCTAAGGTGGCAGCGGTAACGATCGTGTCCTTGGGGGAGGTTGCGGTCATTGAGGGCAACGGTATGGTTCTAGCTTACGAATGAAATTCATTCAAATTATGCCAAGTGAGCAGTTTTGTTCATGCTTCAAAGCTCAGAGAATTCTTAAGCAGCTCCCCTGCCGATTGAAGGTCGAGGCAGTTTTGCTCTCGCAGGCCACTGGGCGGGTGTTGCGAGAGACGGCAACCACCGACCGCGAACAACCACCGTTTGACCGCGTGATGATGGATGGGTTTGCGGTCAGATCGACTGGCGAGTCTCGCCGAAGCTGGCGGGTGACTTCGGTACAGTTCGCGGGCGATGCCCCAGGGCGGCTCAGGCGCTCTGATGAAGCCATCGAAGTGATGACGGGAACTATTCTCCCCGAAGGTGCCGACAGTATTGTCCCTTTAGAATCTGTCAGGCGGTTTGGAGACAAACTTCAGTTGCTGGACGAGGCGCAGGTGGCCGCGGGGCATTTTATTCACCGGCGGAGTTCGGATCTTGCGGCTGGCGAGCAGGTTCTCGACCCGGGAATACGGCTGGGCAGCGCTGCCATTGGCCTGCTTGCGACAATTGGAAAGACCGAGGTGGCGGTCTCGTGCCGACCGCGGGTTGCGCTTCTGACCACGGGTAACGAGGTCGTTCCGGTTGAAGCGACTCCGCGGCCCCAGCAGGTGCGGGCTTCCAATGCGTCCGCCGCGCGGGCTGCCTTGCTCGCAGCAGGAGCGGAGGTTGAATGGGCCCACCTCCAGGACGACTGTTTGCGGTTGGCCGCCCAGCTGGATGCCTGGTTGGCGACAAAAGACGTCATTGTTGCGATCGGAGGCGTATCGAAAGGAAGGGAAGATTTCCTGCCCGAGCTCTTCGGCGAGCGAGGATTGTGTCTTTTCCACCGCGTCGATCAGCGTCCCGGTCATCCGATGGGCGCTTGGGCTTTGGGCGAAACGGCTGCCTTTGGGTTGCCCGGCAATCCGGCATCAGCGCTGGTTTGTCTGCATCGCTACGTACTTCCGTTTCTCGAGCAGCTGTCGGGATTGCCCTGGCCGGAGCCCCTCCACGTCCCCCTTGCGGCAGAGGCCGACTGGCCGAAGCCGAGGGACAGCGAGACGCGGTTTCTCCCGGTGCAGCTTTATTCTGGTGTCGCCCGACCGTTTTCGCTTCAAAATTCTGGAGATCTTGTGCGGCTCGGGCAGTCGCAGGGTTTCGTGGAAGTGACTTCCGCCGCCGGCACCAGCTATCCATTCCTCCCGTTTTTTCCTTGGAGATAATCTTATGCCCCTTACGCATATCGATGCTCGCGGCGACCCGCGAATGGTAGATGTTTCGACCAAAGCCGTAACGAAACGGACTGCCCTTGCTCAGGCGGTGGTGGCTTTCGACGAGCCTGTTTGGCAGGCGTTACAGGCCTGTGGTTTCACCACCGCGAAAGGGCCCATCTTCCACACCGCGATCGTTGCCGGAACCATGGCCGCGAAGCAAACCAGCGACCTGATCCCTTTCTGCCATCCGCTGCCGATCGACAATTGCGAGATCACCTGCAAGCAGCAGGAATCAGCCATTGTGGTACGCTGCAAGGTCGAAACCACCGCAAAAACAGGGATCGAAATGGAAGCGCTGACGGGTGCCTCGGTCGCAGCCCTAACCCTTTATGACATGGTCAAAGCGCTGGGTCCGGGCACCATTGTACGGACGGTGGAACTTCGGAAGAAATCCGGCGGAAAGACCGACTATTTGCACCCAGACGAGCGAAAGGAAAACGATGCGAGCGTATGACCTAAGTCCGTTGAATGCCCTGATCCTGGGCGGAGGCTTAAGCCGCCGGATGGGTGTCGATAAGGCCACCCTGCGCTCGCCCGCCTCTGGCGAGCCGATGCTACGGCATCTCGCCCAGCTGGTCCGTCCGTACGTTGAGGATGTCTATTTTTCCCTGCGTCCGGGGCAGGAGCTCCAAGGCCTGGACATTCCCATCACCTCGCGCATTGCCGACCGCCAAGGCGTTGGTGGACCGCTTGCAGGAATCCTCGGAGCGATGGATACGGTGCCCAATCGCGCCTGGCTGATCCTCGCCTGCGACTTGCCGCTGCTGGACCACAAGCCCTTACAGCAGCTTCTGGGTGCGCGGCAGGGGCAGCCCTTTGTCGCCTTCGCCAACGCCGAGCGTGGATTCCCTGAACCCCTTTGTACCATCTACGAACCGACCGCGCGTCCCTTCATTGAGGCGCGTCAAGCGGAAGGTATGACCTGTCCGAGAGATATCATCGCGGCTGCTCACCCGGAACTCCTGACGCTTCCGTTCGCCGACGCCCTCGGCAACGCCAACACGCCAGAGGAGTGGGAGCGGCTCTGCCAACGCGCGTCCGTATGAAAGTCAACGTCCTCCTTTTTGGCCTGCTGCAACAGCGAGCCTCTCAGCCAAACTTCACCGTCGAGACCACATCTAGGACTCCGCAAGAGCTCTACAACGAGCTGAGTGATCAGGGCCTGATCGACTACCCGTTTTCGCAAGTTCTGTGTGCGGTGGCGGAAGAGTTTGCTGCTCCGGATACCCCGCTTCATCCGGACGCACACGTTGCGTTCATGCCACCTATGGCCGGAGGATGAGCTCCAGCGATTTCACTTCGTTTTCCTTTCCGCTGGTCGACGCGGCCAACGCCGAGCGCCTGCAGCCCCAGTTCTACCGCGAGCTACAATCATCGGCCACAGGTGCGGTGGTGACTTTTGGCGGATTCGTCCGCGATCACCACCAGGGCCGCCATGTCGTCAAACTTCATTACACCGCCTTTGAGCCCCTGGCCCAAAAGGAGGGAGTGCGTCTTCAATTGGAGGCGCTGAAGCGCTATTCCGTCCATGCGGTCCGTGCCTACCATGTTCTTGGCAAATTGTTTCCGGGCCAGCCTGCCGTTTGGGTGGGCGTTGCAGCAAGCCATCGTGCCGAGGCATTCGAGGCCTGTTCGTGGTTGCTCGAAGCCATCAAGGCTCGAGTGCCTATCTGGAAGGAAGAGTTCTTCGCCGATGGCAGTGTGGAATGGGTGGACCCGACGACGTCCAGCTGACCCAGGTGGGATCGAGCACCTACTCGAAAAGGGTCCGGTTTTTTCCGGTCAGGATATTGCCAGCCTCTTCCGCGATGCCGACAAACGTCTCTTCGAGCAAACTGAGCTTCTTCCCGCGGAGAGCGGCGAGCGCCCAGCGGCGATACTGTCGCTCGACGGGGAGCGGGCGGGCAATAAGCGCTCCGGCCTCGCTGTCCCCCCGGGCCAACCAGTTGGCAACAATTCCAACCCCCTGGCCAATTTTTGCCATTTCCTTGATCGCGTCCATGTTGCCGAGTTCAATCAACGACTGCATGCGAACGCCCTGCGCCTGGAAATACCGCTCGATCAACTGGCCAGTGACGGTTGAGGGGGCGTAGGCCAGCAAGGTTTCTTTTTCGAGGTCCGCAGCGCTGAGGCGCTGGCGTTCCGCCCAGGGATGTTGCGGCGGAAAGACTAGAAAAAGTTCATCTTCGAAGAGCGGGTGCAATACGTAGTCATCCATCCGATCCCCTTCGACCACCACGGCCAGGTCGATTCGGTTTTGCGTCAGCGCTTCCAGGTTCGGGCGGGTGTCGTTCGGCAGCACCGTGATCTGGCAATCGGGATAGCTCTGCTTGAACTCGCGCAGGACCAGTGGCAGGAAATATTGGCATGCCGTGGTGCTGGCACCAATGCGAAGGCGTCCGCGGCCCCACGCTCCGAGCTCGTCGAGGCGGTTTCGCAGACCCTCGATCTGGCCTAAAATCGCCTCGCCTTCTTTGGCCAGGAGTTCTCCCTGCTCGGTCAGGAGCAATTGCTGCCCGGCTTTGGTCACCAACTGGCAACCCAGCTCGGTTTCCAGTGCCCGGATGGCATGGCTGATGGCCGACTGCGTGAGGTTGAGCTCTTTGGCGGTACGGGTGTAGCTGCGGGTGCGCGCCAGCGTCACGAAGTTCAGAATCTGGCGCGTATCCAACAGTTTCCGCATCAACGGTGAGGTTTTATGCCAAGCCCTTGTGAAGGCAAGCGGAAGTGTCTGGCACGTCAACGGCTTGGATGATTTCGTGGCCAAACCGCACTCGTCTTTATCTCGCCAATCTGTTCTGCGGATCGGCTTCATTCCGCTCTGCGACGCGGCCCCGCTCATTGTCGCGGCGCAAACCGGGCTTTTTCGCGCTGCGGGGCTGCGGGTCGAGCTTTCACGAGAAATTGGCTGGGCTTCGATTTACGAAAAGCTCCTGCGCGGAGAGCTCGATTTTGCCCATGCCCTGGGCCCCATGCCGATCGCGGCTGGAATCAGTAGCGGCGGAAAAAAAGGAGGGTGCAAAGGGCTGATGGTGCTCAACCGCAACGGAAACGGCATTACGTTGTCCCAGCGGCTGCGAGAAGAGGGCGTCGTCGATAGCGCGTCTTTCGCCGACTACGTTTTCCAGCGGGCGTGGGAGAAACCTGCGGCCCTCGGGATTGTCGCACCGTACTCGAGCCACGCCCGGTTGTTTCGCGAATGGCTGGCCCCGTACAAACTAAAGGAAGGGCGCCATTATCATTTGGCGACGATCCCTCCTCAGCAGTTCTTGCGGCACCTGGAAGCGGGGACGCTCCTTGGAGCCTGCGTGGGGGAGCCGTGGAACTCGATTGCCGTCAGTCGAGGCCTTGGATTTTGCGTTGCGGTCTCCACCGAGATCGCTCCCGGTCATCCGGAGAAGGTTCTTGCGTGCCATGGTCGACATTGTGAACCAGATGTGCGCGAGGATACGCTGGCAGCTGTGACGGCGATCCTTGAGGCCTGCCGGGTATGTGCCACGCCAGACTTCCTCGAGGAGCTTGTACAACTCGTCGGGAAGCGGCATTACCTCAACCTCCCAACCGAAGACTTGCGGCGGAGCTTTGAAGGTTCGTTTGACCGGAAGTTTCAAGGTGAAACGCCGCAACCGTTCGTTTCGTTTTATGGCGCGGGAGTCAACGCGGTCTCTCCTGACGACAGACGTTGGCTGGCCGAGTGCGTTCCATCGGAATTTGGCGACAACGGGATCTCCGAGGCGCTCTTGGCACAAATTTATCCGCCCGAGGTGTTCAAAATCGCGCACCAACGTCTCGAATCGCAAAAACCTGAAATTCCGGCGTACGAGGCCTGAGTTGTAAGCAAAGGGCGGTGATCGTCCTTGAGATGTTGATATTTAGCAAATTCCAACCTCCGTTTGGTTATTATGCATAAATTTCATGGTTTATTCAAAAACAATGAACTGGATTAATTCTTACAGATTTCCTTATCGGCTTCAGTCGTGCACTCCGGTGTTTCATCCGCGGCGCTGATGCCCGGTCTTTCGAACGCCAGACAATGCTCGACTCAACCACCTTGTCATTCAAGCACCTTTACCGCGCTACCCTTGCGGCTTTGGTCGCGCTCTCCGCCCAAGCCCCGACCAAGGCCCAGCAGGAGGAGGCTCCTTCGGACCCCTTTATCGGAATTTTCGAGGAGGGAAAAGTAAACCTGAACGTGCGGGCTCGCTTCAGCTACGCGGACATCGACGGCACGCCCGATCCCGATGAAGCTCAGGCCTATACGCTGCGCACGCTTCTCGGTTTTACCACCGGCCAATACTACGGCTTCAACGCCAAAGTAGAACTCGTGGACGTCCGCACGATCGACGAAGATACCTACAATGGGGTCGTTTCAGGTGATCCTTCGGAATCGGTCATCGCGGACCCGCAAACGACCGAACTCAACCAGGGCTTTCTTCGCTATGCGAACGAACTCGGAGAAGGCGTCATCGGCCGGCAGCGCTACATCCTGGACAACGCCCGTTTCATCGGGAACGTCGGTTGGCGCCAGAACGAGCAGACCTACGACATGGTGCTGCTTCGCGCCACACCCTTGCCGAAGCTGACGGTTCAGTATGCCTTCATCGACGGCGTGAACCGGATTTTTGCGGATGAACGCGACTGGAGCTCGGACTCGCATGTCATTCACGCAAGTTATGCTGCGGCTGATTTCGCCAAACTCACCCTCTACGATTACTATCTCGACCTGCGAACGAACGGGGCCCCCGGAGACCTGAACACTTTCGGTGGCTTCATCACCGGTTCCGTGCCAATCGACGAGCAGTTTACGGTAAACTACCGTGCAGAGCTCGCGTACCAGAATGTCAACAATGTCACAGATGCCGAAGTCCTCTACTACCACCTCAATGGGGGAGTGATCTTTGGCCGGTTCGGGCTGAGCGCGGGCTATGAGGTACTGGGGAGTGACGACGGTCAGCAGCAATTCCTGACGCCCCTGGCCACCGCCCACAAGTTCAATGGTTTCGCGGATGCCTACCTCAACAACAACGGGCCGGAGGGGCTGGAAGATATATACGTAACGGCCACCGCCAATCTGTGGAAGGTCAAACTCGCGGCCAGCTATCACTGGTTTTTCGCCAACGAAGATCTCGCCGCCGACGGCGACGACGACGCGTCCGAATTCGACCTTGTCGCATCGTACCCAATTACCGATTACCTTTCCGTTCTGGGCAAGGCGGCCTTTTACAACGGCGGTGACGGTGCTCCCGCGGACCGGGAACGTTTTACCCTGCAGGTCAGCTTCGACTATTAGACTCAAAGGTATGAATGAGATTCATTGATTTAGCAAGTTTTTTCGAATCGAAATCATAGCCAGCGGATACCGCGGGTATTGTGCCTGCTCAATCTAACCAACCAAAAAGCAAATGCTCAAAAACGCACACCAACTCATTTCGGGCGGCCTGCTCGCCGCCTCAGCCTTTCTCGTTGCCTGCGGCGGGGGATCCTCCCCTGAAGCCGAAGCGCCGGACTATTCCGATCGCATTCCTACTGACACCAGCGGTAACGCCTCCGCTTCTGAGTCCCCGGCGGCAACGAAGGCACGGACGGCAACCATCACGGACCTGGAGAAGGATGAACTGCGGTTCGGTTTCATCAAGCTGACTGATTGTGCGCCGATCGTCATTGCGCACGAGAAGGGGTTCTTTGCCGACGAAGGTCTTCAAGTCGAAGTCATCGCCCAACCGAACTGGCGCACTCTTTTGGACAACGTAATCAATGGGGAACTCGACGGTGCGCACATGCTTTCCGGGCAACCGCTCGCCGCGACGATCGGCTTTGGCACCGAAGCGCATATCATTACCGCCTTTACCATGGACCGCAATGGCAACGGTATCACAGTTGCGAATGCGATCTGGGAGCGCATGCAGGAAGTCGATCCGGCATTGGATGTTCCGCAGCCCGAACATCCCATCACGGCCGACTCCCTCAAGCCGATCGTTCAGGAGTCCCTCGACATGGGGCAGAAGCTGCAAATGGGCATGGTTTTTCCGGTATCCACGCACAACTACGAAATTCGCTACTGGCTCGCTTCCGCCAGCATCCACCCGGGCATGTACACGGCGACTGACATCGGCGGACGCACCGACGCTGAGGTCGAGCTTTCTGTCACGCCTCCACCCATGATGCCCGAGACTCTCGAGTCTGGCAACATTCAGGGATATTGCGTTGGCGAGCCATGGAATCAGCAGGCGGTGGCCCGTGGCATCGGCGTGCCCGTCACCACCAATTATGACATCTGGCAGGGAAATCCGGAGAAGGTGTTCGGCGTGACCGCTGAATGGGCCGAAGAGCACCCTAACACGCATCGCGCCGTCGTTCGGGCCCTCATCCGTGCCGGTCGCTGGCTCGATGCCCGCGACGCCGACGGCAACTTCCTCAACCGCGAAGAAGCTTGCCGCATCCTTTCGCGGCCCAACTACGTCGGCGCCAATTACGACGTGATCGCCAACTCCATGACCGGCTTCTTCTACTTTCAGGAAACCGATCGGCGCGCGATGCCCGAGTTCAATGTATTTTATGACGACTACACCACGTACCCGTGGTATAGTGACGGTATTTGGTTCCTCACGCAGATGCGCCGGTGGGGGCAGATCACCGAGCCAAAGCCTGCCAGCTGGTATCATCAGGTCGCGAAAGACGTTTACCGCCCGGACATCTATCTCGAAGCAGCGCGTTCGCTCGTTGAAGACGGTCTGATCGAGGAGGACGAGATCCCCTGGGATACGGATGGCTACCGGCCAGCCACGGACGCATTCATCGATGGCATCACCTACGACGGTCGTTACCCGATCCAATACCTCAACGCCCATCAGATCGGCAACAAGGACGCGGTACAGCTCGCAGAGCGTTAACGCCCGTAGACGGTCGGCGGGGTGCTCGCTACACCGCCGACCCCCTTTGCCAGAAGAATTGTCACCCAACGCCTCGCGCAGTCATGGCCAAATTCAAGTTCAAGATCCTCAAGGCAATCGACGTTTCCGGGTTGAAGTTCCTGGACCCCGTCGTCCGCCTGCTCTTTTGGGAAGAGCCCAGAAAGCAGTTCCGGCAGATCGGCAAATTCATCATCATTCCCGTCGCCGCCTTCGTTGTGTTCCTGGGTCTGTGGACCTGGTTGGCTCCCCGCCATACGACGAAGTCAGGCGAGATGCCTACGCCCGGAGTCGTTTGGGATGCCGCCCAAGGTATCCTCGCTTTTCATCAGCGAGAACAGCTAAAGGAACGAGCATTCCTCGCTTCTGACGAGGAGGCGGCCGAAATGCGAACCGAAGCCGAGGCTCGGCTGGAAACCTTGCGTACGGAGGCGATACCCGAAGCTCAGGCCCGGGTCGAAGCCCTCAAAAGTGATGAGCAAGCCTGGCTCAACGAAAATGTCCGCCCCGCACAGCAGCAGATGGAGGCCGTTGAAGCACAGCTCGAGGCTCGCGAATCCGAGTTGGAGGCGAACCTCGAGTCCTTGGCTGAGCGTTTGGAGAGCGCCCCTCCAGAAGCCCGGATCGAACTCCTCGAGGGCATTCGCGAGTACGAGGCGCTCGAGGATGCCAATCGACGCGAGCTCGCCGCCCTGCAGGCAGAATTGAGTCTGGTCGAACGCCGTCAGTACCCGCAGATGCAGGAGGCCCGGCGCGAGCTGACTCGGCTGGAAGAGGAGCGCCAATTCCTTACTGCCCTTACCTCTATTTTGGAGGAGACGCGCAACATGCGGATCGAGGAGCTCAATGCGAACATCAATCAACTGGTCGACGGATTTTTCGCCGCAGAGGGGACGCAAGCCTACGAGCAGGCACGGCGAGTGGTGCGCTACGAAGGACGGGTGGAAGCCGTCGCGGAAAGTCAATACGCAGCCGCCAAAACCCTTCCCTACCAGACCTTGCGCTCCTTGCTTTGCGTCTTTGCCGGTTTCCTTCTGGCCACGGCGATTGCGATTCCCATTGGCATTTTGTGCGGAATCAGTCCGATCATCATGTCGGCGTTGACGCCTTTCATCGCGCTCTTCAAACCGGTTTCACCGATTGTCTGGCTTCCGATTGCGTTGATCGTCGTCGGGGGGTTCATTCCCGACCCGGAAAACAACCCTTTGCTCGAGGCCATCAACGCCATTCCCGGCATTGGGGCATTCGAGATCAATCCCGCTTTCCTCGCCTCGGCCATTACGGTGGCCCTTTGCTCATTGTGGCCGACGCTGGTGAATACCGCACTGGGTGTCGCCTCGATTGATAAGGACCACCTCAATGTTGCGCGGGTCCTCCGCCTCGGTTTCTGGAGCCGCCTGCAGAAGATTGTCATCCCATCGGCCATGCCACTGATCTTCGCGGGCCTGCGCATCTCTCTCGGCGTTGGCTGGATGGTCCTGATAGCCGCCGAGCTTCTCGCTTCGAGCGAAGGAATCGGAAAGTTCGTGTGGGACATGTTCAATAACGGTTCTTCCGACTCCCTCGCCCAGATGTTTGTGGTCGTCTTTCTGGTGGGGCTGATCGGCTTGTTGCTCGATCGCATCATGATTGTGTTCCAGCGCCTGGTCACCTTCGACGGAGCGCCTACCTCCCTCTAGCGCCCGGGCGCTTCCAGGCACGAAAATCGTCAGCAACCCAGACTTATGTCCTTCCTCGAACTTGAAGACGTATCTGTAGGATTCGGCCCGCCGACCAACCGAACGGAGGTGCTTCGCGACGTTAATTTGAGCGTCGAGCAGAACGAATTCGTTGCCGTCATTGGCTTTTCTGGCAGTGGAAAGAGTACGCTTGTGTCTTTGCTGGCGGGCCTCCTGTCGCCAGGCTGTGGAGACGTCCGCATCGGTGGAGAAACGGTGAGGGAACCTGGGCCCGACAAGGGAATTGTTTTCCAGAATTACTCCCTTTTGCCCTGGTTGAGCGTCTTCGACAACGTCGCCCTGGCGGTGAAGCAGGCCTTTCCGAAGATGTCCAGAGCGCAGCGCAAGGCCCATACCGAACGCTACATCGAAATGGTCAACCTGACCCCAGCGCTCGAGAAGCGCCCGCACGAACTTTCCGGCGGGATGCGCCAACGCGTATCCCTGGCGCGAACGCTCTCGATGCAACCGGAGGTGCTCTTGCTAGATGAGCCTCTTAGCGCTCTCGACGCCCTGACCCGCGCTAATTTGCAGGATGAGATCATCCGCATCTGGGAGGAGGACAAGCGAACTGTTGTCCTGATTACCAATGACGTCGACGAAGCAGTCCTGATGGCCGACCGCATCATCCCTTTGACGATGGGGCCGGAAGCCACGCTGGCAGCGGAATTCAGCAATCCTCTAGAGCGTCCTCGCGACCGGACCACCCTCAATCACAATCCGGTTTACAAGGTACTGCGCAACCGGATCACCGGGTTCCTGCTCGAACTCAATGAGGAGGCGAAAGCCCTTCGCGTGGACCGGCGTGTAAGCATGCCTAACGTCACCCCGATTGATTTCTCTCTGCCTCGCCAGGAGCGCCGTGCCAAGCTGGCTCGCGAGCGCAAGGGTGCGACGCCCGCCGCCTGAAAATCTTCCCCCTGTTCTCATGAGACAAGACCGCTACGTCGAGCTGTACAACGTCGTCAAAGCCTACCCCAATCCTTTTGGCGAGGCCGTCAAGGTCGTCGACGGCTTCGATCTGATTATGCCGCAGGGTGAGGTCGTATCTATCATCGGACACTCGGGTTGCGGGAAGTCCACGGTCCTGACGATGGTCGCCGGGCTTAACCCGATCTCCGACGGTGGCATCGCCGTGGCTGGCAGAGAAATTTCCGGCCCGGGGCCAGACCGCGCGGTTGTCTTTCAGGCGCCGTGCTTACTGCCATGGATGACGGCCTATGCCAATGTCATGCTTGGGGTGGAACAGGTTTATCCGCACGCGACGAAGCAGCAGCGCCGGCTCGTGGTCGAGTATTCGCTCAGTACAGTTGGCCTTTCCGACGCCATGCACAAGTACCCGCGGGAACTCTCCGGAGGCATGCAGCAGCGTGTCGGCATTGCCCGCGCGATTGCCCTCAAGCCGAAAATGCTGCTGCTTGACGAGCCCTTCGGTCGTCTCGATTCCCTCACCCGCATGGATTTGCAGGACGTCATCCTCGACATCCTCGACCGCGAGAAGATTACGACCATGCTTATCACTCACGATGTCGATGAAGCCATCTTCATGAGCGACCGCGTCTGCATGATGACCAATGGTCCCGGCGCCAAGGTCGGAAAGTTGCTCCCCATCGAATTTCCAAGGCCACGCGACCGCGCCGCCATCTTGGAGACCGATCAGTTCTACGGTTACCGGGAGGCGTTGCTGAGCTTTCTCGACGATTGCGAACTCGAGAAGGATCGCATCGCCCGGGAGAAGCAGGCGGGCAACTCGGAACGAACCAAAACCAAGTCGAAGCACGGGACGGGCAGCGTCGCTGCAGTCCTGTAGTCGCCCGACCTGGACGACGGACAAACTGGAACAGTCACCATGGACCCTTCCCCACAAACACCGTTTTCGGAGGAACAAAAGCAGTATTTGCAAGGCTTCTTCACCGGCGTCCAGCAACGAGGTATGCCCTTCCTCGGCACCGACGCCGCAGGTCAGTTTACCGGCGATCCGGCCCAGGCGGTCGAGGCTGACCCTCAGGAGGAGACGGTTTTCGGCACGCCCGTCGAGGACCTCTCGAAGGAGGAAAAGATCAAGCATGAGCTCAACGGTCTCGACATCTGGGACCGCATCGTCGCCAATACCGCCGCCGACAGGTTTCCGGACGGACCAGACGTCTTTCGCTACAAGTTTTACGGCCTCTTCTATGTCAAGCCAGCGCAGGACTCCTTGATGCTGCGCTGCCGCATCCCGGGTGGCGCTTTGCGATCGCACCAGATGAGAGGCCTTGCCGAGATGGCGGAATACTGGGGTGGCGGCTATCTGGACATTACTACCCGTGCCAACCTGCAAATTCGCGAAATTCAGTCGAGAAACGCGGTCGACACCTTGATCAAGCTGGATGAGCTGGGGCTCACATCGAAGGGATCGGGCGCGGATAACATTCGAAATGTAACTGCCACGCCCACCACCGGCTTCGACCCGCAAGAGGTCCTCGACGTGATGCCCTATGCCAAGGCAATGCATCACTACATTCTCAACCACCGGGACCTGTACGGCCTCCCTCGAAAGTTCAACATCGCCTTTGATAGCGGCGGCGTCATCAGCGTCTGTGCCGACACCAACGACGTCGGTTTCTATGCTGTCCGCCATCCGGGCAGTGATGAACTCGAGCCGGGCGTCTACTTCCGCGTTCAGCTATGCGGGATAACGGGACACAAGCAGTTCGCCAGCGACTGCGGCCTGCTGCTGAAGCCGGAAGAGGCCATTCCGGTAGCGGCAGCTATGATCCGCGTCTTTATCGCCAACGGCAACCGAACTAACCGCAACAAAGCGCGGTTGAAGTACCTTGTGGACGAGTGGGGAGCCGAAAAATTTATCGCCGAAGCAGAGAAAAATCTCGCGTTCCCGCTGCGCCTCGTGCCGGCCGAATCTTGTGATGCACGAGGGCCGACCCACCAACATGGACACGTGGGCATCCACCGACAAAAGCAGAAGGACAAGCGCTATGTCGGCGTGGTGATTCCCGTGGGCCGCATGCTTCCAGAGCAGATGCGGGCGCTTGCCGATCTCGCGGACGAATTTGGCAGCGGCGAGACCCGGCTGACGGTGTGGCAGAACCTGCTCATTCCCCACATCGCAGACGTCGATGTCGATGCAGTCAAAGAGCGAATCGCCGACATGGGTTTTCATTATGAGACGGCTACCGTAAAGCGCGGACTTGTTGCCTGCACAGGAAACCGAGGCTGCAAATATGCGGCTACGGATACCAAAGGCCAGGCGCGCGAGCTTGGTGATTACCTCGCGGAACGCTTCGAGCTCGACACTCCCATCAACATCCACCTTACCGGTTGCCCGCACTCTTGCGCGCAGCACTACATTGGCGACATCGGTCTGCTGGGTGCGAAGGTGAAGCGCAATGGGGAATCCGTTGAAGGGTACCATGTTGTCTTTGGCGGCGGGGTGGACGAGCGGCAGGCGATCGCGCGTCAGGTGTTTTCTGGAATCGCCTTCGATGAGCTCAAGCCGCTGCTGGAGCACGTGCTCGGCATATACCTTGAGCGCCGAGAGCCGGGTGAGACGTTCTGGGCCTTCTCGAATCGTCACTCGCTTGACGAGCTGAAGAACCTTTTCGAGCTGGAGACCGCCGCCGCCTGACGCCTTATGGCTTCTGGACTGATCATGGAGGAATCGCCGATTTCGGCGTACCTGGCGCGTCAGCAGCGACTTGACACACCGGTCGCGCGCTACGCCAAAGAGCATGTCAACGGCTCGGCATGCAGCGTTGATGCCTCCCTGAATGGTCACTACCGCAGCATGATCCCGCTGACCGCTCCTCGCAAGGGGGAGCAGTACGCCTTCGAGGTAGACCTCGACGCCTGTTCCGGCTGCAAGGCGTGCGTGTCAGCCTGCCATAGCCTCAACGGGCTTGAAGACGGCGAAACCTGGCGAGACGTCGGTCTCATAACTACGAGCAACGATGGTCATGGCGATTCGTACCAGCAAACCATCACAACTGCCTGCCACCATTGCGAAGACCCCGCCTGCGCCAACGGGTGCCCGGTTCTGGCCTACGAGAAGGATCCCGTCACCGGTATTGTGCGCCACCTGGATGATCAATGCATTGGATGTCAGTACTGTGTCCTGAAATGCCCTTACGATGTGCCGAAATATTCTGAGCGACTCGGAATCGTGCGGAAATGTGATATGTGCCAGGGGCGCCTTGCCGAGGGAGAAGCACCCGCCTGCGTTCAGGCGTGCCCAACGCACTCGATCCGCATCGTCACCGTACCAGTAGCACCCGAGGTGCCCGCGGTTGAAGCCAACCCCGATTTCCATTCTGCGTTTCCCGAGCCCCAGTACACACGCCCTACGACGCGCTACATTTCAGTAAAAGGCGCCCCCGCGTCCGCTCGCGCTGCTGACGAGGAAGTCCTGCGGCCGCAGCATGGCCATGCGCCGCTGGTCTGGATGCTGACCCTCACGCAACTCTCGGTGGGCATTTTTGCTGGTGCCGCGGTTATCGAGCAGCGAATCCCCGCCTTGATTATTGGGTTCATCGTCCTGATGGCCGGACTGGGCGCAAGCGTCTTGCACCTCGGACGGCCGCTGGGGGCGTGGCGGGCGTTTCTTGGACTGCGCAAGTCGTGGCTAAGCCGCGAAATCGTCGTCTTCGGAGCACTGCCACCACTGGCGTCAGCGGCAATTTTGGGCCCGATGATTTCTCTGCCACCCTGGATCAACGGTGGAGCTCATGCCGGGCTCGTGATGGTCGGGTTGGTTGGCGTTTTCTGTTCAGCGATGATCTATGTCGATACACAGCGCAACTTTTGGCGGCCCTTTCGCTCCTTTCCTCGTTTCTTCGGAACCGCGATGGTCGCTGCTGCCTTCACCCTGGCTGCCGGTGAATCGAGTGCCATTACCGCGGCAATCGCGACCCTCGCCTTCGGTGCCCTGTTGCTTTGGGACCGTTTCGGCCTTCGACAAGACTTCGGTTCTTCGATACTGAGCCGGCGGCAGTCCGCGCGGATTCAGGCAGAACTCCTTCCAAATTGGGTTTCTGGCCGGTACCTCGCCGGGGCCATAGCCGTCGCCTGCGCTCTCGTATCCACCTTCCTGGGACCAGTTCCCGCGATGGTCGGCGCTGTTGTCATGGCCGGCAGCGAGCTCTGCTCCCGCTTGCTCTATTTCAAAGCAGTCGATGCACCCAAAATGCCGGGAGGGCTCACATCGTGATCGAGGAATTCGTCAAAGGGCTCGAGCGAACCCCGTACGGCCGACTCTTGCGCCAGCACGAGGGCCCGCTGACGGATGAGCTGGTTCGTCGACCAGCGGATTTTGGGCTTGGACAAATACCGACCCGCCTCGAACCAGACGCAGTCACCACGGGCATCTGTGGATTCTGCGGCACGGGCTGTTCGCTGAAGCTCCATTTGAAGGAAGGCGAGGCGATCAACCTCAGCGCAGATCGCGACTACCCGGTCAACCTTGGGATGGCTTGCCCGAAAGGCTGGGAGGCTCTTACGCCGCTTGATGCTGAAGACCGTGCGACGACGCCTTTGCTGCGCCAGGCGGATGGCTCCTTTGCAGCCATCGACTGGCCCAGCGCGCTCACGACATTCTGCAGCCGCTTTAAGGCGATCCAAGCGCAACACGGATCAGATTCCGTCGCGTTTCTGAGCACGGGGCAAATTCCGTGCGAGGAGATGGCTCTCCTCGGCGCCATCGCCAAGTTTGGGATGGGGATCATTCATGGTGACGGCAATACGCGGCAGTGCATGGCAACCGCGGTAACGGCGTATAAAGAGGCCTTCGGCTTCGATGCTCCGCCGTATACGTACGCCGACTTCGAGGAGTCTGATGTCCTGATCTTCGTTGGCGCAAACCCGTGTATCGCGCACCCCATCATGTGGCAGCGGGTTCAGATGAATCAGCGAAACCCACGGATCATTGTCATCGATCCCCGTCGGACGGAGACGGCGATGCTGGCTACGCAGCATCTGCCAATACAGCCCAAGAGCGACCTCACCCTCTTTTACGCGGTTGCACGCCTGCTGATTCATCAGGGTAAAATCGACCACGAATTCATCGACGCTCATACTGTCGGTTTTGCTGATTTTGTTCAGCAAGTCGAGTCCTACACGGTCCCTGTTGCGGCGGAGGCGACCGGGCTGCCCTTTGCCGCGATCACGCAACTTGCGGATGATATCGGCTCTGGCAAACGCGTCAGCTTTTGGTGGACTATGGGCGTCAATCAAAGCCACGAAGGCACGCGGGTTGCACAGGCGATAATCAACCTTTGTCTGATGACGGGTAACATCGGCAGGCCGGGCACCGGTCCCAACTCGATCACGGGCCAGTGCAACGCGATGGGTTCGCGCCTTTTCAGCAACACGACCAGTCTGCTCGGCGGGCACAAGTTTTCCAATGCCGGGGACCGCGCTAAGATTGCTTCAGCGCTGAGTATTCCCGTTGAACGGATTCCGGATCGTGATAGCTGGGCCTACGATCAAATTGTCGAAGGCATCGACCGCGGGGACATTCGCGGGCTTTGGGTTATCGCAACGAATCCCGCGCATTCGTGGATCAATCGCGGCAAACTCGAGCGCCTCCGGCAGAAACTCGACTTCCTTGTCGTTCAGGACATGTACCACTCCACGGATACAGCAAAGATTGCCGATTTGGTCTTGCCCGCGGCAGGTTGGGGTGAAAAGGAAGGCACGTTCATCAATTCCGAACGCCGCATCGGGGCCATTCGGAAAGTACGCCGGGCGCCGGGGCAGGCGCTTGCCGACTTCTACATTTTCAAAGCCCTCGCTCACGGCTGGGGCTGTGCGGAGCTTTTTAAGGGCTGGGAAAGCCCTGAAGCAAGCTTCCAAATCTTGAAGGAAGTTTCCCGCGGGCAACCTTGCGACATTTCCGGTATCGCCGGCTACGCCGAATTGACCGGGGAGGGCGGCGTTCAGTGGCCGAAATCCGAAACCGGAAGCGTAGAGACGGAGCGTCGCCTCTTCGCGGACGGCCAGTTTTTTCATTCGGATGGCCGGGCTCGATTCTGCCACGAGCCCTCTCGGCCCGTTCCCGAGCCTCCGGATTCCGAATACCCCTTTACGCTCCTGAGTGGTCGCGGGACTTCCGCGCAGTGGCATACGCAGACCCGGAGTGCCAAGAGCGACGTGTTGCGCAAACTCGCTCCGAGCGCGCCGTACATCGAGATCCATCCGGAGGATGCCGCCGAGCTTGGCATCGCGCCTCAAAGCCCGGTCGAGGTTCGATCTCGACGCGGCTTGGTGACGGTGACTGCGGTGGTTGTGGGTACGGTGCAGCGAGGTCAGCTTTTCATGCCCATGCACTTTCGAGAGACGAATCTACTGACACTCGATGTGGTAGATCCCTATTCGCGCGAACCTGCTTATAAAGCGTGCGCAGTCGCCCTAATGCCAGCCAATCGAGCTTCCCGAACGCTGCCATGAGTATCCCTTATATTCCGACCAATGCTCCTTTCAACGAGGTACAGCGAGCCTGGCTCAACGGTTACCTCGCCGCACTTTTTTCCAACGCGGATGGTGTACCTGCCGGCACTGCTGGGCCAGTGCTCGAAGAAGAACCCAAAACGCCGCTGACTATCCTCTACGGTTCTCAAACCGGCAACTCGGAGGGATTGGCGAAGCAATTCCGCAAGGCGGCCGAGGCGCAGGGCTTTGCTGTGCATGTCAGTGAACTCGATGGTTTTGAGCGCGCTCAACTGCCGAAAGTGAGCAACTTGCTCATTGTCACCAGCACCTATGGCGAGGGAGATCCACCCGACAATGCACAGGAGTTTCACGCTTGGCTGCACTCCGACGAAGCGCCGAAGCTGCCGCAAACCCGGTTTGGCGTCCTCGCCCTTGGAGACACCAACTACGAGGATTTTTGCCAGACGGGCAAGGACTTTGACGCCCGCCTTGAGGCTCTTGGTGCAACCCGTCTGACGCCGCGTGTCGATTGCGAAACAGACTACGATGAGCCCGCTGAAGCTTGGTTTAACACGGCATTGACTTCATTGAAAGAAGACGAACCTCAAACCCCGCCCGCAGTGGACGCGACACCCGTCGGGAAGCCAGAGCAGAATGGCCAGGCTGCGCGGGCGGCCACTTTCAGCAAGAAGCATCCCTACAGCTCCGCGCTGTTGGAGAATCGGAACCTCAATAAAGCGGGCTCTGCCAAAGCCACGCACCACCTCGCCTTTGCACTCGAGACGGGTTCGTTAGCGTATGAGGTCGGAGACGCATTCGGAGTGTATCCCGTCAACGATAGGGCCTCAGTCAACGAGGTCATCGAAGCAACGCAGCTTCCCGCCGATGCACCGGTACCTCTCCCTGACGGAAGCGAAGTCTCTTTCGAAGAAGCGCTGACTCGTCACTTGGATATCAGTAAGCTCAACAAGGCCACACTCCAGGCTTGGGCCGAGAGGATGAAGCACGAGGAGCTGTTGCGGATTTGTGCCGAGCCCGAACTCTGGAAGGAGTACAGCTGGGGCCGTGAGCTGATCGATGCTCTCCTATTGTGCCGCCCGGGGTTTGCTGACGCGTCCGAGTTTGTGGCTCAGTTGAAGCCGCTTGCACCGCGTCTGTATTCCATCTCCTCAAGCCCCAAAGCCCACGATGGCGAGGTGCACCTGACGGTCGGACGCGTTCGTTATGAAAGCTATGGTCGCGAGCGCTTTGGTGTCTGCTCGCGCTATCTCTCCGGCCTCACCGCAGGCGATGCGGCCCGCGTCTTCGTGCAGGCCAATACGCACTTTCGGCCTCCTGCGGATCCAGGTACTCCGCTCATCATGGTCGGGCCGGGCACCGGGATTGCTCCGTTCCGCGCGTTTCTTCAGGAGCGAAAGGCAGTGGGAGCTAAAGGTCGCAATTGGCTCTTCTTCGGGGACCAGCGTTCGACGAGTGATTTCCTCTATCAGGAGCAGTTGGAGACTTTCCAAAAAGACGGCTATCTTCACCGCCTAGACACTGCCTTTTCGAGGGATCAGGACGCCAAGGTCTATGTGCAGAATCGCATGATCGAAGCCGGGCGTGAGCTCTACGCCTGGCTTGAGGAAGGAGCTGCCTTCTACGTCTGCGGCGACGCCTCGCGGATGGCAAAGGACGTCGACAAAGCCCTGCACGAAGTCGTTGTTGAGCATGGAGGTAAATCTTCGGAAGCAGCTGAAGCTTATGTTAAACAAATGAAAAAAGAGAAGCGATACCTTCGTGACGTGTATTGAAGGTTCCCAATCGATACTCTTGCCATGCCCCTCGCTCTCAAAGTTTCTTCATTGCGCATCCACGAAATCTGGATTTCGGCAGGGCATGACTTCAAAGGGCGGTATGGCCAATCGCGACTCCACTATGACATCATTCCATGTGAACACATCGAATGCCACGCGGGGAGGGGGCTTGTCGGGGACCGATTCTACGATTACAATCCCGATTTTAAAGGGCAGGTCACCTTTTTCGACTTTTCCGTCGCAGTGCAGTTACAGCGGGAATTCAAACTACCTTCGATCGATTGTTCCGCCTTTCGCCGAAACCTTCTCGTGTCCGGCTTTGACCTCAATCATTTGATTGGCGAAACGTTTGCGATCGACGGTGTTACCTTTAGTGGCAGCGAGGAATGTGCACCCTGCTTCTGGATGGACGAAGCCATCTGCTCCGGCGCCTTCGAATGGCTCAAAGGCCGAGGAGGCCTCCGCGCCCGCATCCTTACCGACGGTGTCATTTACCGAGACCCTGCCGCCTTCTGTTAAACCGCTTCCTCGTCGGCGGATCGTTTCAGCAGCGACAGCACCGTGCCACAAATTCACCCATGAGGGCACGGTTCGACTTGAAGTCTCGGTCGTGGAAGCCGCGAATCAAGCCCAGATGCTCCAGTTTAGCGTCGTCGACACCGGCATCGGCATTGAGCCCGAGGCCTTGGAGAAGATCTTCGCGCCCTTTACCCAAGCCAACGCCAGTACGACTCGCCTCAACGGTGGCACAGGCCTTGGTTTGACGATTTCGACCCGTCTGGCGATTGCCATGGACGGGCACATCAGCGTGACGAGCAAGCCCGGTCATGGTTCAACCTTTACGCTTGCGCTGCCGCTGATGCAGGTCGGTGACAGCCCGGCGGACGTACTCGGCGACCCTACCCGCGACTTCAGCGGTATCCGTGCCCTGCTTGTCGACGACACGCTGGCCAATCTCGAACTGCTGACCCACCGCCTCCTGAGCCTTAATGTGCGGGTCAAGACAGCAACAAGTGCCGATGAAGCTCTGGAATTGCTGAAGTCGGATCAGGAGTTCGACATCATCTTTCTGGATCTCATTATGCCCGGCATCAGCGGATGGGAAACGGCACACGCGATTCGCGCCCGTCCTTGGGCTGCCGATGTGAAACTGATTGCGCTCACCGGGCGCAGCCGCGACCAGGATATCTCCAGAGCCGTCGCCGCTGGCTTCGATGATTACCTCATCAAACCCGCTTCGCCCGGGCAAATCACTGCGGTACTGAATAGGCGATAGCCGTCGCCCGCATCGTCGCGCGCTTCGAGTTGCGTTCCGACTCCGCGGGCAGGCTCACTCAATGCAGACTTGCTCCGCAACAACAGATCAGGTCGTGGCATTTCGTCATCGCCCGCTGGTAAGAGGGGAACCCCGTGGCGGTTTCACCTTTGGCGGTGAAGCCGGAAGTTTTCGCGCGCTGTTGAGCTGTCGTTCGGAACAGCGAGGCTCTCCAGGCATTTTTTGGCGCTTCCAAATGCGTGCAGGAAAGCAATTTCGCGGATGGATAAACTTACCTCGGGGTTTGCCTCAGCTGGGCCGACGGCGTAAGCCTCGGGTTATGCAAGAGGCGGAAACCGAGTACGAAGTTTTGATTCTGGGCGGAGGATTCGCCGGGGTCTACTGCGCGAAGGAACTGGCGAAGGCCAAAGGCGTTACCGCGGCGTTGATCGCGCGGGAGAACCACATGGTTTTTCAGCCTCTGCTCGCCGAAGTCGCCTCTGCCTCGGTCTCGCCCCGCCACGTCGTGAATCCCTTGCGCCACATGTGCCGGGGAATCACCGTGCAAAAGGGCGAAGTCAAGCGCATCGATCACAGTGCGCGCGAGGTACGTCTCAGCGCCGGGGACTTCACGCCCGATGTCGTGCTGCGGTACCGTCGGCTTGTCCTGGCCCTAGGCGCGGTGATCGACCTTTCCAAGGTCCCGGGCATGACCGAGCACGCCTTGCTGATGCAAAACGTAGGGGACGCCATGAAGTTGCGGGCCACCATCATCAGCCGTTTCGAGGAAGCCAACCTTGTTCATGATCGGGAAAAGCGGCGCTCGATCCTGCGTTTCGTTGTCGTTGGCGGCGGCTACAGCGGCGTCGAGACCGCGGGCGAAGTCCACGACCTGATGACCGAGGTTCACCGCTATTACACGAATGTCGACTGGAATGACTTCGAGGTCATCCTGGTGCATTCGCGCGAGCGTATCCTGCCAACGATGAGTGACAAGATGGCGGAGTACGCGCTCAGCGAACTCCAGCGCCGGGGCATCCGGACCATTCTTGGTAACCGTGTCAGCGCCGTCACGGCCAAGTCCATCACCCTTGATGATGGCTCCCGGGTGGCGACCTCCACGGTGGTGTCCACGATCGGCAACGCGCCGAATCCGCGGGTTTTGGAATTGGCACGCGACCTCGGGCTTGAGACCACGGGCGGGCGCCTTGATGTCAGCGCTGCAGGTCGGGTACTATGCACAGACGATCTCTGGGCAGCGGGGGACTGTGCGGCCTGGCCCAAGCCCGGGTGCCGCGAGCAGATTTGCCCGGCCACCGCTCAATTTGCGCAGCGGCAGGGGTCGCTTGTCGGCAAGAATCTGCTAAAGGTTCGCGAAGGGCGCATTCCGGAGCGTTTCGAGTTCACCGGTTTTGGCGAAATGGCCGCAATTGGCAACCGCACGGCTGTCGCCAACATCATGGGCATGAACTTCTCCGGCTTTATCGCCTGGTGGATGTGGCGGACGGTGTACGTGATGAAAATGCCGGGCCTGGAGCGGAAGCTGCGGGTCATCCTCGACTGGACACTCGACTTGTTTTTCCCAAAAGACATCACCCTGCTCAACCCGCAATACACGCGGCTCCTGCGCGAAACCTACCTGCAGCCCGGCGACATCCTTTTCCAGCCCGGTGAGCCCGCCTTTTCGGTCTATTTTGTCAAAGCGGGTAAGATCGAGCTCTTTGACGGCGACTACCTTGTCAAAGAAGTGTCGCCCGGAGAATCGTTCGGCGAGCGAGCGATCCTCGACGACCGCGTATGGCACTACCGCGCGGTGGCCAGGGAGGAAACGTACCTTGTCGGCCTTGGTGCGGAGCAGTTCAGCGTGATCGTGCAGGGCAGTGATGAACTCCGGCGCGTCTTTGAACGCTCGGCAATGAGCACCCGCTCGAAGGAGGAAGTATCCGAGATGTGGGACCGCCTCGGGCCGAAGGTGACCGATGCGCAGGTCGGCGACCTGATGAACCGTCAGGTCGACAGCCTGAACCCCGCGATGACTGTCGGCGAGGCTCTCGAGCGCATGCGCCAGCAGCGCCACGGCTCTTACCCGGTCATCGATGAAGACGGCAAACCGCGGGGCGCCCTGCGGAGAGATGATCTGTTCGATTACGTCAAGAGCCATCAGGGTTTCGAGGAGATCCCGCTGCGCGAAATCCCGCTGACGCACCTGCCCGCAATTCACCAAGGTAAATCGGGGGGCGAGCTCATCGAGCTGTTCCTGCGCAGCGGTCGCAACAAGGTGCTCGTCGTGGACGACGACGGTCGCCTGAAGGGCCTCGTCACCATGCTCGACGTCGTCGACGCCGTTCCCGAAATCCCTGCGCCCGCCGAGGAGGCTATTCGCTCCTGATCCGTCGGCGAGCTAACCTCAAAGAAAATCCGAGTCTCACGATTCCGGGCGGGGCACCCGCTCTCGACGGCTCGCCCGAGTCAGGGCTCTTGCGAAGGCGTTGCCCTCCAGTCAGTCCTCGGCGAAGTCTTCTTCGAGGAACATATTAGGTTGGCCGAGAAGGGCGTCCTCGCCGCCGGCTGCTTCCAGGCGCTGGCGAACGGCTTCGAAAAGGCAAACGCCCGTTGCTACGGACACGTTGAGGCATTCCACGCTTCCGAGCATCGGGATGCGCACGAGGGCGTCGCATTTGCTGGCGGTTTTGGCCCGGATGCCAGCGCCTTCCGCTCCCATAATAAAACACAGCGGGCCGTTCAACAGGTTATGACCGTAAACGGGGGCCGCCTCCTCGTCGCCAGTGCCGACGATCCACAGACCGGCTTCTTTGAGCTCGTCGAGGGTGCGGCCGAGGTTGGTCACCTGAACATAGGGCAGGTCGTCCGCACCGCCACAGGCGATGCGCCGCGCGGTTTCGGTCATGCTGCTTGCGCGGTCGCGTGGCGCGATCACCAGGTGACAGCCGGCGGCGTTGGCCGTGCGCATGCAGGCGCCAAGGTTGTGCGGGTCCTGAACGCGGTCGAGCACCAGGACGAAGGGGTCTCCTTCGACTTCGCCGAGGTGCTTGACAATGTCCTCTTCCGAAAGGCGCTCGAGGATCAGGTTGCTGGCGGCGTGCTTGTTCTGGCGGGCCTGGATGGCTTTATTGCGGCGGGGCATCTTTACAAAGTCTAAAGGTCGAAAGAGAAACAGTGAAAGAATGAAGCGGGCTAAAAGGCGCTTCCACGTGTTTTAGGGTGAGGCGGGACGGGTCCCGCCGACCCCGGGGGCATCCCGTAGGCAT
>JBHJGW010000041.1:0-15719 GCA_050331415.1 Opitutales bacterium | reverse complement strand
GACCAAGGTGGCACTGAAGCCGAGGATGCGCGGCTGGTCGGGGTCGATGCGGGTGTTTTCGATGCCAGCAATGAAGTCCGACGACGTAAAGCTGTTCATCAGTGCGCTGAACCGTTGCTCGGCGCGCTGGTAACTGCCGGTGGGATCATCGGGATCCCAATCGAAGATAAGGATGCGCCCGCTGATCTGGAGACGCTCGGCGGTGTCGCCCTGCCAGTTGAGGGCTTCGAGCCAAACATGCTCGGTCTGCTGCAGCGAGCGCTGCAAATCGGCCAGGAAAGCGATCCAGTTCGAACGGGTGCTGACCAATCGCTGCAGCTGGTTGATCTTGTCGGCCACAATCTGCGCCTGTTCCCCGATCTCGACGATCTGCCCGTGCCGCTCCCGCAGGGGTGCGATTTCGCCCTGAAGTTCCTCGCGCTGATTCTCGGCGACCGCCGCGGCCTGGCCGAAATAGAGCAGTGGCGGCACAGCGGCCAGCGCCAGAATCGCGGCGGCGGCGGCAAAAAACGGCTTTTGTTTGGCAAAGGCCATTTCGCGCTGCAGGTCTCCCGGCAGCAAGTTCACCGTCGGCGCCTGGGGATCCACGATACGAGTGGCCTCGCCAATAATCTCGACGGTCGACAGCCTGAAAACGTTGAGCGCCGCCTGGTCGACTTTGCCCCCCGTCTGAATCGATTCTGTGGGGTCGAGGGTCTCGACCGAAAGTTTATGGGCGGCCTCTAGGCTGCGAACAATACCGTGCAGTTTGGCGCCGCGGCCGCAGATGACGATCCGCTCGGGCGCGGACGCGCCGGGCTGGCGCCGGAAGTTCACCATGGAGCGTTTGATCTCCTGGTTGAGCTTCTTGATGAAGGCCTCGGTCTGGTTCTGGACGATCGTCGCCGTCGCCGGATCGTCCCCACGCTCGTCCAGTTCCTGGGCGTCGATCTTGAGCGCTTCGGCTTCAGCAGCGGGGCGGCCGAGGTTATCGGCGATGTTCTGCGTCAGGCTGTTACCGCCGGTAGTGATGGTCCGGATGAGAAAAGTTTCGGAGCTTGCGAAAAGGAGGTTGGTCGAGCGCGCGCCGAGGTTGATCAGCAGAGCGTTACCGGTGTCACCACCCGATAGGAAACGCAGCCCTGCGAGGTCCATCAATGAGCCCGCCTGCACATGCATTGGCGAGATACCCGCTTGAATAAAAGCGCTGCAAACGCCGTCGACAAGTTCGCGCCGGGCAAAAATTAACAGCACCTCGACTTCGACACCATCATCATGGACGATCTGATAGCCCCAGCTGACTTCGTGCAGGGCGTACGGCATGTTGTTCGAGGCTTCGTAGGCGATGACCTGCGCCTGCCTCTGGGCTTCCACGTGAGGCACCTTGAGCGTGCGTGTCAGCAGCTGGAAGCCGGGCAGAATGATGGAGGCCTTGCCCTTGAAGCCGCGCCCTGCGAGTCGGCGGACAGCTCCAGCAACCGCCGACAACCACTGGTCCTCGGCAGACGCGTCGTAGTCGAGCGGCTCGACCGCAAAACCGTCAAATGTGACTGACGCTGGTTGGACCGTAGCGAGCGTGGCAGAAACATGGCTGCCGCCGCAGTTAAAAATCAGTTGCTGGGTTGAACTCATGGATGGCTTGCTCCCTCGGCTGGGAATGATAAGTTCTTTACAGTCATGCCGTGAGGTATCACGTCACCCCCGGGCCCGCGCGAAAAAATTTTACGTTTCAGGGAACCGGGCTTGCGGGATGCAATCCGCCAATAGGCGGAAGATGCCTGAAACGGGACGTGGTTTGATGAATTTCCGGGTAATAAGCGAGGTTTGTAAAAGCGGTGGAGACGCTGCGGTGAGGCGAGCGTCTCCAGCTGAAGGCGGGAATCAGGTCAGGCAGGTGTCGGCCGACCTCAGGGCTGGCGCTGAAAGCGGCGGTAAGGCGGAGGATCGTTCTCGATCAGAGTTTCCGGATAGGGCGTCAGATAGATCGGCAACAACATACCTTCGGTGTTACCGAGTTCCCCTCGGGCCGAGCTGCGCATCGATTCACGGAAGGCAGCGTCTTCCATCCCGCGGCTGAAGCGCATTCCTCCTTCTTCAACAGGTACCTCTTCGCCACCGACCTCGATGTCGATGAGCCAATATGAGGGTTCTTCAGGGAGGTTGAACTGCTCCTCGATCTCGCCTGGAAGCAGAAAGACGACGTTTTTGTCGACGCCATCCTCCAGAGCGATCACGGTTGCCGAACTTTCGAAGAAAATGACGGTATCGTTATCAACCTGATACGCGATCAGGAGGGTTACCTTCACATCGTTGAGGTAGTCGGTCCCTCTCGGGGTGTCAGCCACGATCTCGACGGCCATGCTGGTCCATCCCGGCCCGCCAACATTCTGGGCAAAGTCGACGTTGGTCACCTCGACCGTGCCGGGCGCGACCTGGGCCGAAACCGCGAAGGGCGCAATCGCAAGTGCGGCGCCGAGGAAAAGGTTTTTCGGTGTCATGGTAAATAACATATCGCCTGAGCGAACGCTTCGCGCCACCCAACGCGCAAGTGCAAAAAAATCCGGCATTGCCAAAGCCAACGTCGTGCCCCACCCAAAGCAGGCGTGGCCGATTTGCCTTTTAAAATCAGCGTCCTGGTGTTTCTGCGTGACGCGCAGGGACGGCTCTTACTGATAAAACGCCGCAAGGCCCCCAATTTGGGCTGCTGGAGCCCGATCGGTGGCAAGCTCGAGATGGCTCTGGGAGAAAGCCCCTTCGAGTGCGCCATCCGTGAGGTCGGCGAGGAAACCGGCATTTCCATTTCCGACGACGACCTTCACCTTTTCGGTTATATTTCGGAAAAAGCCTACGAGGGCGACATCCACTGGCTGATGTTCCTCTTTGACTGCCGGACCGTGCTGGACGCGCTGCCGGAACAGATTGACGAGGGCCACTTCGCCTTTTTTACCCGGGGCGACATCGACACGCTGCCTATCCCCGAGACGGACCGAACGCTCCTGTGGCCCAACTACGATGCCCACCGCGATGGCTTCATTGCCCTGCGCGCCAATTGCGACCCTGCCGGAGATCTGACCGTCACCGTAGAGCAGCGCCTGCCGGGGACATAACACACTTTGCTCAAAGGAAAGGCCCGTCTCTGGCCGCAATTCCCCGATTATGGGTCATAATGCGCTTTGACACCACTGCTTTTTAGAATTTCAAATACCGCTTTTGCGTAAGTTTATGAGCGAAACCGCCACCGCACCCAGCCCTGACCCCGTCGAGGTCGACGTTGCCGCCCTGGCCAACGAGCACGTCAACACCATGCTGTCCGCCGAGGATAAGGTGAAGCTTTTCACGGATATGTTGCGCATCCGGCGCTTTGAAGAGCGCAGCCTGCGGGCCTACCAGCAAGGCAAGATCGGTGGCTTCCTGCACCTTTATGAGGGTCAGGAGGCGGTCGCCGTGGGCACCGTTTCACTGATGGGGCCCAATGACCACATCATTACCGCCTACCGCGACCACGGGCACGCGCTCGCCGTCGGGATGGGCATGAACGAGTGCATGGCCGAGCTGTTCGGCAAGCACACCGGCTGTTCGAAGGGCAAGGGAGGCAGCATGCACTTTTTCGCGCCGGACAAGCACTATTGGGGCGGCCACGGAATCGTCGGCGGTCAGGTCCCGCTCGGCACGGGCATCGCCTTCGCGCTCAAATACAAGGGCGAGCGCGGGTGCTGCCTGACGTTCATGGGCGACGGTGCCGTCAACCAGGGCGCCGTTCACGAAGCGTACAACCTCGCCAGCCTGTGGGACCTGCCGGTGGTCTTTATAATCGAGAACAACCACTATTCGATGGGCACGAGCCAGGCCCGCTCCAGCGCCTTCACCGGCAGCCTCGCCCAGCGCGCGGAGGCCTACGGCATGGACTGGGACCTTGTGAATGGCAACGTGCTCTACGACGTGCGCCATAAGACCTACCAGGCAATGCAGCGCGCCCACGAAAAGAGCCGCCCGAGCGTTCTGGAAATCCTCACGTACCGCTACCGCGGCCACTCCATCGCCGACGCCAACCACGAAAAGTACCGCACAAAGAGTGAGGTACAGGATTACAAAGAAAACCGCGACCCCATCAGCCGCTTCCGCAAGCAGCTCATTGCCGAGGGCGTGCTCGATGACGACAAGGCCACCGAAATCGACAAGGCCGCCCGCCAGGAAGCCGAGGACAGCGCCAAGTTCGCCGACCAAAGCCCCTTCCCGCCAGCGGAGTCCATCCTCGAAGATATCTACTACGGCGAAGACATGCGCGGCAAAGACCCCGAAGTCGACGGCCTTTCCCAAGGGCGCATCTGCTTCGAAGACGGCGGCCTGCGCGACTAAAACGGCAGGGCTGGACCTTGTGTCCGGGCCGCCACTGCAACGCGATGATGGGCCGCGAACTAACCAAAACGCACGTTCTGGCAGCCCTCTATTTCCTTGGATTTTCCGCCTCCATCTCCCTTCATCTGCCGTATCAAGCCCGCGTACTTTTCTTGTTTTTTGGACTGTATGTAATGATCACGGTCGCCACACAGAAGGGCTTTCATTGGGCTTGGGGACTGCTTGCTTCCCTATTCTCGGTTGTTGGCCTTGGTGTTCTCCTTCTGGTGCCGCGCCGCCACCAAAATTCTTAGTTCTAACTTCTCACATCTTAAATCCAAAGATGCCTCAAATCGCCTACCGCCAAGCCGTCAAGGATGCCCTTGCCGAAGAGATTGAACGCGACCCGAACGTCTTCGTCATGGGCGAGGAAGTCGCCCAGTACAATGGCGCCTATAAGGTGACCGAAGGGCTCTGGGAGCGCTTCGGGGACAAACGCCTGGTCGATACGCCAATTAGCGAGGCCGGTTTCGTCGGCCTCGGAATCGGCGCCTCGATGCTTGGCCTGCGGCCGGTGATGGAGTTCATGTTCTGGAGCTTCTCCTATGTGGCCTTCGACCAGCTGCTCAACAACGGGAGCTTCTGCCGCTACATGAGCGGCGGCCTGATGAACACGCCGATCGTCGTGCGCGGTCCGGCCAACGGCGGCACCAACGTCGGCGCGACCCACAGCCATACCCCCGAAGCCATCTGCGCCAGTCACCCCGGCGTCAAAGTCGTTTGCCCCTCCAACGCCTACGACGCCAAGGGCCTGATGAAGACCGCCATCCGCGACAACGACCCGGTCTTCGTGATGGAAAACACAAAACTTTACGGCGAAAAGTGGGACGTGCCGGAGGAGGAGTACCTGATCCCTCTGGGCAAGGCCAACCTGCTGCGCGAGGGCAAAGACATCAGCTTCATCGCCCACGGGCGCGCTGCTATCACGGCAATGAAAGCAGCTGACCAGATGGCGGCCGAACATGATATCCACGCAGAGGTCCTCGACCTGCGCAGCATCCGCCCCCTTGACGTCGAGGCCATCGTAGCGACGGTCAAGAAGACCAACCGCGTCGTGCTAATCGACGAGAACAAGCCCTTCTGCGGCGTCAGCTCGCAAATCGCGACAACCATCCAGGAGGAAGCCTTCGACTACCTTGACGCCCCGATCCAACGCGTTTGCACCATCGACGCCCCGGCCATCTATTCGATGCCGCTGGAGGAAATTCAGCTGCCAACCCTCGAGGGCGTCATCAAGAAGGCGATGTCGATTTGCTGAGCGGCTTCGGGAATTTTTGGCGGTAGGCAGGCAGCAATTGCGATTGCGGTCCCCGCCAATCCTGTTTCCACTGACGGTTTCCAACCACCATGGCTGAAATTATCGAAATGCCGAAGCTGTCCGACACGATGTCGGCCGGCACGATTGTCAACTGGCTCAAGCAGGAAGGCGACTCCGTCTCCATCGGCGACATGCTTTGCGAGGTCGAGACCGACAAGGCGACCATGGAGCTGGAAAACCTCGTCGCCGATGGCGTCATTCTGAAGATTTACTCGCCCGAGGGCGAAGAGGCACCGCTGGGCGCCCCGATTTGCGCGATTGGCGAACCCGGCGAGGAGCCGCCCACCGTCGAGACCGGCGCGGCTTCCGCAGGAGGCCCGCCCGCTGAAAAGGGGCCTGCCCCCGAGCCCGAGCCTGCGCAGCAGCCCAAGTCTGAGCCCCAGGGCCGCAAGCACGAGTACGTGCCAGAGAAAAGCATGGCGGAGCAGGTGATGGAGAGCCCGGCTCCCGGCGGCCGCATCAAGGCCAGCCCGCTCGCGCGTAAACTCGCTGAAGAAAAGGGCCTGCCATTGCACGTCATCCGCGGTTCCGGCCCCGGCGGACGCATCACCCGCAAGGACGTCGAAGCCGCCGCCGAGAAGGGTATTTCTGCCTCGGCCGGTGACGATACCGGTGGCGTCACGACGCCCGCCGCGGCCCATCCGGGCGGAGCGCCCGCAGCGATGCCGGGCTCCGGCAAGATCGCCGAGGACACCCAGATCAAACTGTCCAACATGCGCAAGACCATCGCACGGCGCCTGGTCGAGTCAAAGACGCAGATCCCGCACTTTTATCTGGAAACGGAGGCCGACGCCGGTCCGCTGATGGACCTGCGCGCGGCGGTGAACGCCAACCTGTCCGAGCTCCCGCCGGAACAGGGCGGCCTGAAACTGAGCGTTAACGACTTCGTACTCAAGGCAGCTACAGAGGCGTTGCGGCGCGTGCCCGGCGCGAACGCTTCCTGGATGGGCGACCACATCGCGCAGCACGGGAGCGTTCATCTCGCATTCGGCGTGGCGGTGCCAGAGGGCCTCTTGACACCGGTGATCCGCGATGCGCAGGCCAAAAGCCTCCGCACGATCAGCGCCGAGGCCAAAAGCCTGATCAAGAAGGCGCGCGACAAAAAGCTCGGGCCCGACGAAATGACCGGCAGCACCTTCACCGTGACGAACCTCGGCATGTACGGTGTCACCGGCTTCTACGGGATCATCAACCCGCCCAACGCCGCCATCCTCTCCATCGGAGCCACGGTAAAGAAGCCGGTAGTCGATAAGAACGACCACATCGTCATCGGTCGCCGGATGTCGATCGGCCTCAGCGGCGACCATCGCATTATCGATGGCGCGACCGGTGCGGAGTACCTCAAGGCACTCGTGGAGATAATCGAGACACCGGCTCTGATGCTGGTTTGAGCAGTTTGCCACGAGACAATTGACAAAGGTTCCCAAAGGGAACCTTTGCTGGTCTTCGCTTGCCTATCTCCGCCGCGCTCCCTGCGGTCGGCCCTCCCTTCCGGTCAAACTTGGCCGGAATTGGGTTCGCCGATTTCAGCTATGGCGGCACCGAGCTCGGCCGAAAATTCGGCGCTGACGACTCTCACGAATTCGGCGACGAAGGGACCGCCGTCGCGGATTAGAGTCGTTTGGTCGACCGCATACGTCACGTGGGTAGCGGCATCGGCGCGATGGGCGTTGTCAAAGGTCGCGTTGGCGCGCCGCCGTCCGTCGACTGCAAGATCGTACCGTTTTCCGCCCGTCGTTTGAGTGGCGAAAACGCCATTGAGCCTCGCGGCCAGCTGCGGGTATCTGCTGGCATTGAGCGAGAGTTTCCGCCCGGCAGGCAGCCAGTCGAGTCCGCGCCAGACTTCGCAGCCCAGCAGCTGGCCGGGCCGTCGCTCGGCCGGGAGCGCCTTGATGGCGGCGATCACGGCCAGAACGACACCGAGGTGGCTCGGGTGCCGGTCGAAGACATTGTGTGTATAGACGGTCTTCGGCTGGACCGTATCGAGCAGCTGGCGCAAGTCTTCGATTAAATGTGGCCGCATGGCGGCCTCGCGGGCGTGCCGGCTCGGATGGGCGAGCTGCACCATAAATCCGTAGCGCCCGATTCGGGCAGCCTCTCGCTGCTCCTCGCGGCGCAGATCAGCCAACGCCACCGTGGAAAGCTTTGGGCCATCGGCTTGGACACTGCCAGCACCATCGGTACACGTTACCCCGGCGAAGCAGCCCCTGTCCGCCGCGTACCCCTCGGCGATCCCCGGGTACGCCATGAACTCGAGGTCGTCGGGGTGCGCCCCGATGCCCAGGAGAGTCGTGCGGGCCGCCGCATCCGCGAAATCAGAGCCGTCGGGAATGTAGCATTCGGCGGCGTCCTGCGAAAACCTGAGGGCTGCCATCGCGGCGAACGTTAGCCGAGTCCACGGACCGCCTCAACACCAGGCACTGCAGTACGGCACCAAGACGCCATCGGGCGATCGCTCAGCCCTTGCTGCCTTCCTGGGCGCGATTGAAGGTGATGTTGTCAAACCCTTGGTCGCTCGTCTGGTTGGTCATCTCCAGTGTGTTTTCGTCCACGAGCTTGAGGGTTATCCGTTGGGTTTTACCCTCCTGATCCTGCACCTCGAGCGTAATGTCGCTGCCATTGCCGCCGACAATGGTGTAATTTGTCGCCTGATTCTGGCCCATGAGGGACATGACCAGCTGTTCTTCCGTGATCTGAAGGCGCATGCCCGACAACATCGAGCGCGCCATGCCTTCCATCGCCTGACGCATCTGCTCCTCCATGCCGTCCGCGTTCTCACCTTCGGGCACGGTGAGGTTGCCCACCATATCGTCTGAATCAACCGTCCACTGTCCGAGGAAGGGGTCGATGCTTGGGCCGCCGCCACAGGCAGCGAACAAAAGACAGGCAAGCGAAAGGAGGCTAAAGATCAGGGAATTCATCGAGTGGCAGCCTTAGCGGCGCGGGGCGTCGTGTCGAGACGGAATGGAGATCCGCCAGCCCGCTTCACTGAGCGCATCGCTGGAATAAGGCTGAGTAATACAAGAAGCGAGACCGGCTTGCGGGTTTGCGCCGATCTATCGGATTCTCACGATCAAATGGAAATACCTTACTCATCATGACGAGAGTTATCACGGTTTACCACAGCGGCTATGGACACACGAAGCTCCAGGCCGAATACGTTCACGCCGGGGCAGCCTCCTGCGAAGGGGTCGAAGCCATCCTGATGACCGCTGAGGAAGGCATCGCAAATCTCGATGCCTTCGACTCCGCTGATGCCATCATCTTCGGTTGCCCCACCTACATGGGCAACATTTCCGCCAAGATGAAGGAATTCATCGAAGCGGCTGCCAAAAAATGGTTTTCGCTGGCTTGGAAGGATAAGGTTGCCGGAGGGTTCACCAGCTCCAGCGGATTTTCCGGCGACAAGCTCAACACGCTGGTCGGCCTGATGATTAACGCCATGCAGCACGGTATGATCTGGGTGAGCACCGGAACCTTGCCCGCTCACAGCGATCCGGACTCGATGAACAGCGTGGAAGGGCCCGGCCCGCATGTGCAGAATCGCGTGGGTTCTTTCAGTGGCGCGATGGCTGGCACTTTTCAGGTCAAACCGCCAGACAGCCCGCCTCCCGGTGACTTGGAAACGGCCAAAGCCTACGGCCTGCGTATCGCCGAAACCGCCAAGCGCCTCCGCGGATAGCATAAAGCCAAAGGCACTTGCGACCGTCGCCGTGGGAGCCCGCATCAGGTGTCGGCAACCGACGCCTTTGCGGTGAAACGACTCTGGACATCGTTTCGTAGACTTTGAACTTTCGGCGGATGCACAATCCGTTGAAAGTTCTCGTCCGTCAGTACAGCTGGGTGCATTTGGGCATCGGGCTCGTTGGTAACATTGCATTTTTCGTCGGCAGTATCTTTTTCCTGCCACGATTCGAGCACATTCAGGTCTGGGGCACCTGGCTGTTCATCGTCGGCGCTTTCCTGATGGCGGTCGGCTCTGTCGGACGGCTGCTCCTGTCCATCTGGAAGGAGCCGTCCGACGACCGTTCCGGGGAGTAATACCAGCTTACCGAACAGATCGATAGATTGACGCCGCGTGGCGCGCTTCGGATGCTTTTGGCTCAGAGCGTCGTTCGAGACGATGAGGCGGGGCCTACAGGCCCAGCCGTCGCCCTCGCTGCCTTGCTTTGCATCCAAAATCATCTCGATCAATTTACCGACCTCTTCAACAAGATGGTATAAATCTCCAGCCAAACGCCCCCTCGCAAAGCGGTTTCCGGCCTCAGCGGAAGTAGCGCAAGAGGCCGCGGCGCAGGCGGACCAGGGGTGATGTCTGCACGTCGCTGCGAGGTTCGGGTATGCCCTTGAGGGCCCAAAAACAAAGAAGCGAGCCCGCCGCCGTCGTGTAGGCCAGTACGGCGAACGTGTCAGTCAGCTCCCAGAGCACGAAGCCGATCGCCGAGGCGCCCAGCAGCGAAAGCATCGTCACCAGCGCCATTGCTGCGAGGTAGCTCGCCTGCCGTTTGACCGGCCCGAAGTCCATCACGAGGGTGTCCTTGCCCACCACCATCAGCATGACGCAGACAGCGAACGCGGCGTAAACCACGCACGAGGCCGTCCGTCCTTCGACCCAGGGCACGACCAACATCACGATGGCGATACCCAACGAGCCCAGGAGAAACGGCAGACGCGCGCCGAAGCGGTCGCCAACGCCCGCCGCAAGCAGATTGCCGACGGCGTTACCGCCCATCGACCACATCGCGAGCACCCCGAGGAAAGCCTTCGACTCTCCGAGACTGCGCTGGAGATAAGCCGCGAAGAACGGCACCGCGAAAAAGAACGCATGCATGAAGACCACGGCCGTCAAAAACCGCAAGCGCCGCGACCGCCCTGGCCCGGAGGCGACGAGGTCGCGCAGGCCGCTGAAAAGGTCGAATTTCGCGGGCAGTACCGGTGGATTCGCTTCGGGCTCGTCTGCGGTGTGGTCTTCTTCGGATGGCGGTTCGCGGCTCGTTGAGAGGGCAATCCAGGAGAGCACCATCCACCCGAACGCGAGGAAGTGCAGGTTGGCCATCGCCTTAGCCAGTGGCAGGCCGGCGATCAGCCGCTCGATCACAAGGCCTGCCAGCACACCCGTGGACCCGCCGAAAAGGAAACGGTACGCGACGTTCGAGGCCCGCATACGCGGCGGAACGCAGCTGATGTAAAACCGCTGGAAACCCGCAAAACCGACACCGCCGCAGATGCCCGAGAAGAGCGGGGCCAAGGCGATGATCCAGATTAACCCGCTTTCCCCGAGGCCCGGAGTGAGCAGCAGCAGCCCTGCAAGCAGATAGACCACCCGCTGCATCACCCCCACCTTCAGCACGAACGGCTTCAGGCGCCGAAGACCGTCGATCCACCTTGCTGTGAGCACGGGCAGCGAAAACAACCCCACCACCATTGCCGAGGGTACAAACGCCGCCAGCCACGCCGGGCCGCCCTCATCGAGGATCACTCCCGGCAACAAGGTTTGCGCGTTGACGAAACTGACGCCCCCGACGAAGAGGCCGCCGTCGAGCAGGAAGGCCCAATAGTTACGTCGCTCGTGACTCATTTCGGCGAAGCAGCACAGCCTGCGGGCGTGCCCAGGAGCCGCCGGAACGCCCCGGCAAAACCCTTGCCAGTAACCCAGCGCAATGACTTAGGCTCCAGGCTCTGATGGCGAATGCTTTCCAAAAAGGCACGGTCTGACCGCAAAGCCGGAGGGAATCAAGCTACTCCCGCACCGCTGGCAAAGATTATTCGCTCGCTTTGCCCGGAGACATCGCTCCGGCGGCAAAGCGGCGAAAAATTTCATGGGGGCTACTCGCCGTAGAAGCCGACAAAACGTGCCATCAAAAGCGCCAACAGCGGAATCACAAGGACCACGAGCACGAGCTGTCCGCGCAAGCACATCATCGTGGGCGTGCTGGTCGAAATCTTGTCATTGGGCTCGCCGTCCTTGTGCTTTTTCAAGTACAGCGTAGGCGGCACCGCGAGCGCGGCAGAAACTACCACGAGCAGCACCTTCAGGTGAAAAATGCCATTTTTCGTGTACTTCTCCGCAGGCCACTCGCCCGCAAACCACTGCAGCAACCCCGTTACGAAGGCCAGGGCGAAGCCTCCGAGGACGATGACCTGAACCGGCCAGACCCGTCGCAAGTCCGCGCGCACAATGTTTTTGTGCAGCATCAAATGGGCAGCGACGATCCCGGAGACAACGGCGAAGATCGCAAGGTAATGCAGAAAATAGATCGCGATGTGGAGGGGCTCTTGAGACATGCCTCGGAGCCAAAGCCGGAACGCTAACGATTGCAACCTCCGGCTGCGCCTTCGTCAACAAGGCCCCCCAATTCCGACTGGAGGGTTGCAGAGCCTCGGCGGAAAAACCGCAAAGGCCACGCCGTCAACCTTACCCTTCCTCGGCTTCCTGCAATTCGGCTTGAAGGGCGGTCATTGCATCCGGGTGGTCGAAGGCGAATCCGGCGGCGTGAAGCTTTGCCGGTTTCATCGCGAGGTCGGCAAAGACGGTTTCGCGGGCCATTTGGCCGAAGGCGGCCTTGACCGCCAGAGCCGGGGCAGGCATCACCGCCGGTCGGTGCAGGACATGCCCGAGGGTTTCCGCAAACTCTTTGTTGGTAAGCACCTCCGGAGCGGCGGCGTTGAGCGGGCCGCTAATCTCCTCGTTCTCAATCGCGAAACGGAAAACGCGCGCGAGGTCGTGACGCGAAATCCAGCTGATGCGCATCTTACCCGATCCCACGGGCCCGCCGAGACCTGCCTTGAACTGCGGCAGAAGCATCTTGAGCATGCCGCCCTCCGGGGAAAGGACCACGCTGATACGCACACACACCACCCGGATGCCGGCCTCCCGGGCAGGCGCAGTGGCAGCCTCCCAGAGTTGAGTTACTTCCGGCAGGAAGCCGTCCAGCGAGGCTTCGTCGCTCTCATCCACGGGATGCGAGCGCTTGATGCCGTAAAACGACATGCCCGAGGCCGAAACCAGAACGCGCGGCCGGGGCTCCAGCTTAGCCAGGGTTTCCGCCAGCAGCCGGGTGCCCTTTTCGCGGCTCTCTTTGATCGCCGTTTTCTTTTCGCTGCTCCAGCGCCCCAGTAGCGGTTCTCCCGCAAGGTGCACCGCCGCGTCGATGCCCGACAGCGCGGCGGCATCGAGCTGTCCGCTATCAGGATCCCAAACGACCCTATTATCGCCGGGAGAGCGCGAGATAGGAATGACCTCATGCCCGGCCTGCTGCAGCACCGGAATAAGCGCGCTGCCGACGAGGCCGGTAGCTCCGGTGATGGCGATCTTCATGGCCCGTAGCCAAGGCTACTGCGGGCGCCTTCGCAACCGGCGCCACCGAATTTGTAGCATGGAGCAAAGGCTGAGCGCGCCGGTAAAGGTGCCGGGCCCATCGAACAGCTACTCCTCACCGAGGTAGGCGCCGGGATCGTCCGTAATGAGAAAACGGGCACCGCGCCTCCGCCAGAAGTCGGCTCGCTCGGGTGGATTCACAGTCCAGACGGCCCCGAATTGCTGGCGCGACGCCAGTTGGCGCCAATCAGCTTCGCCCAAATCGAGCCGATGGCTCACCGACCACGCCGACGCCGGATCAGGCGGAGTGCCGTCTTCAAGGCCGGCTCGCACCTCGGCCACATCGGCGCTCAGTCGCCAGATAGACGTACCGCCCGGCAAGGCCGACCTCGCCGCAGCGTTGACCGCGTTATCAAAGCTCATGATAACCAGTTCGCCCCGCGCGGCAAAGGCGTTCAATTGCTCGTTTGCAGCTTCTAATGCGACGGTGACGAGCCCGGAGGCCTGCGGCTTCAGCTCGAGCAAAAGCACCGCCTTGGCAGGCAGGATACGGAGCAACTCGATGAGGGTAGGCACCGGTTCGCCATTGGCGAGGCGCCGGTCTCGAACCGCGGAAGCCGGGAGTTGCGCAAGCTCCCCTGCCCTCCCAGTGGTGCGGGCGGTGTCGTCATCGTGCATCAGGAAGCCCGCCCCGTCAGCACTGACACGGAGGTCGACCTCAACACCTGCGGCTCCGGCATCGAGCGCTGCCCAAACCCCTTCCAACGCGTTTTCCGGAAAACGCGCGGCCCAGCCTCGATGGCCGACCACCTTCACGGCGTTCCGGCACAAGCAGTGCCCGACCCGTTGAGAAAACGCTCCTGCGCCAGCAGACAATTTTTCCGCTCCAGCCCCCAGGCGTAGCCTTTGGACATACCATTTCGGGGAACCACGCGATGGCAAGGAATCACACAGGCGAGGGCGTTTGCGCCGACCGCACTACCGACAGCCCGCGCTGCCTTCGGCCGCCCCAGGCGGCGCGCGATCTCGCTATACGTCACTACTGTTCCCGGCCCAACCTCTATCAGAGCCGCCCAGACCTCGAACTGGAAGGCTGTGCCGCCCACGGCCAGCGTTAACGAGCTACCCGGAGCCGCCGCCCAGAAACGCTCCGCCAGTTCCCGCGCGCGGGAGTCATCCCGCGGACTCGGCTCCGTCGACGAATCGGCGGCGTCCGCGAATGACCAGGCCAGCAGCGCGTCCTCTGTCCAGCGAAGCAGGTTGAAACCTGCGGGAGACTTAACCCAGCCGTGTCCTTGGCAGACTGCGGGCTCGGCGGCAGAACGACGCTCCAGGTTCCAGGCTCGCTTTTCGCCCGCCTGCAGCACCCAACGTTCCCATTGACCCCCAATCACAAACTACAGATGAGCGCCCGCGCAACCAGAGTCAAACCGGACACCCCCCCAATTTTCACCGGGGTTTCTACAGTTTCGGCTCTCGAAAAGGCCGGGCCTATTTTCGTTGCCCAGCAAGCGCCAAGCCGTGCCTAATCGCGCCGATGTTCAAACGCATTCTCCCAACGCTGCTGTCGTTCGACATCGAGTGGGTACCCGACCCGATGGCAGCCGAAGCGCTTTTTGGCGTCAGACACGACCCGCCTTACTCGTTGCCCGACGCCTACCGCCGGCTCTGGCAGCTCGCCGGAGCCACCGACGAACAGCCCCGACCATTCGTGAAAACGATGCTGTGCCGCGTGGTGACGATTGCCGGCATCTTCCGCGAATGCGCCGCCGACCTCGATGCACCGGGTGGAGAACGCATTACCCTGAAGCTCGTCTCTCTGCCACTCGACCCCGCTGATTCGGAAAAATGCCGCGAGCGGACGATCCTCAACAGCTTCCTCAAGTCCGTCGGCGCGCGGCGGCCCCAACTTGTCGGCTACAACTCCGTCAACAGCGACGTGCCGATCCTGCTGCAACGGGCCGTTGCCAACGGCCTGCAAGGCCACGGCTTCGGCGCGCGTCCCGAAAAGCCGTGGGAGGGCTCGGATTATTTTTCGACGGCCAGTGACTACCACGTCGACCTCGCCCATGCCCTCGGCGGCGGTCGCAACACGCCCCGCCTCGACGAGGCCGCCCGCGTGTGCGGCATCCCCGGCAAGGTGGATGTCGCGGGTGACCAGGTCTGGGAGATGTACAGCCTCGGCCGCATCGGGGACATCCTCGCCTACAACGAGTTCGACGCCTTCACCACCCACCTGCTATGGGCCCGCGTCGCCCACTTCGGGTGCATGCTCACGACGGAAGCCTACCTGCGCGAACAAGACCTCGTGCGCGAACTAGCCGAGCACCACGCTTCCAATGGCAAGCCCCACCTCGAACGCTGGCTCGCCGAGTGGGACCGCCTGATCGCGATCAACGGGCGCTTTTGAGGGCGATGACCGGGCAGAAGCCCAGCCTCATCGACATTCGCGATCTCTCTAAATCCTGCTGAATTCGCGAGGCCGGAAAACGGCATCGAAGGCCGTCGACCGCTCACTCGCCCCGCTCCGGGCGCAGGCTGGGGAAGAGGATTGTGTCGCGGATATTGGCGGCGGAGGTTAGCAGGATGATAAGGCGGTCGATGCCGATTCCCATGCCGCCGGCGGGAGGCATGCCGTGCTCGAGCGCGGTCAGGAAATCTTCGTCGAGGTTTTGCGTTTCCTCGCCAACTTGCTGCTCGAACATCTCG
>JBHJGW010000040.1:0-14754 GCA_050331415.1 Opitutales bacterium | reverse complement strand
ATCTACGAGGCCGACCGGATGAACTCGCAGACCGCCAACGCTTTCCTGAAAACTCTCGAAGAGCCGCCTCGGGGCACGACCCTGTTACTCCTGACAGAGCGACCCTATGCGCTGCTACCGACGATCCGCAGCCGCTGCATGAACGTGCGGCTCCCCGATGTAGGGGTCGTTAAGGCCGACGAAGGGTGGCAGGGGTGGCTCGAAGACTATCGCGGCTGGCTCGAACGGCTTACCGGCAGCAGACTCGGCCGGGAGGGCGCCGCGCGGCTCGTGCTCGAGGTGTACGGGCTCGTCCACCGTTTCGAAGAAATTTCAGCGCGCCTGACTGAAGAGGCTTGGCAAGAGGTCAAGGAGCAGCAGCCCGAACACCTGACTGACGAAGCTCGCGAGGCCAACGAAGCCGGCTTCAAGAAAAGCCAGCGAGCGCGCCTGCTGGCCGACCTCGAACAAGCCACGCTCGCTTTTGCCCGGGCGGGCGGCGACAACACCAATCGAAGAGCGCCTCGCGCCATCGGCACGCTCGAGCAGGCCTACACGCTGATGGAACGCCTCAACTACCAGCAACCGGCAGCGCTGGAGTGGTTTTTTCTCCAGTCGCTGCAGATCTGGACACGATAGGAGACGGGCGGGTGGCCGCTCCCCTTTAAGCGCCACGCTGGCGCCGCCGAGCGATAGCCGCGAGTAAGCCGGCTCCGGCAAATGGAAGTGCAGCCCCCGGCTCGGGGATGGCTGTTTCGTTAAGCGGCTCGAGCACCGGGGCTTCGCTGACGAGATTGCTCGGCGTCAGCGATAGCGGGTCGTCGGTGCCCAGGCGCAGACTATGGGTCGGAACGATTTGCGCCATCGCGGGGTCACGCACTACGGCGGTCGCCGAAAGGGCGATGGCGGCGGACTCAATTCCTGCTTCGCCAACGAACAGGCTCGACTGAGCGAGACTAAAGGTAACGATGGTCGGCTCCGCGGCGAAATCAAAAGTCGTCATCGGAAATTCAAGAAGGCCGTCGGTAACGGCGAAACTCAGCTCGCCGGCTACATCGTAGAGGCCGTGCCCGAGAGGCGTCAGCGCCAGCGTTCCCGGCTGCGCCTCGAGGGTCAGACCGTCAAGGGCGACGGTGCCATCCGGGGTGGTAACCGGGGCGATTTCCCACTCACCGCCATGGACGGCGAGCGTATCCCAGGCACCGGAGTTCGCACCAAGAGAAATATTCCATTGGCCCGAAAGGTCGCCCAAAGTTTCGGACGTGCCCCCGGCAAAACGAAAGGTTTCGACGTGAACAGCCGAGTCTTTTGCAAAGCCGAGAGTGCTGGCGATGGAGCCGAGGGTCGACTCGGCGGAGGCCGGACTGGCGCTCAGGGCGAACAAAACGCCCGCTGCGGCAGGCCCGAGGAAACGAGGAAGCAAGCTGGACATGCGCAATAGGTCACACTTTCCATGCCAAGCTTCGCAAGCTACCGGACGAGCGCCACAAAAATTGAACTCTCAGCAGGGTGAAAAGATGGCCTTCGTATGCCACAAAACCTAGCTTACAAGACCTCGGCACGGGGTCATAAATTCCAACTGCCAACGATCAATAAATATATTGACCTTAGCCTGCTTGGTGTTCGTTTTAAGCGCGTTTTTTGTCAAAGTTCTTCGCCATTTTGACCGGTAGGTCGAACGCGCGTTTTCGTTCTCCGACCTGAGGTTTTTTAATCACTTATATAGCTCAACAACAGTTATTTAAGCGATTTCGATGGCACTTTTGCGCAACTTGCAGGCAACGATCTGGTCATTTGCCGGGTTTTGCATGGTCTCCCGCTTCCGTTGTGCCGTTTGTGGCTTCTTTGGTGGACGGTTAACGGATCGCCTTAGCACCAAGGCCGAAAAAGATGCACAACGAATCCTAAAATCTCATCTTTGGTGCAAAAAGCCACCAAAATTTTTTGAACGGCGACCAAAATGTTCTGGCCATTTGCCATCCATTCACTGATTTTTGCAAACTTCGCTTCGAGCAAGCTGTCCGTCTATTTATACCCCTTGTATGACTCGAAACGGTCTTCCTTACCCCGACAACCGACGTCTTCTGATTTGGCTCCTTCTTTGCCTGTCAGTTTCGACCCTCGGCGCCAAAGCGCTTTTTCCCACAAACACCCTCGAAAGTTGGCACCTCGCTGCAGGCTCGGCGACCCCGCCGGAGCAGCTCGCCGAGTTCGGCCTCAACAATGGAGGTATCCGCCTCGAGTGGACCTTCGATGCGACCGCCAGTTTCATTGGTTTGCGCCGCTTTGACCCCCCGGCCGGCCCGGTCCGACAGGTGAGCTTTGAAGTCGAGTCGGCAGTCGCCCTCGACGGTGTTGTGCTGCTCACGGACGCAACTGGCGAAACCCACCAGGCGCGCTGGGAAGCCGCAGGGGGGCCGCGTCAGCGCATCTACTTGACGGCAGATGCCACGACCTTCAACCACCAATGGGGTGGCGACGGCGACGGGCGCATTCAGTTCCCCCTGAAGAGCATTACTTTCGGCATCAGCCGGGTGAGCCCGCCCCAGGGCACGGTCACCTTCCGCGATATCCGCTACACGGACGCCGATTACTCCGATGCTGGAACGATCGCCGTGACCAGCACGGCTCCTAGCGGTGTGTTTCACCGCGAAGAACCCGGCTCCGCCCTTAGAGTCACGGTAAAAAGTGAACTTCCCGAGCGCCGCCGTTTCGCTGTGACCGCCAACTATCGCTACGCCGACGGGCGCGAACGGAGCTTCACCGACGATGTGATGGTCAACGCAAACGGCAGCGCCGTTGCAACGCTTCCAGTCGACGTTTCCGAAATGGGCTACGCCGCCGTCGAGGTGGTCTTGTCGGTCGACGACAGCCCTGCTGATCAGGCCGAGTACGGCGTGGCGGTCGTTACCCGTCCGCCTCGTGCGGATGTGCCCTCGGATGAGTCGTTCTTCGGCATCTGCTTCATGGAAGACATGATGGCCGCAAAGCGCATGGGCGTGCGGTTCGTCCGCACCCTGCAGCACTGGAAGTGGACTGAACTGAGCCAAGACCAGTATTACCGCGCTGAAATCGACGAATTCCTTTCCAATGTCAAAAACGCGGGCCTCGATGCGATGATCACCGCGGTCGTGCGCCTGCCGCCCGACTGGGCCGCGCACATCACTACTGACAAGCTCGTAAAGCCCGCCAACCTCAAGCACTACGAGGGCTTTCTGGAATTTGTGGCTGAGCGGATGGATGCCCATGACGTTGATGGCCCCATCGAAATCCAGAACGAGCCGGACGTCGCATTGTGGTACGTCAACAGCCTCGAGCAGTGGCAGGCGCAACAAACCGCCCGCACCCTGATCGACGAAGGCGTGCGTATCCTCAACGCCGCGTCTCCGGGCCGCGAAGTGCTGGGTGTGGGCATGTCCGGGTGGGATTTCCGCATGGATCTGCAGCTGACGCGCAGCATCTTCGAAACCGGCCCGACAGGCCTCGACTACATCGCTGTGCACCCCTACACGCTCGACCGTTACTTCGGCTCCGGACAGCCAGTCGAGTGGCCCGACTCCGGCTATCTCGAGGACTACTGGGCGCGGATGCAGGCCTTTGCCGCAACCGGCACCCGCGGGGGCGGCATCTGGTCGAGCGAGCTCGGTTGGGCCGCGCAGATCGGCCTGCCTTTGCTCTCCGACGACTTGCAGGATCTCGCCGCCGTGCTGAGCCAGACGATGGTGATCTCGAAGGCGGCTCCGGGCGTCGAAAAGCTGGCATGGTTCACCGGCCAACTCGGCTGGGTGGAGGATGACCACGACTATTCCATCTTCCGCCGCAATGCCCAGGGCGAGTGGTTCCCTACCCCGCCGGTGAGCGCCTTTGCGACCGTGGCCGCGCAGCTCGAAGGGGCAGACTTTATCGGTGAGCTCGACCTCGGGAACCGTGTGCGCGCGTTCCGCTTCCGCCACCCCGACTCCGAGCAGGAGGTGATCGCGCTGTGGACCCGCGAAGGCGAGGTCCGCGTCGAAACCCCGACCACAGGCGTAACCCATGTGGGCTTGTACGGGCGCGAACAGGAATTGCGCAACCAACCGCAATTGCTCGGCCGCGCTCCGGCCTACCTGCGGCTCCCTGCCGGCACCAGCCGCTTGAAAATCTCGTCCGTGGCGGGCCAGCCGCTGGCAGAAACCGAGGTGACCGCCGGAGGAACTGACTCGAATCCGGGCCCCATCGACAACCCGCTGCCAGGGGACGGCGAGGGAACCGGGGTGGAAGACACAGTCTCCAGGCTCCTCGAAAACGTTGGCGCCACTCAATTGACCTGCGGCACCTGCAAGCTCAACGGAAAGCCTGCGATCGAGGTCAGCTACCGCCGCCTAAAGGGCCGCACGGTCCAGCTTGAGTATTCTCAAGATTTGAAGTCGTGGTACCGCATCGACAACGGCTTTACCGAATTTGTCGAGGAAATCGTCGATCCCGACCCACTCGGTGACGGCCTCACCGAAGACGTGCGCACGGTCATCCACGCCCGGGTCGACTGTCTGTTTTTCCGCCTGCGGGGGACCAATTGATCCTGGCGCGTCTTTGCGTTCGTCGTTGTCGCCATCGTGGTGAAAGGAGGCGGCTGCCGGCCCGATTGAGCGTAGGTGCCTACGACGCCGCCGACGACGTGCCAAGAGAGCCTCATAGGGCACCCCCTTTAAAAAACTTGCTGTCGCGGGACTTTTGCACTTGCCCGCGCGGCAGGAATGGTTTTTGCGTTTCAGCTTGCTTCCATGCCGACTTGGCCTCCGGCGTGGCCTTAACCCGAACACGCGTTTTCGCCTTTGGCGAGGGCGCCCTTGATCCAAGATTTGCCGCCTCTGGCCCCGGCGCGCGAAGACGGAGCCCGACATCGATTCATGAACATCACCATTAAAGACCTCCTCGACGCTGGCGTGCACTTCGGCCACCAGGTCCGTCGCTGGAACCCGAAGTCGAAACCGTACGTTTTCGACCACCGTCACGGCATTTCGATCATCAATCTGGAAAAGACCTACGCTCTGCTGGAGCGGGCCTCCCAAGCGGTGGAAGATATGGTCGCCGAAGGTAAGACGATCATGTTCGTCGGCACCAAAAAGCAGGCACAGGAAATCGTTCGCGAAGCCGCCCGCAGTGTCAGCATGCCGTACGCCGCCAGCCGCTGGCTCGGGGGCGCGCTGACAAACTGGACCACCTGCAAGCAGAGCCTCAACAAATACCGCCGTTACCTCGAGATGGAGGGCGATGGCAGCCTGCAAAAGCTGCCCGGCAAAGAGGCCGCTGCCATCCGCCGGGAAATGGCGCGGATGAACCGCAATTTCGAAGGCATGCTCGACATGAATGAGCTGCCCAGCGCCCTGCTGGTCGTCGACGTCAAGCACGAGGCGATCGCCGTGGCCGAAGCGCGACGGTTGCATATCCCGATCATTGCGCTCGTCGACACCAATTCCGACCCCTCGCTGGTCAACTTCCCCGTCCCCGGCAACGATGACGCGGTCAAGTCCATTCGCCTGGTGCTTGACGTGCTCGTTGAAGCCATCCAGAACGGCCTCGCGCGCCGCGACGAAAGCGGCCAGGCGCCGCGCAACCTGACGCAGTTCGTGCCGCAGGAATACATCGATACCGAGCCGGAAGTGACCCTTTCTCCGGAAATCGCAATGGACGAGATGGAGGAGGAGACCGCTCAAGGCCGTGCTCCCGAGCCGCAGGCGGCCGAGCCCGAAACTCCCGGCATTCCCGACAGCGATCCCCAGGCACACGACGTCGACGCTGCTGCGCCCCAAGTCGAAGGGCCGACCGAAGTCGCTCCGGCCGACGCCGACAAATAACGGATCCTTTCAGATCGATCCCGAATCCCAAAGTTTCGCTTTGGGATTTTTTGGCTTTCGAACAGCTCCTGACGGCTGCGCCCGAGCGCCCGTGGCGCATCGAATCTACTTTGATGGTGTCGTTTCGCGGGCGTCGCTTTCGTTGACGGAGCTGGCGGCGGGTGCCGGAGCCGCTGCTCCTGCCTTGCCGGGTTCACGGCTCGTCGCCTCGGTCTCGGCGTCGACGGTTATACTGGCCGCCGCTCCGGGTTTGGACAGCTCGGGTTCGCCAGCGTACTGGAAAAACAGGGCGCTGAGGCCCGGCAGGCAGATTTCGATGGACTGCTCGCGGCCATCCCATGGCTCATCCTCGGTGATGACGCCCCCGAAGTTGCCGTGGCCCGTGCCGTTGTAACAACTGGCGTTGGTGTTGAGCACTTCTTTCCAGCGCCCTTTAAAGGGGACGCCGAAGCGGTAGATGTCGCGGTTGACCGGCGTGAAGTTTGCGACGAAGACAGTTGTATCCGTTTCGTCATCACCGTAGCGCACAAACGACAGGATGCTCTGCTCGTAGTCGCCGCCGTTGATCCACTCGAAGCCTTTGGGGTCGAAATCATACTTGGCGAGCGCAGCGCCGCTCTCGGTGAGCCACTTATTGAGGTCACGTACGAGCAGCTGCACGCCACTGTGCTCCGGGTACTGCAAAAGGTGCCACTGGACAGACTGGTCGTAGCGCCACTCGTCACCCTGCCCGATCTCGCTGCTCATGAAGAGAGTTTTCTTGCCCGGCCAGGCCCACATCATGGCGTAAAGCGTGCGGAGATCGTGGGCCTTCCAGCCGATATCCGCCCCGCAGCCCATTTTGACAATCATGCTCGACTTGCCGTGGACCACCTCGTCGTGGCTGAACACCAGCGTAAACTTCTCGGAGTACTGGTAGAGCATTCCGAAGGTCAGCTCGTTGTGGTGGTACTTCCGGTGAATGGGGTCGTTCTTGATGTACTGGAGCGTGTCGTGCATCCAGCCCATGTTCCACTTGAGATTGAAGCCGAGGCCCCAGTCGCTGGTCGGCTTGGTGACACCCCCGAACGCGGTCGACTCTTCAGCAATCATCAGCGCCGCGGGATAGTACTGATGGACAAGGTCATTCGCCTGCCGGATGAAGTCGATGGCCTCGAGGTTTTCCCGACCGCCGTACTTGTTGGGGATCCATTCGTTGTGCTTGCGCGAATAGTCAAGGTACAACATCGACGCGACGGCATCGACGCGCAGGCCATCGATATGGTAGCGCTCGAACCAGCACAACGCGCTGCCGATCAGGAAATTGCGGACCTCGTGGCGGCCGTAGTTAAAGATCAGGGTTCCCCAGTCCTGGTGCGCACCCTGGCGCGGGTCGGCGTGTTCATAAAGGTGCGTGCCGTCGAACTCGGCCAGCGCGAAGGCGTCACGCGGGAAGTGCGCCGGAACCCAGTCGATAATCACCCCGATGTCGTGCTGGTGAAGATAGTCGACGAGGAACATGAAGTCCTCCGGCTCTCCGAAGCGGTGCGTCGGCGCGAAAAACCCTGTGACCTGGTAGCCCCATGATCCGTCGAAGGGGTGTTCCGCCAGTGGCATGAACTCCACGTGCGTGAAGTGCATCTGCGTGCAATAGTCGGCCAGTGCGTAGGCCATCTCGCGGTAGGTGAACGGCCGCCCGCCGTCTTCGACCACGCGTTTCCACGAACCGAAATGCACCTCGTAAATGCTGACCGGTGCCTCGTCCCAGTTGGTTTCACGCCGCCGCTTGAGGTAGGCATCGTCCTTCCAGGCGAAGTTGGCTCCGGGGTTCCAAGTGATGGCCGCGTTGTGCGGGGGCGCCTCGTAATAGGCGGCGTAAGGGTCGGTCTTCAGCCGCTCGTGGCCATCGGGCCCGATAATGCGGTACTTGTACTTGTGGCCAGCCTCGACGCCCGGGATAAAGAGCTCCCAGATGCCGCTGCTGCCGAGAGAGCGCATTGGGTGGAAGCGCGCCTGCCAGCGATTGAAATCGCCTACGATGCTCACGGCTTTGGCGCTCGGCGCCCAGACCGCGAAACGGTAACCGCTGACGCCATCGACGGAATGCGGGTGCCCGCCGAGCTTTTCGTAAATGTGGTGATGGTTGCCCTGGTTGATGAGGTAGATGTCATCCTCGCTCAGACTTGGCCAGGCGGCATAGGGGTGGTAGCTCTGCCGCACCTCGCCGCCGGTGGTCGTCACCCGCAAGCGGTAGGGAAAAGGTTCCTTGCGCCCTTCGAGAAAACACTCGAAGAGATCGCTGCCTGAGGTCCGACCCATGGGGTGCCTTTCGACCTCGGAGCCGGTTTTGTCGAGCTCGACGAGTACACAGGCGGTGGCGTCGAGCGGCATGGCCCAACCTCCGAGGCCAGCTCGGCCCTCGACGGTTGTGGGATGCAGCCCCAGCACCTGGTGAGGGTGCGGATGACGGCCTTCATTGAGTTTCTGGAAATCTTCGGTCGGTAGGATCACGGTAACAGCGGGCTGAAGTTTGCCGGTGAACGGGGTTTGGTCTCAAGCTTTACCCCAAATTCACGGGAGGCGGTTGCCGATGGCAAGGGTGGACTTCAATCCGTACGACGCCGCAACATCCGTGCCGAAGACCGGCATGGTACCTTTCAAAAGTCCCGCATCCGTGCGCCACTCAACCAGCTTACGCCATCCGCCAGCGATATAAGTTTTTGGAATGATTCCAATTTTAAACTTCTGCCGCTTGCTTTTTGGAACGATTCTTATTTTTGTTCTAATCAAGCACTTGATGATGACTCTAGACGATGCTGACAAAGCCGTGCTCGAACAGGCCCTCGAAGGGAAGGGGCTGCGCTCGACCCGCCAACGTGAACTGGTCTGGGCGGTTCTGCTGAACCAACGGGACCACCCGACTGCCGATGAGGTGTATGCGCGTTCCCGCGCCTACAGCTCGAGCCTGTCGCTGGCCACCGTTTACAACTGCCTTGAGACTTTCGCCGAGTGCGGGCTCGTCAGCAAAATGACTTATGACCGCGAACCGAGCCGCTTCTGCCCGAAGGACGAAGGCGAGCATGCTCACTTTTTGGATGAATCGACCGGCCGCGTCTATGATATTCCCCTCCCAGGGACGGTCGTCGAGGAACTCAAGGCGCTCCTTCCCGAAGACTTCGCACCGGAACGCGTCAAACTGACGTTTACGGGCAAAAAACGCGCGGCGCAAAAGCGCAAAGCTTCCTGACTTTCCATTCCGATTCCCACCTGCGATTCTCACCCCTTTTTGACCATGAGCCTCAACATCACCAACTTGAACGTTTCGGTAGCTGACACGCCGATCCTCAAAGACTTCTCGCTGGAAGTGCCCAAGGGCGAAGTCCATGCCATCATGGGCCCCAATGGCACGGGCAAATCGACCCTGGCCAAGGCTCTCGCCGGCCATGAGGACTACAGCATCACAAGCGGCACGGCCCTGCTCGACGGTACGGAGATTGTCGGCATGGAGCCCGACGAAATTTCCCGCGCCGGGCTGTTCCTTGCGTTTCAGTACCCGGTGGAGATCCCGGGTGTGACCATCGCCAACTTCATCCGCGCGGCTCTGAACGCCCGCCTCGAAGGTGACGCCAAGGTTAATGCCAAGCAGTTCTACCAGGACCTTTACGCGGCGATGGACACGCTGAAAATCGATCGCAAATTTACCAGCCGCTACGTCAACGACGGCTTTTCCGGCGGTGAAAAGAAGCGCGCGGAGATCCTGCAAATGGCCATGCTCGAGCCGAAATTCGCCATTATGGACGAAACCGACTCGGGTCTCGACATTGACGCGCTGAAGATCGTGGCCGACGGAGTCAATGCCCTGCGTTCGCCGGATCGCGGCTTCGTGGTCATCACCCACTACCAGCGTTTGCTCAACTACATCGTACCGGACGTGGTGCACATCATGTACGACGGGCGGATCGTGAAGAGCGGTCCAAAGGAACTTGCTCTGGAACTCGAAGAAAAGGGCTACGACTGGGTGAAGGAAGAACTGGCTGTGCCCGCCGTTGCCTGACACCTGATCATGCCGAACACCGTCGACATCGCCAGCATCCCCGGATGGCAATGGCCACAGATGCAGTCGCACTGGCGGCAACTGCTGGACGGTGACATCGAGAACGATGCCGCGGTGTTCGAGCTGATGATGGTGCGCGGATTCGAGTTGAGCAGCTTTCCCGTATTGTATCCGTACCGAGTCCAATCGGACACCGTGCGCTACGACCTCGAGCAGATCGACGGCGCTTTCTTTACGGAGTGGGGCTTCAGTTGCCTGGTGGAGAGTAAAAAATTCCGCAGCCGCATCAATGCTGACCCGATTGGCAAGCTGTTCACCAAACTCTACCGGCGCCCGTCGTCCACCTTCGGCTGCTTCTTTAGTTTTTCTGGATATACCGAATCTGCGATCGAACTGGCGAAGTTCCACGGCCAGCACCATATCTTCCTCTGGGAGCCGGATGACATCAACTGGGCGATCGAAAGGGAAGATTTCCGCCGCGCCATGTGGCTGAAATACCAACACGCGGTCCAGGAAAACCTGCAACCCAACTTTCTCGTATCCATCGGATGAAAAACTATGTCATCAGCGGCTCGGTCGACCTCGGTCCGGGCCTCGGAGCCGACGACGGAGGCGCCATCGAAATTCAGCGTTTCATGTCCGACTCCGGAGCGGTGTCGGCTGCCGCGAATCTCGCGCGCCGCGGCGATCGAGTCGCCCTCGTTTTCCCCCACGACAATCCCGATCCGGCGCTCGAAGCCTATGCCCAGCGCCAGCTTCGGGAATCCGCTCCGGCGGAACGGTTTAGGATCGTACGCCTTCCTGAGCAGTCCCCAACGACCTTTCTGCGGGAGGCCCTAGCCGATTGGTTGTCCACGCCTCGAAACTGATTAGTGCCATGAACGAAATTGCCCTCACCGTCCTCTTCATTCTGACCAGCCACGGCCAGCTCGGCGACACGGGTAAGCCGACCGGCCTGTGGCTCGAGGAAGCGACAACGCCGTACTACGCGATGACGGACGCCGGTGTGCGCGTCGTCATCGCCACTCCCGACGGCCAGCCGGTGCCAATCGACCCGCGGAGCCTCAACGAACGGGGTCGCAGCGAATCCGTTTTGCGCTATCTCCGCGAAGGCGACCTTCGCGCCGCGCTGGCGCAGCCGGAAACCTTAGGCCAACTCGACCTGAGCGGCTTTGACGGATTGTTCTTTCCCGGCGGACACGGGCCGATGTTCGACCTTGCCGACAGTGAAACGGTCGGAGACGCCATTGCGGCATTTGTCGATGCGGACAAACCGGTGGGTGCTGTTTGCCACGGCCCGGCGGCACTCCTTCCAGCCAAAGCTGCAGACGGATCCTGGCTCTTCGCCGGAAAAAAGGTAACGGGGTTCACCAACGAGGAAGAGCACGCCGTCGAACTCGCCGAAGTGATGCCATTTTTGCTCGAAACGCGGCTCAAGGAGGCTGGCGGCGAATTTTCGCAAGCACCGAAATTTCAAGCTCATGTGGTGACGGACGGGAAGCTGGCCACCGGCCAGAACCCCGCGTCCGCCAAGGGCGTCGCGCGGGCCTTACTCGCGCTGTTGACCGGCGACGAGCGCTTCCACTCTTCGCTTACTCGCGACCCCGAAGAATAACCCGAATTTCGAATACCCCGGCCGCTGCCCGGCCCGCTATGGACCTGCAACTCAAAGGTAAATCCGCTCTCGTCACCGGCTCCACCAAGGGCATTGGTTACGCCATTGCGCGCACCCTTGCGCAGGAGGGCGCGAGCGTGCTTCTCAACGGCCGCGATGACAAGCGAACGGGCGACGCCGCCATGAGCCTGCAGACGGATGTTCCCGGCGCGGACGTCACCGCAGTGCCGGGTGACGTGTCCACCACCGCTGGCTGCGAGAAGGTTACCGCGCTCTGCCGGCAGGCCGATATCCTCATCAATAACGCAGGCATCTTCGAACCGATTCCGTTCCTCGACACGACCGACGAAGTGTGGCAGCGCTTCTACGACGTCAATGTCATGAGCGGCGTCCGCCTGACCCGCTATTACCTGCGGGGAATGCTCGAACGCAACTGGGGACGGGTTATTTTTGTGTCCAGTGAGAGCGGCATCAACATCCCTCAGGAGATGGTCCACTATGGGATGACGAAAACGGCGCAGCTGGCCATCAGTCGCGGTGTCGCGGAATGGACCAAGGGCACAGGCGTCACCGTCAACAGCATCCTTCCAGGACCGACCGACAGCGAAGGCGTCGGCGATTTTGTCCGCTCCGTCGCCGACGAGAAGGGGATCACCTTCGACGAGATGCAGCAGCAGTTTTTTGAACACAACCGCCCAACTTCTCTGATTCAGCGCTTCGCCACACCGACCGAAGTCGCCAACCTCGCAGTCTACCTCGCGAGCCCCTTATCCTCAGCAACCAACGGAGCCGCCCTGCGCTGCGACGGAGGTGTGGTCAAAGCCTGCTTCTAGCCGATTAACTTAATTCACCGCGCGTTCAAAATATACCCGACGTGCCCCTGATTTGGCCACAGCGCCGACGGTGGCACCTTGAATCCCGATTCTTTCATTACAACTCAACCAGAAGGAGCTAAAGCCATGTCATTCGAAGAACTTGAAAACGAGGGTATCGCCAACGATACCGCCACCCTGCCCGACCTCGACGAAGCCCGTGCCAAGGGTCACTTCAACTACGACACCACGTACGAGTATGACGCTGGCAAGGGCCTCAACGAGGCGACGATCGACTACATCAGCCAGGTCAAAGGCGAGGCGCAGTGGATCAACGATTTCCGCAAGCGCGCCTTGAAGGTCTTCCAGGACAAGCCCGACCCAACCCATTGGGCCGACAAGATCCTCGGGGAGATCGACTATGACCAGATCAGCTATTACAAGAGCACGAGCCAAAAAGCTTTCAAGAGCTGGGACGACGTGCCTGACGACGTAAAGAACACCTTCGAGCGCCTCGGGGTACCCGAACAGGAGCGCGCGTTTCTCGCAGGCGTCGAAGCGCAGTTCGACAGCGAAGCAGCCTACTCCAACATGAAGGAGGAGCTTGCGTCGCAGGGCGTCATCTTCGTGGGCCCGCATGAAGGTCTGCACGAGTACGAACACATATTCCGCCCGTACTTCGGCAGCGTCATCCCGGTCGCCGACAACAAGTTTGCCGCGCTCAACAGTGCGTGTTTCTCGGGCGGCTCGTTCATCTACATCCCTAAGGGCGTAAAGCTCAAGCAGCCGCTGCAGGCCTACTTCCGGATCAATTCGGAAATGTTTGGCCAATTCGAGCGCACCCTGATCATCGCCGACGAGGGAGCCGAGGTAATGTACATGGAGGGGTGCACCGCCCCGAACTTCACCACGAGCACCCTGCACGCGGCGGTCGTTGAGCTCGTCGCGCTCAAGGGCGCGAAGATTCAATACATCACGGTGCAAAACTGGTCCAATAACGTGCTCAACCTCGTCACCAAGCGTGGCATGGCGATGGAGGACGCTGAAGTGCGCTGGATCGACTGCAACATCGGCAGCCGCCTGACGATGAAGTACCCCGGCGTGGTCCTCAAGGGCGAGCGCGCCCGCGGAGAGGTCATCTCGATCGCCCTGGCTAACGATGGCCAGCGCCAGGACACGGGCGCCAAGATGGTGCACGCGGCCAACAACACCACGTCGAACATCATCTCCAAGTCGATCTCTATCGGCGAAGGCCGGTCGAGCTACCGTGGAGTGGTCTCGATGCCCAAGCACCTCAAGGGCTGCAAGAACAACACCGAGTGCGACGCGCTGCTGATCAACACCAACAGCCGTACTGACACCTACCCGGCTATCACCGTGCAGGGCGAGGGCAATAGCGTGCAGCACGAGGCCAGCGTCTCGAAGGTCAGCGCCGAGCAGATCTTCTACATGCAGCAGCGCGGGCTCTCCGAAGCCGAAGCGATGAGCCTCGCGGTGAACGGCTTCGTCAACGACCTCGTCCGCGAATTCCCGATGGAGTACAGCGTCGAACTCAAGCGCCTGATCGACCTCGAAATGGAAGGATCCGTCGGCTAAGCGGGCGTATCCGTGAACGTCGACTGCTCATAGATTGGCACGGTCGTTCAATACCCGTTATCGAACGGCCTTCCGCTTATGAGGCTTGGCTTTGAGCATGGAGACGTCCTGGCCACAAATCCCGACGAATAAAACCGATAGGGCTTCAGACGGAGTTTTCGGTGACGATGGCGTCTATCCCGAAGACGGGATCGTGATGGAAGATCAGCGCAAGATCGTTCAAACAAGCACAGCATACGCACCGCTTCGCCAGTCTTTGGATACGGCAAGGCGCCGCCCTTTACCCGGGCTTCGCCGCGAATTTTTCGAGAGCTCCCGGAGCTCCCACCAAGATACTCAGCAATGAACACCGACCTTTCCCCTTGCAATCTCTTCACCCCGGAAGCCTTCGAGGCGCATCTGGCCAAGCTCGACGCGCCCGCATGGTTCATCGATCTCAAGCGCCGCCACTGGCAGGATTTTACGACCTTGCCGATGCCGACGCGGCAGATGGAGCGCTGGCGATTTACGAAGCTCTCACAGTTGAGGCTCGACGGCTTCGCCCCCGTTAATACCGCGCCAGCGGATTCGGCGGAACGTCTGATTCAGCACCTCGAATTATCTGAGGATGCGGCGGCGCGGGTCGGCTTCGTGGATAACCAGCTCGTGCTGCGCGGCACTGATTTGCCGACCGGCGTCGAGGTTCTGACCCTGCCCGAAGCACTGAAGGCGCACGAAGGCTACCTTCGCGACTTCTTCAACGTTCGCGCGGCGATGCTCGGCATGGACAAGTTTTTTGCGCTGCACATGGCCTTTCTGAACGAGGGCATGTACATCCGGGTGCCCCGCGGAGTAGCGCTCGAGCGGCCCATCGAGGTGCACTACCTTTCACGTCAGCCCGGAACC
>JBHJGW010000039.1:0-5510 GCA_050331415.1 Opitutales bacterium | reverse complement strand
CCGGATCGCGGAAGAGCATTGACGATAATGCATGTATTTGAGTTCATGAATGAGCTTGCGGAGTCGGTATCATATTCTCCGGACCGCGGCAGACGAGATGCAATCGCAATTTTTGTTTTGATTTCTTTTTTCGCAGCGTGCGTGCGGCTTTGGTGGCGGAATTAGCTGGGTTCTACCCGCTGCGCCGGCCGGGCTTTGGCGTTTGGCTAGCTTTCGGGCCGTGTTTGGGAGATGGCCTGCCGGTAGACCTCCAGATACTGTGTGGTGATAACATCTGGCGAGAACTTGCGGGCGTAGGACAGGCAGGGCTTGGCCATGGGGGTGATGGTGTCGGGCTGGGCCGCGATTTCGGTGATTTTCCGGTTGAGGGCATTCGGTCCGGCAGGGTCAAAGATCCACCCATTCCGGCCTTGTTCGATCATCTCGGGGATCCCGCCGCGGTTGCTGCCAAGGACGGGGATGCCGTAGCTGTTGGCCTCGAAGATGACGCGGGGCAGGGGCTCGTGCCAGACGGAGGGCACCACAAGGATGTCAATTTCCGTGTAGAAGGCATCCGGCTTTTGGTGGCCGAGGAAGGCGATCGGTTTGCCCTCGGCCTGGCTCTTGAGTTGCGCGACATAGCCGGGCTCGCCGGTTCCGGCGATGCGCAGCTCGTTGTCGAGGTCTGCGGGGAATTCGCGGATCAGCAGATCGAGGCCTTTCGGCGGGTCGAGGCGGCCAATGTAGCCGAATCTCAGGGGGCCCCGGGGCCGTTTACCCTTGGCCGCTTTGGGCTCGAAGATGTTTGCAATAACGTGTTTTTCCGCGTTTGGGAAATAGCCCGCGCGCGTGTGCTGCTCGAGGGTAAAGCGACTGTTGCCCACAACTTGATCGACAACCGCAGAGAGCCATTTGCGCGGCATGGCATAGGCCCTAGCCACTGGACCGATGTGATGATAGCGCTGCTCGTCGGTGAACATCGTGTTGTTTGGGTGCAGCAGGTAGTAGTCGCGCAGGGTGTGGACAATGGGCGCGCTGCGGCGGCTCGCAGCCTGCCAGGCGGAGCAGGAGAAGCCAGTCAGCCGGTTGGTGTGGACGACGTCGGGCTGCAGTTGGCGGCAGAGGCTGGCCAAGTCGCGCGCGGCCAACGGATTCCAAGTGTCGATCAAGTGCCAAGGCGCCGCCAGGTAGGGCGGGAGGTTGCGCTTGCCGAATGGAAAACGAATGTTCCGCAGGGGTAGGTAGTGGATCGTCACGCCACCGATCTCCGACCAAGTCCACGGCCTCGCCTCGGTCAGCGAAACGGCGTGGACCTCATGCCCTGTAAAGGCAAGCCCTTCGGCTAGATTTTGAACGCTTTGCTCCGCCCCCCCATAAACGTTCGGCGCATAGCCGGTGTTGATGATTAGAATCTTCATGGAACTAGCCTTATGCTAAGGAAAACCTCCTGCCACCACCGATTCGCCCAACGCGAATGAAAGAGATTCCGTTGTTTGGTTTCGGGTTCGTTGAGAGGGCGTTCGGGAACGCGTAGCTCGAGCAAAGTTTTGCGACCATTCAGAGTGAATTTCATCTTAACGAATTCACGGTGCCAGACCAAATTTGCCTCCGCCGTCGTAAGGCTTGCAATCCCATCAGCCCTTTTTGCCTGGGTCCCAGTTAACTGGCCCGTTGTTTGCGAGAGATCTTTCCGTCATCGAGCATGAAGAAGACACGACGTAGTACAGAATAGATCATCCGGATCCTTCGCGAGAACGAGGGCTTGAAGGTCGAAGCGGCCTGCCGTCAGCACAACATCAGCCCGGCGACCTGTCATCGCTGGAAGGGCAAGTATGGGCAGATGGATGAGGAAGAGGCGCAACGTCTGTGCGACTTGAAAAAGGAGAATACGGCTCAGCGGCGATTTTTTCGCCGCTTAGGAAGAAATTACCAAAAGCCGGCGTCTGCCGCTTTGCCATTGCGAAGATCCGCAAACCCGGCCGAAAATTCTTGAGTATGTGGAGCGTACCCGACCGGACTGCCTAATCGTTCCGAACTCCATGCTGATACGGGCATTCGGCCAACGATCCTGTGACCATGCGGCGCTTTCGGTGGAAGATTCCGACGTTGACTGGTGCACAGGCTGGCTACTTGCTCGCGACCAGAAGATCGAGGGTGCGCTCGACATCATGGACGAAAAGGTTCACGCTCGCGCCACCGGAGTCGGGTCCATTACAGTCGCCTCCCTCGTGGATCCGTGTTGGAACGAGGGGGGCGACCGTCTAATAATCGGGAATGGCTGATCCGGTGGCGTTCGGTATTTCTTCGCTCAGCGCTCTGATTTGCGGCGCTGCTTGTAACTCGGCTCAGCGAGGGTGGCGTCTTCGGCGACGAAGGCCTGTTCGCTGGACATTTTGCTGAAGTCGGCGCTGGCGTAGCGGGCAAGCTTTCGGTCCCGGATGCTCCATCCATCTTCCGGGTCGAGGCGGCTTTCCATTTCGCGCACGAGGTTGAGCCCATCCTGCACATCACCGTGCTGGCCCATTGCTTCGAGCTTCAGGCGGGTGCGGTTGAGCAAAGCTCGGGCGCGGATATGCTGGTCTCGGTCCGCGGCGTCCAATGCACCGCGGATGCTCCAGGCAGCCTGTTGGGTTGCCACCCAGGGGATTACTTCGGAGTTTGGCTTGATCTGAGACAGGTCCTGCACGGCGCGAACGCGAACTGTTTGCAACCAGCTTTTGGAGGCGATCCCGTCCTCCCCGATGGCGTCCCAGAGCACCTCGAGCTCGACGAGTTCCTCGCCCTCGAGGTTGGTCTCGGCGTCCTCGGGTAGCGGCGGCAGCGCAGCTACATCAAGGGCGAGGACCAGCGTGCGCTCTTCTTCGCTGACGAGGTCGCCAATGGCCAGTTCCACCCTGCCGTCGGGCATTTCATGCCACGGGTAGTTGGAGAGCTGCAATGCGCCGTCGCAAAACATCAGGTGGCGAAACCGCAGGCGCAGGTTCTGCGCGGCGATGCGTTGCAAGCCATCGAGTTCAGCTGCGAAGATTTGCGGAAGACGTTCGGGATCGGTCGCATCGTAAAACGAGCCGCCGGTGGCGTCGGCCAGGTCGGCGAGTAAATCCTCGTCATAGCCATTTCCGAAACCAAGGCAACTGCTGCGAGTGCCGTCGAGCTCCAGACCCTGAGACACGATCTGCCCTACCTGCAAGGGCTCGGTGATGCCGATATTCAACAAGCCGTCGGAGAGCAGCAGAAGTCTCCGCGGGGTGTTGGCGGGGGCGTTGCGCAGCTCGTCGCGGCAGAGCGACCACCCGGCGGTCAGGTTCGTGCCCCCGCCAGTCTGAATGTCCTCGATCAGGCTTTTCACGGCTTCCGCGCTGCGGACCGGCTGCAACGGCAGTGCGACATGCGCCTGGTCATCGAAGACAGTGATTGCCAGGAGGTCGTCTTTTCGCAGGTTGCTTGCGACGACCTTTGCGGCGGCCTTCGCCCCCTCGAGCGGCCGACCGCCCATGCTGCCAGAACGGTCGATCACGAGCCCAAAGGCGATGGGTTGCGTGCGGCCCGACCGAAACTCCGGCGCGGCAAACCGCACCGCCAAATGGACCGGGAAACATTGCCCGGCCACGATCGCATTGTAGTCCAAAAACGTCTCAATTTTCATAACGCCCGCAGTTTACTCCTGGGGGTAGGACACGTTTGGGGCTACGGCCTCGGCGCTGGAAAAAAGCGCGAAAAAGAGCTGCTTCGGGTCTATTTTCCGTCAGTATCGCGAATTCGCTGTTGGGAAAACTCAAACGGTGAGGACTCCTGCAGCCCTCACCGATGCCAAAGCTCCATCTGGTTTGGATCATCCATTCCGCGATCCATAGCCATGACGAGGCTGAGGAGTCGGTCGGGCTGATAAATCTGGGCAGCTTCGCGGAGATCAGCGAACCAGCCCGGCGTGGCGGCATACTGGTCGTTCATCTGCGCAAGCGCGTCTTTGACCCGCTGCTTGAGCTGTGGCGGCGCGACGACTTTCGCCTGACCACCCCAACTGAGCACCCAGCGTTCGATTTCTTCGAGCGAGTCCACGCGTAAGCGCAGCTCGATTCGCCCCTCGGGCTTGTCGTGGATCTCCTGGGACGTATGCCATTGCCGCTCGCGAACGAGCTGCGCGGCGAAGCCGTGGAACTCGATGCGCACGCGGAAATCGCCTTCCCCGCGAAACACGCCGAAGGTGTTCAGCAGACGCTCGCTGAGTGAGAAATCAGCGGGCTTTTCAAAGGGCGCGCCAAGCTCGACAATCGCTTCAATGCGACCGAGGACGAAGGTCCGCAAGTCGTCGCGCGCATGGCAGTGGGCGAAAAGATACCACTGACCATCAATGTTGCTCAGGTGGTAGGGTTGGACGCGTCGAGTCTCAGGCCGATTGGAGCTCAATTTTCGGTAGCGGAAGGTCAGTTCCCGGCTGTCCAGCAATGCCTGCTGCACCTGCTCAAAAATCTCCAGCTCTGCAAGGCCCGCGCCTTGATGGCGAAAGGACAGGGACTGCGACAAGCCATTGAGGTCGACGCTAATGTCATCATCCATCATTTCCGCAAGTTTCGCGAAAGCGGTTGCCAGCGGTTTCTCGAAAGGCGTTCCACGATACTGGACCAGTGCCTGCTGGGCCACGAACAGCGCCAGGAGCTCGCCTTCCGACGCAGGAACTGTCGGAAAATGCGTCACCGCCTCCGTGTAACCCCAGCCGTGCTCCCGGTCGTCATACTCCAACGGAAGACCGAGCTGGTCGCGCATGTAATCGAGGTCTCGCTGCACCGTTTTGGTCGAGCATTCGAGGAGCCCGGCCAGCGTCGAGCAATTGGGCAGCTTGCCACTCATCAGTTGTTCATGAATGCGCAGCATCCGCTTAAGCGGCGGTCGAGAGGAGCGATGGGGCATCAGCAATACCTACACGCCCGGCCAAAGCTTGGACAAGCCCCGGGTGGCGGTAAAAACCGCCCCCTGTAACTAGCCAAGTGGCAAAATACGCCAAAGGGCCTGCCACGAGCAGGCTTTCGTCCAAAGAAACCTACGAAAATCCCTGCTCCGGCAGCCAGACTACCGAAGGACTAGCGCGTGACGCGATAGTACGGGGTTTTGTCTTGGGTGCCGTCGATGCTGAAGACTTGGGTAAAGGGCTCGGTCTTCGTTGGGGCAATGCCGTCGTGGTCGAGGTGTTCGAGGGTGCCGCCGAAGGGCATGGCGATTTGGGCCTGCACGGGTTCCATCAGCAGCGGTGGTTTGCCCGCTTCGGTGACGACGTTGCCGACCTCGTTGAACTCCATGCCGGTGTTGCGGACGCGGGCCGTGGCGCTGATGATGATGTGGTCGTCGCTGAGCAGGTCCGCGTTGGGGTCGTCGGCCGTCATCAGGATGACCGCGTAGCCTTTGGCCGGTTTGATGAAGAAGCCGTCGCCGAGGTCGTAGGAGGTGTCACCCGAGGCGAATCCGACGAAGCCTTTGGTGCCCTGAGTGCGGAAGAGGAGGTGCCCCGACTGTTCCTCGCCATCCCGGCCGTCGGC
>JBHJGW010000038.1:0-7633 GCA_050331415.1 Opitutales bacterium | reverse complement strand
AAGGGCCAGGGTGATTCGGTTGACGCCACTGGAAAACTGTTCGGCGGCCTCGTCCACGCCCTCGTGGCGCATGTGGACCTGGATCTCGCCGTCCTCGAGCATCCGCAGAAAGCGCTGCATATCCTGCGGCAGGTCGCGGATGCGGTGCACATTCTGCGTGAGGTTGTACCAGAACTGCTTGGCGAGGGTAAAGGGGCTGAAGCGCTCTTGATTAAGCGTGTGCAGGAAGGGGCGCGCCACCTTCCGAATATCGAAAGTGGGGTCCAGAGCGAGGCCCACCTCTTCAATACAGACGATCGCCTTGGCCAACAGGCTGTAATCGCGCGCCAGCTTGATACCGTTGTTGCCGAAGACATACAGCAGGTCGATCACGACGTAGCCGAGCGCCTGCCCGATCTCGAATTTCGAGCTGTAGCGCCGCAGCACACGCGAAACTTCCTTTTCGAGCTGCGTACGGTCGGGGCGGGCCTTGCTCTCGGCCATCAGCAGCGCCACCCGGCAGACTTTTTCGGCGTCCTCGTTGGCGATGCCGGCGAAAAGGTCCCCAAGGTGGTAGCGCATCTCGCGGGTCAGCTGACCCGCGAGGCCCCAGTCGAGCAAGCAGCCCCGCCCGCTAGGGGTCACCAGAAGGTTGCCACTGTGCGGGTCGCCATGGAAAAATCCGGCGATGACGATTTGGTGAAAAACAGACTTGCCGCCAAGAACCGCGAGGCGCTTGCCATAGGCTTCGGGAATCCCCTCGTCCCCCGGATATGCCCCTTCGACCCACTCGCAAACCGTCAGCTGGTCGGTGGTGAACCGGTCAAAAACCCGAGGAGCGAAAATATCCTCGTGAAAAGGGTTGATGTGGTTGAAGAGGATGGCGTTGTTGGCCTCGATCGTGAAGTCGAGCTCCTGCAGGATGCCATCGGCAGCGGCAGCGGCGAGTTCGGGCAGGTCATACGGACGCAGCTCTTCACTATTTTCGTGAACCTTGCGCGCCAGCCAGCTGATGATCTCGATGTCCGCCCGGATCGAGCGATGGATACCGGGACGCTGAACCTTGACCGCCACCTCGATATCCTCCTTGCGCAGGCGGGCCTGGTGGACTTGCGCCATCGAGCCGCTGGCGGCAGGGGTACGATCGAATCGGCTGAAATGTTCGTCGATGCTTCCCGGCAGCTGGGCCAGAAGGACGGGCTCGATTTGCTCGAACGGTAGCGAGCGCGCCTTGGTCCGCAGTTTCTTAAATTCGTGAATCGCGGCTTCCGGCAGCACATCCGGCCGCGACGAAAGCACTTGGCCAAACTTGACGTACGTCGGGCCAAGGTCTTCCAGGGTGCGCCGAAGGCGCTCCCACAAGCTCATCGAGCCGCTCTCCTCCTTGACGATGGTGCGGGCCCAGCGTCCGGGCAAGCCGGTGGAATGCACCACTTCGCTGAAGCCGCGGCGCGCCAGAACCCCAATGATGTCTTTGACGCGGACGGTGTTGGAAAAGAATTCCAACGGCTTGAGGCGGGGTCTCATCGCAAAACAAACCGTGGGCTCCGCTCGGGCGGAGCCGCGCCGGGCGGCGTTACTTCGGGGGCGTCGCTACTGCGCCGGTGAGTCGGAGGAAGCCACCGGCTCCGGCGAGCGCTCGGCTGAGCGCGAGGCCGCGAAATCCGCTTCGAGGGCAGCCACCCGGGCTTCGAGACGGCGAAAATCGCTCAGCGGCGTCAGTTGCGCCCGCGAGAGCATATCATCGAAGGACTTCGCGAAGTCCGAGCGAACCTGCTCGAACTCATGGCGCCCCTGATCCATCATCTTGTCGGCGGTGGCCTGGGCTTCCTCCTGCGAGATCTTGCCCTTTTCCACCAGCTCGTTGAGCGTCCGCTCAACGCTTTCCTTGGTCAACACCGCGGCACCCAGGCCTGCGAGCATGCCCTTCTTGAAGAGGTCAAACATGCCATCATGAAACCCCTGCAAAACCGAAGATGCAACGCCTAAAACAGCCGAAGCACGGGCCAAAGGCCGAGCAACAGAAAACCGCCGGATGCCTATGCCTCCGGCGGCGAGAGGGAGCGCGCTGCGGTCAGCAGCGCACCGGTACAGCGCTAGACAACCTTCTCAACCAGGCCTGCCTTGATTGCTTTGACGGCCACCCATTGTCGGCGGACCGAACCGTCCGGCTGGCGCACCTTGATGCGCTGCAGGTTCGGGCGGAACTTGCGAGTCGTCTTTTTCGTGATATGCATCCCGATGCCACCACTCTTTTTCGACTGACCTTTGCGGTGAACGCGGCTGCCGATGGTGGGGCGCTTGCCGGTGATGGAACAAATGCGTGCCATGACGTATCCTCTTTGCTGAAATTGGAAAACGGGTGAACATCCAGATTTCGGCGCGTTTCGGCAAGACTTTTTTGAAAAAATCTTGCGGGACGTCGTCATTTCGGTTCCACTCAGTAATTGCTCGTTCGCACCAACCCCACGAACGCCCAGACCCGCCTGAAAATTCCATGGAGGCATCCTCATCCGAAAGTCTGACCCGTACCCTTAAGGTCAAAAACGAAATGGGTATCCACGCGCGCCCCGCCGCGATGATCGTGCGCGTTGCCAACCGCTACGAAACGGTCGACTTGTGGGTCGAAAAAGACGGCGACCAGGTTAACGGCAAGAGTATTATGGGCTTGATGATGCTGGCCGCCGGCAACGGTTCGCAACTGACATTCATCGCTTCGGGTGACAACGCCAACGAGATGCTCGACGAAATGGCCGACCTTTTCGACCGTCGCTTCGAGGAGGCGTAGAATCATCACTGGTGCCGAGAAGCTGGCCGGTTCTGGCTATTCTGCGACCGCCGGACAAGCACAGTGGCCGGCCTGCGTGTCTTCGGCCACCAAAGCGCGCCAGTCGCTTCCCGGTTTTACTGGCTTTCCCTCAAACGCCCACTTGCTCGTCGATTAAGTCGACTTGATGGGACCAGAGTTCCGCATAACGGCCGCCTTTCGAGCGGAGGACCTCGTGGGTGCCCTGCTCGAGAATTTTGCCATGATCAAGCACCACGATCTTGTCGGCCTCGCGCACGGTTGAGAGTCGGTGGGCAATCACCAGTACCGTCCGTTTGCTCATCAGGTTTTTGAGGGCCTGCTGAATGAGCTTTTCGGTAATGGTGTCGACGCTGGCGGTCGCCTCGTCGAGAATTACGAACGGCGGGTTTTTCAACAATACCCGGGCGATGGTCAGTCGCTGTTTCTCCCCTTGAGACAGCCGGATGCCCTTTTCGCCGATGTTGGTGTCGAGCTTGTCGGGCAGCTTGGCGACAAACTCGTCCGCTGCCGCCCCGCGCAACGCCGCCCACATCTCAGCCTCCTCGGCCTCCTCTTTGGCGAGCCTGAGGTTGTCGCGAACGGTACCTTCGAACAGGAAAGGCTCCTGCGCGACGTGCCCGATGTGGCGGTGCAGATCGTCCAGCTCGATTTCGCGCAGGTCCACGCCGTTGATCACGACTTCCCCGCCAGTCACATCATAAGCGCGCATGGCGAGGTTCGCGATGGTGCTCTTGCCCGCGCCCGTATGGCCGACAAGCGCCGTGACCTTGCCCGGCTCGAGCGTCAGCCGCAGGTGCTGCAGGACCGGCGGGCGGTCGGGATAGCCAAACGTGACATCGCGAAAGTCCACCCGCGGCAGCCCCGTTGGAAAGGCGACCGGGTTCTCGGCGTTTTCGATCGCCACCGGCTCGTCGATGATCTCGAAAACGCGTTCACCGCTGGATTTCCCCGCCGAAAGCAGATGGTTCAAACCGTGGAGCTGCCGCACAGGCTCGTACACCATGTAAACGTACATCAGAAAGGCGACAAGCTTCTCGTAGGTGAAATCGCTGTCGGGCTGGAGCATCAGCCACCCGCCGACCCCAACGACGGCCACCGTGCCCATGCGCGTGAGCAGTGCGGTGAGCGGGCTGTAGGTCGCCCAGCGGTACATGCCTCGCAGGGTCTTTCGCTTGAGGTCTTCGGCCCGTTCGTTGAAACGAGCGGTTTCACGGTCTTGCAGCCCGAAAGTTTGGATGAGCCGGTTGCCCTGAATATCCTCGACCAGCAGACTCGTCATCTCGCCTGAGGCTTCGCGAACCTGCTTCCAGACCTTGCGCGAGCCCTTTGAGTAAAAATAGCCGAGCACCAGCAAAACCGGTATCGGCAGTAAGACGAACATCGCGAGGTAGGCGTTTTTGACAAAGAGCATCACGCTGACGCCCAGCAGCATAGCAATGGCCGTGGAGCCTTGCTCCGTGCCGTCGAGCAGAGCTCGCTCGACATTGGACACGTCCTCGATGACGCGGTTGGAAATGTCGCCGCTCTTTCGCTGATCGAAGAAGGAGATCGGCAGCCGCAGCAGCTTGTTGTGGATCTCACCACGCATGTCGATAAGTACCTTCTGCTCCAGGGTGTTGTTACAGAAGATGCGCAGGCCGTTGAAGACCTCCGCCCCGACGTAGAGAGCGACGATCAGCGCGACGCTCATGCCCAGGGCCTCCGTCGTGGCGCTTTCGCGGATATTTTCCAGCAGCATCTGAACCGCCTGCGGCACGGCGATCATCAGCCCCACACTGCTGAGGGCGAGCAACAGGGTTATCCCGAATAACCACGGGTAGGCAAAAAGGTACTTCGAGACGCGCTTGATCACGGGCATGCGCCAAGCCTCAGCCGGAGACCCCGGAAACGCAAGCCGTAGGCGAATCCCAAATTCCCGAACCTAATCCCGAAGCTTTCCATCGCGCATCACGGCCCGAGCACGCCCGGCGCCCGGTGTCCTTTTGGCCTTCGGAAACTACCGGGAGATCACCCCGCCACACCGGCGGCCCGCATCGCGAGCAGCACATCGTAGGCATAGCGGACGGTCTGAAATGCCGGATGGCTCAGGGGACCCGGGTCGACCGGCAGCTTTTCGAAGGGCTCGGCGATCTCAATGAAGGCGGGGCGGTCGAGCTCACCGTCCTCAACCGGGTAAGCAATGCACTCGACGACGACGTCACCGCTCCAGCCGCGCGCCTGAAGGTCGGCGAAAATAGTTTCCCAGGGAATGGTCGACAGGTGGGCAAAGGCCTTGGTGCGCCCCGGAAAGGCGGGTTTGGCGTGAATGTGACCGGTCAGCTCATGCATCTGCATCACGTTTTCGAGCGCGGCTCCGCGTGGAAGGCTGTGCGCATAATCGAGCGTGTAGCGCAGCCCTGGAACGGCTTCCGCGAGCTCGCGGTGCGGCGTGTTGTCGTAACCTCCGCCGATCTCCACGTGGTAGGCGAGCCCGTGCCCGCGGGCGATGGCCACCATCTCGTTGAGGCAGGCGTAGGCTCGGGATTTTGCGGCGTCATCGGGCACAGGACCGGTCTTCGGGCCCATCACACTCGAAAAATCGGCCTCGCCCACACAGGCGCAAATGCTGCTGAACCGCTCCAACATCCGGGCCCGCTTGGCATCATCGGGCTCGGAGGGCATCACGCCTTCACCATCCACGTCAACGACGTTGAGAAACAGTTCCGAGAACCGCATCCGGTGCAGCAGGGCCAGCGCGCGAAGGTCATCGGCGGTGCGGACAGGATCGTCCACCATCGTATCCACGCCAATCTGCCCGCCGCTGACATCAACAACCCCAAAACCAAGCTCTTGGCAGAATCGAAGGCTTTCCGCGAGGGACAATCCATTAAAGTTAAACGCACAGCAGCCAAGGTGAATCATGGAGTCTTTTTAAGGGATAGGGAGTTCCAATGACAAATCCCAAATTACAGACCCGGGCTCCCGTAGATTTGCGGGGTTGGGCCTTTCCTCTCCGCCACGCGCCAGCCTGAACCGAACAACCAGCCCCGTTTGTGCTTCGTTTGATCAGCGACACAGCGCTGCGCTGAGGCGTGCGGCGAAGACGCTCGGGAACGGGATATCCAGGCCCTAAAAATTCTGAGTTTGGGTTTTAGATTTGGACGTTTTCTCCGCATGCTTTGGCCCATGCAAGCCACCGTCGACCCCCACGGCGCCCCGATCCCGACGCCGGAACAGCAGGCAGTCCTGTCGCGAATCGAGAAAGCGGCCAAACTTTTCGACACGTCTATTCCCCTGCCCGCCGGGCTCCGAGTGGGCATCGACGGCCTCGTCGGCCTGATCCCGGGCGTGGGCGATGTCATCATGGGTGTCTCGGCAGCATATATCGTCCGGGAGTCGTCCAAGCTCGGTCTGCCGAAAGGAACCCTGTCGCGGATGATCTTCAACGTCATCATCGACACCGGTCTGGGGCTGATCCCGGTCGCTGGAGACGTCTTCGACTTTTTCTTCAAGTGCAACCTGAAGAACGTGAACCTCGCCCGGGCGCATTTCGGCATGGCGCCACTCGACCTCAACGCCCCGCCAAATCCACAGAAACCGCAGGCGCAGGCGCAGGCCTAAGGCCGAAATCGACCAACGGCGCGGCATGGAACGTGCGGACCGCAACGGCGTGGACAACGCACACGCCATCGAGCCTGCAGGGCCGTCATCGCATGCGGCTCCCCAATTTCCCTCGCACGCGGACGCCGAGGGAGCGGCCCGGTATCCGACAGACGCACAACTCCAGACGCTGCGGCATATCGAGTCGGTCGCGAAGCTCTTCGATTCGGCGATCAAGGTACCCGGCATTGGCGGCGTGGGGCTCGACAGCCTCGTCGGCATGTTCTTCGGAGCCGGAGACCTTGTCATGGGGGTGGCTTCGAGCTACCTGATCGTGCGGGCCAAACAACTCGGCCTGCCGAGGCACAAGCTGCGGCAAATGATGCGCAACGCTGCGCTCGATACTGCTTTCGGATTCGTCCCGCTGGTGGGTGACGCGTTTGATTTCTTCTACAAATCCAATATCCGCAACCTGAACATTGTCCGCGAGCACTTCGGCTTGGCCGCTACGGGCTTCGATGCAGCCGAAACGGAGATTCGGCGCCGCGCCCAGCAGGCCGACCGTCAACTCCCAACGGAGGAACCAGGGCGCGCGGAAGCCATGCCCGGTGTGGAGAAGACGCAACTCGCCGCTACTCCCGGGGGCGGTCGGGCGCATTACCGGCTGGAGCTTGCTGGGGGCAGCCGCGAAGTCACCGCGATCATGGGGGTGCTGGCGCCCCTCACTGGCGATGACGGGGCTCCGACTGGAGGCGTCCGTTTTGTCACGGGCACCCCCGAAGCGCTGAGCATCGATATTTTCGACGGCCAACTGTCCGCAGAGGCCGGCCAACCGGCGACCGCCGTTTTTCTGCGCGACGGAAAAATGGACACCCTGATCGGCATCTGCAACCACGCTACCGGCGAAGACCGCCGGTTTTCGGAAGACATTGGCCTTATCCTGCTCTCGCCAAAGCGCATCGCGGCGGCGCTGGCCTGGGGGTTGCTTGCTGGCGGCGTGGGGGCAGCCTTTGGGGCGCTTTTGCCGGCCGTAGCCTGGCTGTCTGCCTTTTACGCAGTGAGCGTAGCGGTCACCCTGTCCAGCTACCTGTTATTTTCCGCCGTCGCCTCGATGCGCGGCTCGCGCAAGCTGCGGGCACTGCTCAGCGAGATTTACCGCGAGCAAGCGGCCTTGCTCCGGGCGAAAACCGCCGTACGCGGTTAAGAAGCAATCTGACGTTGCGAAAGCCGTTGAGGAGGCAGCGGGAGCGCGCTCCTCAGGGCCTT
>JBHJGW010000037.1:0-22120 GCA_050331415.1 Opitutales bacterium | reverse complement strand
GTCAGGTGCCGTGCTGCGGCGTTGAGCGTTACCTCGTCGATTAGGTTGTCCACCGGGACGTGATCTGTGGCGGTGGTAAAGCGGTCTGGCGTGCCCTCGGGCATCAGCGATGTCCGGTAGATCTCCTGCCCATTGAGGTACACAATGGCGGCATCGTCGTACAAAAGTTCGAGGACTAAGCGGCTGATGTTATCGGGGTTTTGGACGCTGAAACGATGGCGAAACAAATAGGAAACCAGGTTAGGGGTGACCGCGGTGGCTTCATCGCCATCCCCGTAGCCCAACTGAGCCTGCCCTTGCTGCCAGACTGCGTCGTCGAAGCCGGGCGACGTCCAGTTGTCGGGAGCTCGCTCCGGGCTGGCCCGGTACAGCCAGGATGCGCCAAACGGGACTAAGGTCTGCAGATTGGAGGCATCTGCATCCTCTTCCTGAGCGGCGGTAGCGCCGGCACCGAGCAGGATGAGGGTTACAAGCAGGGATTTGACCATTTTTCCAATTTGGGACGCTGGGCCGTCGGCTTCAAGCCCGAAGCACCCGACCTGTGGAATCTCGGTGAGTTTGGATTGCGCCGCCCGGGGGAAAACTTCACTATCGAAGGCCTTCCCGCGATGTCCATGGCCCAGTACCAAGTCACGTTTAGCGATCAGAGCATGAGTGAGCTGAACCGTCTGCCGATCATGGTTCAAATGTCGTTGATCGAGGAATTCAGCCAGCTCACGGAACGGGATTTCCGCCGGGGCCGCGAAGACTTGGGTCATTTCGAACGGGCCGGGAAGGTTTACTACCGGCTGCGGACCGGTGACTATCGCATCTATTTCGAACTGAGTGACAATGTTCTCTACGCCCATTATATCCTCCACCGGCATACCCTCGCGGACTTTATCTTCCGCAGCGGGTTGCCTTATAAAGAAGAGCACCTTGTCGAGCAGGACCAGAGTTTCTGGCGCTATCTGGAAAGCCTGCGCCGCGACTAGACTGCCGGCCGCGGGTTTCGACGTTGCCTTTCTGCGGTGTTTCTCGCTGTTTTTCTGCCGATAATGGCAGAGGCAACACGGGAACTGGGCAAAGGGCATCGCGCGCGCCTGCGCGAACGCTTCGAACGGACCGGCCTCGACGGTTTTGCCGAACACGAGGTCGTCGAATTGCTGCTGACGCTGTGCATTCCGCGCAGTGACGTCAAGGAGCCCGCTAAGGCCCTCGTTGCCGAGTACGGTTCGCTCAAAGGGGTGCTCGATGCGCCAGCGGAAGGACTGCGAGCGGTTAAAGGACTGGGCTCGGTAACGCCGGTGGCGCTACGGATCCTCAAGGCTGTCCTGACGCGGTACCTGCAGCAATCGGCGGAGGAGCAGCCCTGCCTCGATAATGTCGACTTGCTCGGGGACCTTTTCCGCGCGCGTTTGAGCGAGCTTTCCCACGAGGTTTTCGAAGTTGCGTTCCTCAACAAGCGCTTCCAGCTGATGCCGAATGGCGTCATGCGGATTTCCACAGGGCTGCCGGACCGGACGATGGTCTACCCGCGGCAGATCGTGCAGTTTGCGCTCGCGCGCCACGCCGTCTGGATTGTGCTGGCACACAATCACCCGAGTGGCCAGCTCGAAGCCTCGCCTGAAGATCACCTTCTGACGCAACGGGTCGTCGAAGCGGCGCAGGTGGTCGGCCTCAGAGTGCTCGACCATATCATCGTGACGCCCAGCGACACCCTTTCGTTCCTCGACCAGGGCTGGCTCGAGGGTCCAGATTGAGCGCCTTGCCGGCTTCGCGCCTTTCGCCTCTCCGCCGATCCGTGAGGACCACCGCGCCAGCGAGGCCGTTTCCGCCGAGGCGGTCTCAAGCTGCGTTCTCAGAGCCTTCCGCGTAGCGGGGCTCGCGTACTTTGAGCATAAAGGCCAAGGCCGCCGCCGTACTGACGAATGCAGGCAGCGCAATTGGCCAGAAAGCCCCGCCGAGGGCATCGGAAATGCCTTTTGCCGCCGTCGCGAGACCCGCGGAAGCCAGCATAAAGGGGGCGACGCCGCTCATCAATAGCGCGATATAGGTCGGCAGGCGGTTCGGGGCGGCCAGCTCGAGAGCCAGGGTTTGCCGGCCCACCATGTTCATCGTGAATCCCATTCCAAACAGCCCGAACATCAGGATGAATCCCAGCTCGGAGGTGGCAAGCAGGGCTACGACGGCTACGAGCAACCAGGCGGAATAGGCTACGATAAACACGGTTTTGCCGCCAAAATTGTCTCCGAGGAACGCGGCGGCGAAGTTGCCGGCGAAGATGCCCAGACTTTTGGCCGCCAGCAGGGTGCCCAGAAATTGCAGGGGCGCATCCAGCGTCGTGCGGGCATGGATGGCCATCCAGGGCACCATGATGAGAAAGCCCTGTGAGCAGGCGATGGAGAGCATAAAGCGCCGATACTGGCGGTCTTCGCGGAGAATTTGCGGAATGCTGCGAAGATTCTGAACAAAATCGCGCTTTGGCGGAGTTTCAGCTGCCGTATCGGGTTCGCGGATACGAGCGATCACTGCGAGGCTCGCCATTAGCAAGACGTAGGCGATCAAGTGCAGCCAGGCGTAGCCCGTGGTGCCAGGCATCGCCTCCAGAAGCCCTTTGGTCACCAGCCCTGCGGCAAACCCCAGCGCCGCGCCGATGGTATTGCGGATCGCCGAAGCTGAAGCACGGCGGTGGGGCGGGAGCGCCTTGGCGATGAGCTGAATCCAGGCCGTAGCGGCAAACCCCCCCACGAGCCCGGAGACAAATGGGGCCAAGATGATCGCCGCCTGTACCATCCAGTTGGGGAAAAGCCCTGCCGCAAAGAGCGCCAACGCCGCCAAAAGGTAAGGCAGCCGTTGGAAAAAACCCGCTCCGACCACCAGATTGTACACCTGTCGCTTGCCCTCGACCACGTGAGCGACCAGCAGCGGCGTGAGCATGAAACCCAAGAGCATTAGCGAAGGGCTCAATGCGACGAAGAAGCCGGGTGTCCCGAGCTCCTCCAGCAGCGGCGGGATCAGCGTGTCCGGCGCGACAAAGGCGACTCCGCCGATGAACAAGCCACCATCGAGGCAATGCGAAAGGTAATTGCGACGGAGGTGCCGGCGAACTTCCGGCGGGACCTCCGGAGCCGGTGCGGCGGCGGGCGGTGCCCAACGTTTCAACATCGTCGCACTAGGCCATGTTCAAGCCAACAGGCGCAACGCGAAAAGCTGGTATTCGCTGCCAACGGGGCCTGCGGTGGGCTGGGGTCCGTCTCAACTTCGCCGAGCTGACCATGATAGCTGCTTGATTCTTAAAGTCGAATGGAGGAGTGGTGTAATTTCCGTCGCGTCATGCCAATTTAGCCGCCGGGTACGAAAAAGCCCCGGCGCTCACCGGGGCTTCGCGATTCAATGAGGGGCAGTTTATACCGCAGCCTTGGCCTCAGCGAGCGCCTTCTTCATGCGGCGGATTCCGAGCAGGACGATCAGACTCACGCCAGCGGAGCCAGCGATATAGACTGACGGTTCCGGCACCGGGCTGGTCTGAATTAAGTTGTCCCCACGAAGGAACATCTGCCGACCATTACCGTTATTCGGACCTCCGCGGAAACCTTCCCAACCCCAGTAGAAGAGGCCGGTGTCGAAGTCTGTGTAGGAGAGCGTTACCGTGTGGGCAGGCTGCGCAGGGTCGGTGGGATCGCTGTTAACTGCGTCAGGACGTTGGTCGACCGGGATGTAGGCGAAGCTTGCGTCGAGGTTGCTGCCGAGCAAGCCAGGCACGATATCCAGCGCAGTTGGGTTGGAGACGCCTACTGTGTCAGGCACAGCGCCCAGGTTCGCGTCCGTGTTCCATCCAAAGGCATCAGAGAACTGGGAATTTCCCGTGCCGGTATCGATGTCGTTGGCCTGGAACTGAACATCCAGAATGATCGTAGCCGCACTGTTGATCGATGCGAGATCACCGGTGAAATCGCTATTGTCGATAAAGCGCAGGGTGAACGCCGCGTAGCCGTTTTGCACGGGGCCTCCAATGCTATTGACGTTGAGGTCGAGGGCGCCTGCGGCAGCCGTTCCCGGGTTGCCGGTGCCTGGGTTGTATTGAAGATCCATTGTGCTAAACGAAGCGGATCCCGTAGAGCCACCCTCGAAGGTACCGCCCAAGGTTACGACAGCCGCGAGGTTTGTGCTACCCAAGGTGCCAACGTTTTCGTAAATGAAAACGTCATTTTATGAGGTATACACCTTAATCGGGGTCGTCGAACCTAGTAGGGTTTACGTTGCCGAAATTGATCGGGGTGAACGCTGCCGGAAGGCCAGAGAAAGCGGCGGTAAGAGCCGCGATGTAAGCATATCTTTTGATTGTCATGGTAGATTTCTCGGTTGTTTGATCAGTTTTGGCCTCGCGCCAAAAGACGACTCTTGCTCCCGCGTGCCGTTACCCCGGCCAGCGAAAGGCAAGCCCCACAAACCAATAAGAGACGCGGCCTCGATTGCCGCCGGAAGCCCATCTCAAGGCCCCCGTGCGCCGACCGCGTAGCAAGGCATGTATCCCGAGAGCGCAGGGTTCGCCTCGGGGTTCGAGACATTGCCCGGGGCTGGCAGGGCGCTGTCCAGCCTTCCCACAGGCGACACAAGGCCAGGGGAGGTTCGGGGAATTCGCCACAGGTAACGAGCAACCTCGCCAGGTCACTCCCTTACCTCTGGTCGGCTACCGATGCTCAGGGAGCCCGATCGTTGGACTCGTGGTGGTTGTGCGGAGGCGGTGCCTCGCCCTGTTCGAGACGCAGGGGCGCCGACGTGCCTTCTTCCGCCTTACCCGGGAGCATGCGCGTCAGACCAGAGGGCACCCAGTCTTTCATGAAGCGGCCCACGCCAGTCTTGTCCGGCTCAATTTCCTTTTCCGTTTCGGCCACGGTGCGTTCCCACGCTTCTGCGAAACCGGGGGTGCGGGTGGCGAGCTTGACGCGGGCACCGACAAAGATATGGAACAGGCGGCGATCCTGACCGTGGTCAGTCCGTTTGGCCGCTTCGACCTCTTCCTTCAGGTTGTCGTTCTCGGTTTGAAGGTTCTTGAGTTTCGACTCCATCGCATCGAGGTCCTTGGTCCCGACGTTCATGGAGGTTTCGATGTGGTTGTGCAACTGGCGCTTCTTATCCCGCAGGGTCTTGAGCTCACGCCGCAGGTCGCGAGTCTTTTGGAGCCCATCGCGCCAAACGGTAAAGAATACCGCGACCGCGATGATGAGCCCCCACACAAAGGGCTGCTGGAAAATCGCGCCCAAGAAGCTGATGACTTCGTTCATGGCTGCAAGCAGAAGACGGCTAAGGCGGGGCTAGACCCGAGTTTAAGCGGCGTCTTCTTCGACAGTGGCGGAAAGGATTTCCTGTTTCTTTTTCGGGCGGTCACCCGCATCCGTCGGGGTGCTTTCGATCGCGCGGACGGTTTCCATCCCGCTGACGACTTCGCCGAAGATCGTATGTTTCATGTGCAACCAGTCAGTAGGCGCGGTAGTGATGAAAAACTGGCTTCCATTGGTTCCGGGGCCGGCATTGGCCATCGCAAGCAAACCGGGACGGTCGAATTTGACGTCGGGATGGCCTTCGTCTTCGAAGGGTTTTCCCCAAATGCTTTCGCCCCCGCGCCCGGTGCCCGTAGGGTCGCCGCCCTGCAACATGAAGTCGGGGATGACCCGGTGGAAGATCACGCCATCGTAGTAGCCTTTGCGGATCAGACCGACAAAATTTTCCACTGCTTTAGGAGCCACTTCCGGAAACAGCCGAAATGCGATCGGGCCTTGAGTGGTTTCGAATTTCGCTTGGTAAGCCATAAGCATCGGAGTCTAGGCGGGATTTCCGGTTGACGTCAAACCGGGGTTTCAACGGATTTCACCTCCGGATTGTCGTGCGTCAGCCTTGTGGGCGACCGCGTCCGTCCGTCCACGGTCCCGGCCAGCGGCTCGGGCGAAGCGAGGGAGGCGGGGTTTCCACACCACCATATTCAAGGAAGAGCTCATGAAACTGCTCCTGTTCAACGCGGAGGTTCGCTGCGACGCTGATCAGGCTGTCCAACTCCGGTTCGGAGAGATCGTCGTCGACGCAGGCGAGTTCGAAGAGCAACCGCAGGAAACGCAGGCGTTCGTGGGGCGTGGTCAGTTCAAACAGCCATCGGCAGACCCGCAACACGTCAAAGCCATCAAAGGGCTCATTCAAAGAAACGTTCAGCACGAACTCGGCTTCGCTCTGTGCGAGGCCCCAAATGCGGCAAAGGAATTCCCGGCAGACCCGCATTTCGGGGTTGTCCACCTTCCCGTCTGCATGGGCCACAAGGGAAATCAGGGTCCCTTCGAGGCACAGGCGGTTGAGTTCCTCAGCGCTGAGGGCTCGCGCGGTGTCATGGGCCAGCCACCTTCCCGTGCGTTCACGCACCAGCTCCCGAAGACTGTCGAGGTCGTCGGGCAGGATCCGGCTGGCTCCGAGACGGAGCATCAGGCTGTCTTCGACGAGTGTGCCCAAGGGTGCAAGGCAGGCGGGTGGTGGTTCTGTGGCGATCGCTTCCAGCACAGTCTCGATCAGTTCCGCGCTGAGGGCGACGCGGGGAATGCCGGCGAAAACGCGTTCAAGTGCATAGGCCGCCGTATTCCAATTTTCGTCGGTGGCAATGAAATGGCGTAGCTCGGCGATAATCTGCTCAGTCGAGCCCTCCGGTATCCCGTCGATAATGTCCGAGATATGTGCCCAATCGCGCTGGTCGAGGTCCGGCAATTGAAAGAGCAGGTCTTTGATGACGTGGCGGTCGGCGGGGCGCACCTGGGCCACGGTTGGGGAAGACACCACAATGACCTTGGCCAGTGCGAGGGAAAGCGAAGCGCCGTGCATGCTCGAAAACCGATGGGGACGAAATTAGCCCACGATCCCGCCGGTCGACAGAAAAATACCCTTCAGGTTCATTTCCAGGGCTTTGGGGTTGGGGCTGTAGGCCAAGCCGTCCTGTTTGGAAATCAAGCCCCCGCGGATCAGGCGGTAGAGGTCGCCATTGAAGGTCCGCGAGCCGTTGTCGCCGCTGGCTTCAATCACGGAGTCGATCTTTTCAAACTGTCCTTCTTCGATGATTTTGCGTCCGAGAGCGTCGATCACGAAAACCTCGACGACGGGGACGCGCCCGCCCTCCATTGCCGGCACGAGTTTTTGTGTGATGATCGCCCGCAACGCACCCCCGATCTGGCGGCGCATGGTCTCCTGCATGTCTACCGGGAAGAACTCGAACAGGCGCTGGACGGCCTGACGGGCGTTCGAGGCATGCAGGGTACTCAGGACCAGGTGCCCCGTCTCGGCAGCCTGCAGGGCAGTCTCAAACGTGGTCCGGTCGCGCATCTCCCCGATCAGGATGATATCCGGATCCTGACGCAGCACCGCGCGAAGGCCGGAGGCAAAGTCCGGTAGGTCGATACCGACTTCGCGCTGATTGAAGACAGCCTTGCGGTCCGTATAGCTAAACTCGATGGGGTCTTCCAAGGTGACGACGTGCTTGTCGAAAGACGTGTTCACGTGGTCGAGCATCGCGGCAAGAGTCGAGCTCTTGCCCGAGCCGGTGGGCCCGCAGACCAGTACGATACCGTCGCGCTGAGCGCAGAGGTTGCGGAAAACTTCCGGCTGGTGGTTGAGCTCTTCGAAATTCGGCGGCTTTTCTTTAACGTAACGAAACACCATGCTCGGAAGCCCGCGCTGGAAGAAGCCGTTGACGCGGAAGCGCCCCATGCCGAGTTCGCGCAGATCGTAGGAATAATCGATCTGGAGGTTGTCGCGCCAGTAGTCGAGAAACTGGGGCGGCATCGTGTCTTCCATGAAGTCGATGATCTGCTCCGCCGTAAGCGGGTCCATATCCACGCTTTCAAGGTGGCCGTGCAGGCGCAGAAAAGCGGGCTTGTTGCTCTTGATATGAATGTCACTAGCGCCATTATCGACGGCCAGCTGCAAGAGGCTGTTGAAAATGTCGGTGTTTTCGGACATCGGCTTGGAATTCGTTTGCGACCGTCGGAGGCGGCTCGCAACCTCCCGAACACACCTGCAGATCAACCACGCAGCGATGGTAAAGACAAATCAATTTTTTGGAGTTTCCACAGCCCTGGCAACGCCCTTCAAGGAGGGACGGGTGGATTTTGCGAGCCTCGAACGGCTGGTGGCTCACCAGTTGGCCGGTGGCATCAACGGCCTGGTGGCCGTCGGCACAACCGGCGAGAGCCCGACTCTCGACCATCACGAGCACCATGAGGTGATTGCCGCCATCGCGGAAATGGCGGGCGCCAAGGTGCCGGTGATCGCCGGAACCGGTTCGAATTCGACCACAGAGGCCGTTGCGCTGACCAAACAGGCGCACGAGACCCCCGGAGTCTCGGCGATGCTGGCGGTTGCGCCCTATTACAACAAGCCGAATGCCGAGGGCCTGTACCGCCACTTTGCCGCCACCGCGGAAGCGACGGACAAGCCAATCATCCTGTACTCGATTCCCGGTCGTTGCGGCATCGAAATCGACATCGGCACCTGCGTGCGACTGCGGGAAAACTACCCCCACGTACTCGGCATCAAGGAAGCTGGCGGCCGCGCTGTACGTGTTGGCGCTCTCCGCGACGCCCTTGGCGAGGACTACCTGATCCTCAGTGGTGACGATATCCTGACTTTGCCGTTTATGGCCTACGGCGCGCAGGGGGTCATCAGTGTGGCTTCCAACCTTGTCGTCGCGGACCTCGTCGCGATGTGCGCGCAGGCTCTCGGCAACGATTTCGCCGCCGCCCGCCAAATCGGCCAGCGGTACTTCCAGTTGTTCCAGACGCTCTTCTGCGAGCCGAACCCCGTGCCGGTGAAAACGGCCTTGCAGCGGTGCGGGATCATCGAAAGCGCGGAGGTTCGTTCGCCACTCGCGCCGCTGAGCGAAACCAGCCAAAAGCGCCTTGACGGCGATCTGCGCTCTCTGGGGCTGCTGGAGCGCTAGCCCGGTTGACGGAGTTGGCATTTGGCGCGGCGCGAGTAAGTTGCAACTTTTCCGAGGGTTTCCCGTCTAAGGTTAAGGCTGGTTCTTAGCCGTTGCCGTGGTTATTCTCGTTTCGTTTCTATGTGCCCGTTTGCTCACGAGTATGCGCTTTTTTGGACTGCCGCCTTGCTGCTGCTGGGCGCCAGCGGGGTCTCCGTAGCGCAGATTCGGCATCCGGAGTGGCCCCTGCGCAGCCTGTTCATGGTTGTGCTCTGCGGCGGTCTCGCTTTTCAAACCCTGGCGATTTACATGCGCGGCGACCTGCGTGGGCAATTTCCGATCACGAATCCCTTTGAAACGCTTCAGGCAATCGTCTGGTCCACAGTCGCCCTCACCCTGGTGCTGCGCTACAGCCTTGGGATTCCGTTGCTGAACCTTTTCGGCTGTGCGATTTCCGCGGGTCTGGGCCTGCTGGCGCTCATGATGCCCCATTGGGACGATACCACGGCGCGAGCGGTGGGGCAGGGCACTCCGTGGTCGAGCTTTCACGCCTGGGTGGCCGTGCTCGGCTACGGCTTGTTCGCCGTGCTGACGGCGACCTCCGTCATGTATTTGCTGCAGCACTACAGCCTCAAGCGCGGCTGGCTGGGCGGGCTGTTTTCGCGGCTTCCGTCAATTCGCCGACTCGAGAGTTTCAACCGGCATGTACTGCTCGCCGGGCTGGTTGCGCTTTCGATCGCCCTCGGTATGGGCTTGCTGAATTGGCTGACGCACCCGGCGCAGGTGAGCATGGGCAAACTGCTAACGGCTGGCGCCCTCTGGGCTGTCTACGTCCTGCTATACTGGATGCGCGAAAGCGGGCGCCTGCGTGCCAGCCAGTTCGCCGGGGGCTGCGCCCTTGCCTTTTTCGGCGCGGTGCTCGCGCTGTGGCCCTTGACCGCTAACCCCGAAGAACGTCCCCCGGTCGAGCAGGTTGAACCCTCATGAGCCAATCCGCTCCTCAACTTTGGTTGCTGGGCGTCTCGCACCACGAGACGTCACTGGCCGAGCGCGAGCGGCTCGCGATGGCACCGGAAAGCTTGACGCCTGAAGTCCAGGCGCGGCTAAAAGCCTGCCTGGGCGCCGAGGAACTTTTCACGCTCGCCACCTGTAACCGTCTCGAGGTCTACGCGGTGGGTAACCCGCCCAACGGAACCTTGGACGTCGACAGCTGGATTTCGCAGTCGCTCCCGCCAGAGATCGACCGCTCGCTTTTTCACCAGCACGCCTACCTGAAATGCGGTGAGGCCGCGGCTAACCATCTTTTTGAGGTCGCCTCGGGGCTCGACTCACAGATGCTCGGCGAGACTGAGATCACGGGGCAGGTGAAAGGGGCTTATCAGCGCGCTTCCGATCACGGCCTCGTCGGCAAGAGCCTCCACCGGCTGCTGCAAAAGGCCCTCCAGGGGGCGAAATGGGCCCGCTCGGAAACGGGTATCGGACGCGGGCAGGTAAGCCTGGGCAACATCGCCGCCGAACTTGCCGAGCGCGTTTGCGGCAACCTCGCTGATGTCTCCATTCTGCTGATTGGCACCGGCGAGGTCGGGAAGAACATCACGCAGGCGCTGCTGAGCCGCGGGGCCCGTCGGCTGACCATTGCCGGGCGCAACCAAGATCGCGCTCAAGCCCTGGCAGACGAATTTGCCGGTGCCACCATCTTGCCGTTCTCGCATTTGCAGGACTCGCTGCCAATGGTCGATGTCATCATTTCATGCACGAGCGCGCCCGGCCATATCCTTACGGCCCGGCAAATCCGAGCCTCGCGCAAAGGCCGACACGAAGCCCCGCTGTTCATGATCGACCTCGCGGTGCCGCGTGACATCGACGCCGCCGTTGCGGATTGGGAAACCTTTTACCTCTACAACATGGACGACCTGGCGGCGATCGCCAACCGCAACCTTGCCGGTCGACAGGAAGAAGTCACACGCGCCCGCGCTGGTCTTCAGGAACGTGCAGCCCGTGCCTGGTCGAGTGCCGACCCGGCAAAGGCCTCCCGCTCTGGATCCCGCAATTCCGCTCCTTCGCAAGCATCCGCACCGGGCTCCGCCACAGCTCACCCTTTCACCAGCTAGGCGCTATTTAGCCCGTGTTGTGGTTGAAATGAGGCGGCTTTTCAGGGCTTATACCATCTTACCGAAAGATCGGTAAATTGAAGGCCGCGTGGCGGCTTCGGATGCTTTTGGAGCAGAACGGCGTTCGCGACGCGAGACGGGGCCTACAGGCCCAGCCGTCGCCCTCGCTGCCTTGCTCTGCATCCAGAATCATTTCGAGCAATTTACCGACCTTTCCAACAAGATGGTATAAGGGGTTTCTGCTGGCCCGCAAGCGCATCGATAAGCGTGAACTGAAGGGCAGATCACAGCTTAGAATCGAAACACCATGCCGGCCCGACCGCCAAATCCGTCGCTAATTTCAACATCGGCGGTACGGCCGCGCAATTGCTGATCGTAGTCGCCGAAGCTTTCGTACACCGCCCCGGCATAAAGGCCGAAGCGACGGTTGAAGAAGTACTCGACATTGAGCTGAGTGTAGAAGCCAAATAGGACTTCAAAGTCTTCGGTGCTGTCGCTATTGGAAACCGTCGCGGCGCCGCCAGGAAGCACCAGTGTTTCCGTGACTTCAAATTGGGAGCCCACCATCGTCATCGCTCCGCCAGCGCTGCCACTGATGGCCAGGTCGTCGAGAATGGCACCGCGCAGCACCGGCCCGAGGCGCAAGGTATAGTAGCCCCCCGAAATTGCCCAGGTGCCGTCGACTTCAGTTGTGCCAACAGTTTGCTCGAAACGGCTTCCGACGGGATCCACGCCCAGGGGATCCGGATCGTCCGGGTCGGTGAAGCTGGCCGGGAAAGTAATGCCATTGACAGTGTAGAAATCGCCTACCGCGACAAGATCGGCCTGAACGGTACCCGAAGTCTCGGCATCGAGGCTCGAGAGGCCAAACCCTGCTGCGAGACCCCAAGTGAAACGTTCGCCTAATTTGCCGAAATCGCGGGAGAAGGTCACCTCGAAGCCGCCGGTAATTTCCTGATCTGCCTCCGCGGTATTGGTCGCCTTGCCTTCCGAGCGGAGCCAATAAAGAGCAGTCTGGCCAGGAGGTGCCGTCACCAAGCCCAGATCGTTCGCGAGGTAATTGCGCGTTTGCCCGTTCTGGAAGATCACTCCTTCAAAGTCATCATCGGGTCCATTCCCATTGGGAATGCGGTAGGTCACGATGGTACCGTTTGCGATTTGCGCCGCGGTGGGGCTGACGACCTGGTTTCCGGCGCCATCGAAATAGTCAACGCCGTCAAGGGGGTTGCCATCGGAATCGACGGCGGCGAAAGCCCCCGCGTCGCGTCGGCCATCACCGGCGATGAAGCCATTGGTGTAATCGATGCGAACGTTTTCTCCGACTGTCATCGGAGCCTGAATGTTCGGGTTGGATACCGTACCCAGGTTGCCGAAGCGAACATTGGTGCCGCCAGTGTCGATGCGCACGCCAACGGAGAGCCGATTCGGTCGCTCGCGGTCACGGCGAATGACCGGAATCAAATCTTGATTCTGTGCGACCAGCTCGGCGGAAAACGCAAGCAGGGCGATGGCGGGAAAGGAAAGGAGGCGGCTCTTCATAGACAACTCGTCGAGCAAGTGAAGCCGCAACTCGTCAGAGTCCACCCCAAAATCACCTGCTACTCCGGGGATGCGCGCTGCGTCACACACCACGACCAAGGGTGACAGGCCGCTACAGAGGAACGCCCGCAGCTGGTTTTCCGGCTGACGGGTGGCCCGGCGCCTGATGTCAAACCCAGCGCGACACCAAAACCTTGCCAAACGGAAGCAGGGTTGGCTCTGATGGCGTGTGCCATTGACCGCCTTCAAAGAAGCCGCCGAGCAACTGGAGACTTTCGTTGTCGACGTTATCTACGACCGGCGACGCGACTTCCTCCACGTTTCAGCAGCAGTGGTTTTGCGGACACTGTCTTGGTTGTTTGCCGGGATTGTGCGCCTGCGCGTCTGGGCCTACCGCCGGCGGCTTCTCCACGATGCGCCGCTCGGGTGTCTGGTCGTGGTGGTGGGCAACCTGACTGTCGGTGGAACCGGAAAGACGCCAGTGGTGGAAAAATTCGCACGGAGCCTCGCGCAGCGAGGGCGAAATGTGGTTATCCTTTCGCGGGGCTATGGTAGCCGGAAAGAGCCGCGCTGGCGCAAATTTTTGCGGTGGCTTACCCATCGCGAGCCACCGCCACCGCGGGTCGTCAGCGATGGTCGGAACATCTTGCTGACGGCTGCGGAGGCCGGGGACGAGCCCGTGATGCTCGCCCGCAACCTCCCAGGCGTCATCGTGCTCGTCGACCGCAACCGTGTCACTGCCGGTGAATACGCAATCCGGAGGTTCGGGGCGGACGTCTTGCTGCTCGATGATGGGTTCCAATATCTGCCCCTGCGGGGCTCGCTCAACCTGTTGATGATCGACAAGGGCAACCCGTTCGGCAACGGGAAGCTCCTGCCGCGCGGGGTCCTCCGCGAACCGGTGCACCACATGCGCCGGGCCTCCTACGTTTTTTTTACCAAGTCCGACGGTCAGCCCAACCCGGATTTGGAGGCGATGGTCCAGCGCCACAAACCGGGGACCGACGTTATCGAATGCACCCACCAGCCACGCTATTTGCAGGCGGTTTTCGAGGATGAACGGCTCCCGCTGGAGAGTCTCGACGGGCAGCCGGTGGCGACCTTCTCCGCCATTGCCACCCCGGAGAGTTTCGAGGGCTTTGTCCAGCGCTTCGGCGGGCACATCGTACACAACCGGCGCTTCCTCGATCACCACCAATTTCGAGAAGGTGAGTTGGTGTCCTTCGAGCGACGCGCGATCGAGCGCGGGGCGCAGTGGATCGTCACGACAGAGAAAGACGCCGTCCGCATCCCGCCAGACCAGGCCCCGCGGCATCTGCCGATTTTTTTCCTGCGGCTCGAGGTTGAAATCCTGCGGGGTGCCGCGGACTTCGAAGAAGCGGTTTCCCGGCTCTGCTTCCCCAAACAGGAAATGAAGCCCACACGCCCGCCCTTTCCGAAGGAGACGTAGGAGGTCCGCCGTTGTTGTCCGCCGTTACCGGGTGTCGAGGTCGAGCCGCACAGGGCAGTGGTCGCTGCCGTGCACGCCCGGGCAAATGCTCGTGTCACGGACCTGCGGCACAAGTCGCTCGTCAACGAGGAAATAGTCGATACGCCACCCGACGTTGCGCTGGCGGGCGCCGGCGCGAAAGCTCCACCATGAGTAGTGGTTGGGCTCCTCGGGGTGTCGGTGGCGGAAAATATCGACGAGACCAATGCCGAGAAGCGCTGTGAAGTCCTCCCGCTCCTCGTCGCTGAAGCCCGCTTTGCCGCGGTTGGGTTTGGGCCGTGCAAGGTCGATTTCCTGATGCGCGACATTGAAATCGCCGCACACCACCACCGGTTTGCTTTGCCGAAGGCTGTCGAGGTAGGCCCGCAGGTCGGCGTTGAACTGCCGCCGATAGGCGAGCCGCCGCAGTTCGTCTTGCGCGTTGGGGACATACACGTTGACGAGGAAGAACTCACCGAACTCAGCCGTCTGGCAGCGCCCTTCAGCCGGATGATCGTAGCTTGCGTCGAGGTCGTGCCAAACCTCCACCGGTTCGGTATCGCTCAGCAGTGCCGTGCTGCTGTAGCCCGCCTTTTCGGCCCCGTGATAATACTGGTGCGCGAACGGCAGCTCAGCGACCGGTGCGTTTGCCTCTCCGAGGCGGGTTTCCTGCAGAGCGATGACGTCCGCTCCACTAGTTGCTACCCATTCTCCGAAGCCTTTTTTCAAGACCGACCGCAGGCCGTTGACGTTCCAGGAATACAATATCATGAAGAAGATCCCGCTTTGAGGCGAAGCAGCATTTCGGGCGCATCTGCGGGCAGAGGCTTCTGAATGGCCTGGCGCAAGCCCTCCCGAAACCCGGGGGGCGTGCTCAGCAGACGCACGACAAGAAGCGTCGCACCGTCACGCTCGACTTCTGCGATCAGGGGTGCGTGGGCGATGGGACGCATCAAGCCAAATCGGTCGAAGGCCATCGCGAAATGCGCTTCAACCGGTTCCCGCGTCATTGTGAAGTGTTCAGGAAAGAATGGCCGAAAAAGCCATTCCGGGACCGTCAGGGGCACATAAACGACGATCTCGGGCGGGTCTTCCGGATACGTGTAGTCGATGATTTCGTCCAGCGCTTCAACGCCTTCTCGGAACGACAGGCCCCAATATTCGGTTTCGTAGCTGGGCGCTGCTCCACCGGTGCCGCCCACCAATCGGTTGAAGGAAATGTACGCCAAGGGGTGCATTTGGGCATAATGCAGCGACATCCAAATGGCGAAGGCACCCGCCAGCGCCGGGAGCAGAGCGGCGAGACGCCGCTGACGCTTCTCGAGCCAATCGGCACCCGCCACGAGGCTGAGCCCGGCCAGGACTGCCATTGGAGGCAGCACGAAAATAAAGTGCCGCATGCCGTCATAGAGCACCGGCTTGGTCGCGACGACGTAGCAGACCGGAAAGACCGCACCGAGGATGACGACGCCCAATTCAAAATGATGCTTTGCCCAGCGTTCCGGCAGCTTGCCATGCTCGCGCAGCCACCGGACAAGCAGGCAAAGCCCCGCAAGCAGCAGCAGCAGAGTGAAAACAGGCACGGTGATCGCGATCCAGTGCGGCAGGTAGGTGCGGGGCAATTCGGAGGCGTTGACGACCTCGCCCGCGAAGCGTACCGGATAGTCCCAGTCGAAGGCCTGAGCGCGCTGCAGGGCATCAGTCGCGGATGAGCCGCCCCGGGATTCCATGTCGAGCCAGATCCCCGGCCAGAACGGCAGCACGACCAGCCAGGCGGCCCCGAGAGCCACGCTACCGCGCAGCGCCAGCTGCAGCCAGTTCTGCCCCGCCCGAACGACACGTTCTCTGGGTGCCGTTTCGCCGTCCGGGGCGTCGGCGTTTCGCGCGAGGGCGCCTTTGAACGCCCAGGCTGTTGCGGCGAGCCCATAGTAGCCAAAGAGCAGCAGCGCGGCAAGGCGTACCCCAAGGGCGAGGCCCGTCAGAACGCCGAAAAGCGCCAAGGTGCTCCAGCGGGGTCGGGGAAACTCACCGACGCAACGCAGAAGCGCCCATAGCGCCCACGCATGGGTTGCGGCGAAGGGAATATCCTTCGGGTTGAACCACAAGTGACCGAAATAACGCGGCAGGCACAAGAGCAGGACCAGCGCCCAGAAGCCGCCGCGTTCGCCCGCAAATCGCCGCGCGATCAGCCAAACGGCGACCAGACCGGACCAGCCGAACAGCGCACTCAGCAAGTGGCCGGTCAGGTAGTCGCTGAAAGGCAGGATGCGCCGCGCGCCGGCGTTGACCAGGTCGAAGAAAATCGGATGGACGACGCTGCCCTTCAAATCGCTGCCGTCGAAGAGGTGGCGCTGCCCGCTCAGCACCTCGCTGTAAAACTGCCAGGCGGCATCGCCCCAGATCAGCTGGACTTTTTCGTCCCAGCTGATTCCCGCATCATCGAATAGGTAGGCAATCAGCAGCAGGAAGCCGAGCATGATGGCCAGGGACCCGCGACGGTACCAGGTTTCGCCGGGGCTGTTCGCGGTAAAGATGTCAGCAAGGCGGCTCATCGGCGCAGCACGTAGGTTTCCCAGAGTCCTCGGAGCTGTTCGGCGTCGCGGGCAGGGAGGTCGATTGGGCGGGCACCCTCGATATCCGTTACCTCGCTCATGCGCCAGCCTATCGGTGGCGCATCGTATTCGGAGAAGAGGATCTCGGTCTGAAAATTGGGCTCGAGGCGGGCACTGCTGTCATCGCGGAAACGGTAGATACGCCCGTGTGGCTCGCCCGGGGCAAAGGTAACGACTTGGTAGGTAAAGACCTGCGGGCCCATAGGGTGCGCTATCAGCGTCGCCAGCTGGCGCTGCCGCCGATTCGCAGACTTGATGCTCATCGCCGCCACCTTTTCGTTGATCCAGGTGACTGGCAGGAACGAAATGACGAGGAAGTCTCGGTCGCCCCCGCAGCTGTCCAAGAAGGCATCGATGTGGCGCATCTGCCGCGCTTGAAAATAGCGGTCGGCTGCCTGGTGCCGGACGATTTTAGGCACGCCATATCCCGCAAAGATCACGGCAGCTACGATCAGGCACCCCGTACGCACCGGCGGTAGGGGCAGTTTGCCAATCATCCAGGCGACGGCCAGAATCATCGGTACAAACAAGGGAAGGAGCAGGCGGGTGACGAGGGGATCGTCGAGAGGCCAGTAGTAGCTGAGCATCATCAGCCCTAAAAAGGCAAAAACAGGCAGCGACCAGGCAAAGGCGAGTTCCGGGGCGTGCCAGGGGCGCGGATTGCGCCATCGCCACACCAGATGAATAAGTGCTGCGAGGATGCCGATCGCACCAGCCACCACGAGCGGTACCGAGCTGTCAAAATAGTCGTGAGGCGAAACCAGGTATCCTATCGCCCGGCCGATCTGCTCCGGGACGTAGGAAAGCGAAAAGGGCGACGTCACATCTTGGCTCCACGTCTGCCAGGTTTCCGCGCTGCCTTCGAACTGACGGTAGCGCCACAGATAGAGAACGAGAAAGACCGGAGCCGCAAACAGGCCCATGCCCGGTTGGAACCGTCCCTCTCGCCACCAACCGGCGAGCAGCACAATCGCCGCGGCCGGCACAAACAAGATCGATTCATAGCGACAGTGCGCCAGGAGCACCGCAACCATGCACAAAAGCGAGGTCGAATTGGCCCCCGGGCGGCGCAGGTAGTGAGTCGAAGCCGCGAGAAAACCGAAAATGAGGGTCAGGTTGGTCAGCTCGAATCCGGCTCCACACGCCATTCGAGCAAACAAGGGCAGTCCGCCAAGGAGCAGGAGGGTCGCCCGGCCAGCCGTCTCGCCTCCCAAGTCTCGCCCGATGGCAAGGGCGAGTGTCAGACAGAGAACCGTCATCAGCCCGTTGACCACAAAGGCATTTTCGACCCGGTATCCCGTTAGATCGTGTACGCAGGATACCAGGAAAGGGTATAGTCCGGACCGTTTGCTGGGGGCAGCCTCCACGATTTCAAACTCGCCTCCGAAATAGTGGGCCCGGATCGGAGTCTCGGCTTTCCGCTGCTCATGCATCAACAGAGAAATTCCGACTTGGTCCGGCTCATCGGCCAGGGTTTTATACTCGTGCCTTTCCTGGGTGTGAATGATCCCCGCCACCAGGAGCACGAGCGCAGCATTGGCCCATGCGTTGGCCGTCCAGTTCGCCGGAGCCCAGCGCCGCCAGGGCAGTGCCCGCGCCAGCAGAAAGAAAAAAAAGGCGACTGCAGGCAGCAGCCACCACCAGGCAAGGTTGATCGCGTAGCCGATTGCAGCCTCGCGGGCAGGAGCCAAACCTGCAGCAAGGGATAAGAGGACAAGTGCTGCCAGCAAGACTAGGCTCGCTCGGTCGCGGCCCAGAATGCGGAGCCATTCGCTGAGGATCGCACGCATTCTGGAGACAAAAAAACCGCCTGCACCTCAGGCGCAAGCGGTTTCGGAAAGCGACTCGAGCCGATTAGAACGAGTAAACGACGTTTTCGCCGTCAACCTCAACGGAGATCGACTCAGAGTCCAGATCAATGGTCAAGGTGTCGTAGTCTTCGTCAGCAACCTGATCGATATCGTTGAAGTAATTTTCGTCAACGAGGTCTTGATAATCAACGGTGTCAGCACCTGACTCGAGGAGGTACTGCTGCCCAGCGGAAGCAACCTGACGGAGGTTGTTGAGAACGGCCTTTTCGCGGGCGTTTTCACGAACCTTCTGGAACGCGGGAATTGCCATAGCGGCGAGGAGGCCAATGATGACCACCACGATCATGATTTCGACGAGGGTGAAACCTTTCTTGGAGTTCTTTTGCATAATATTCAGTTCGTTAGGATTGTAATGATACCCAAAATCTGGGCTCTTTGAGTAGAGCATAGGCTTCCCCTGCAGCCAAGCAAAAAACGGTGTCAAAGCGGTTACAATCGGGTTTTTTTCCCGCTCCGAGCCGCCTCTTCGGGCAAAATACCAAAAGCCTGCGGGTTTGCATCTGGGTATTGTCAGGTTAATTACTGACCTCTGAGATTTTAATGTGTGGAGGGCCTCGTTTTGACTTCTGGGTAATTGATCGGCTTGGCTGGGGAGTGGTTCTCTCTAGCCGTATCTACAAAACATAGGTTATGCGGGGTAAAGGGACGGGTTGTTCAAGTCGTGTGAGCTGTTCGGATTAGCTCGGAATTCGTCCTGTTGGCCCGGTGCGATTTTGGCAAAGATGGAGATAGCTAGGGAGCAAAAGTTCTCGCGCTTGCGGAAGGAGGCGGTGTATCGAACCGCGCGTATGGCTACGCCGAAACGAACACTGCGGGAGCGGAAGAAAGCCGTTCCGCCAACGGACGCGCGCGGTGCCACCGCCATCGCCATTTGGGAGTGGCTCGAAGCTACCGCCCTCGGGTTGACATTTCTGTTCGCGCCATTGGCCCTCTCGACAGCGGGCAACGCCCACGACGGGGTCCTTGTGCTCAAGGAAACCCTGTTTCGGATCGGTGTGAGCCTCGTCGTTGCTTCCGCATTGACGCGGTTTGCGTGGCAGGGAATGCCGGTTCCGCGGTTTCCTTGGCTCGGCTGGGTGCTGCTCGCGCTCGGCGGCTGGAGCTTACTGACGTTGAGCTGGGCGCACACTTCCTATTTCGGCCTGCAGCAATGGCCAAAATACGCGTCGGCGGGAGCGCTGTTTCTCGTTGCGGCCTGCGGACTCCTTCCACGCCGCACTTTGGGCTTCGCCGCGTTGGGGCTGGTATTCGCTGCGACGGTCAACGTCGTGCTTGCGCTCACTCAGCATTTTCTTGGTCTGACCGCGATCCCGCAGGGTTCGTCACCGGCAGGCCTTTTTGGCGGGCGCAATAACCTCGCGCAGTTTCTTGGTGCCGTGCTGCCGCTTGCCGCAATCCTGGCTGCGTATATGCGCTCTTGGCGGCTGCGTGGATCGCTTTTGGCGCTCTGCGCCGGTATTTGTCTGCTGCAGGTGGTGATTTTTGCCCGTTCGGTCTGGCTGGGTTTCATGCTCGGCCTGCTGCTCGTGGGCCTTGCCGACCGTTCCTGGCGGCATCTACCAAAGTTCAAAGACCTCTTGGGCAAGCGGCAGATCATCATCGGTGCCGGCGCTCTGGGCGGCTTGTTCGTCCTGATGCTGTTGCCGGTGAGCGAGGGACGCAGCAGCCTGGCCATCATGCAGAGTAAAGTCACGGACGCCGTCGAGGCTTACGAGCGGTTCAGTTCCGGCGGAAGGGCGTCTGCGGGGTCGGCCTCGGTTAATTACCGCATCCTGATGTTCAACAACTCTCGAGCGGCGCTGGCGGATCACGGGCTCGTCGGCACCGGCCTGGGAACGTGGGCTGCCGTCTACCACGGCTATTCGCAGGCCCGATACCCGGACACCACCGTCACCTCGGACAGCATTCCCTTCTATGCGCACAATTTCTACCTTGAGAAAGCCCTCGAGCTCGGTGCCCCCGGGGCGCTGCTGATCGCTGTTCTTTTTGGCGGGCTGCTGGGCATCGGGATTCAACGGTTGTGGCGGGGGCAGCCGTCCTCGCTGGAGCAGGGTGCGCTTGCCGCAGCCCTGTTCTCGGCTGTGGTTATTATGGTGTCATCCAGCCTGAGCATGCCCCTGAATTATTCCGTCGGACCCTTTGTGCTCGCGCTTGCTGGCGGGTGGATTTGCGCTCCCGCCGGCAAGGCTCGGAAAGCCCATGTCGAGCCGATGGGCCGCGCCGAGAAGCTCGCTGTTACGCCAAAATTTCGGTGGGTCCTGGCATCCATTGTCGCCCTGCTGGCTCTGATGAATATCGGCGATGCCCACGCCCGCTGGCGCGCGTTCCTGCTCTTCGGTAAAGGGGACGAAGCGATGCGCGCCGGGGAAACGGAACAAGCGCTGTATTTCATGCGCCAAGTGCTCGAGCTCGAACCTCGGCACTACCGCGCCAACACCCGCGCGGCCATCCTGCTGCACGAAATCGACCCCGAGCAAAGCTACGCCCACCTCGAGACCGTACGCGGCATCTACCCCGACATCCCCGCAAACCTCGGCCTGCTCGCCGTCCACGAGACCCGTTCTGCAAACCCCGAAGCCGCCATGGCGCACTGGAAACACCTCCTTTCAGTGGCCCCCAATGACGTAAAGGGCCTGCGGGGAGCCATGCGGACCGCTTACGAACTCGGGCGCCTCCAAGAGGCTTTCTCGTACGCCCGGCGTTTGATTTCGCTCGAACCGGATAACCCGGTCAACCAGAGGGCCCACGCGGACCTGGCCGAAGCCCTCCGGACGGAGCAAGCCCAGGCAGCAGCCGACGACTCGGCAAGCCCGGCTCGGGCAGGGCAGGGCGAGGAACGCACGGCGCCCCCCTGAGCCGGGCTTTGCCGGGCATATTGCCGTCGCCTGTGGGTTGAAGCTTTGCTAATGTTACGCATGTGTGAAAAAGGTGTAAGGTGCCTTCTTTAGGGTTGAATTTGAGCGAAAGCCGCTGCGAGCTTCGCCGTTCTTCTCAGAATTGTTATGTTTGCTTCGCCTTTCACCGATACGCGACCCGGCCTCGGCCTGTGGGCTCGCCTCGCGACCTTTATTCTCTTCGGCATCTCCACGCTGACGGCCCAAACTGGCGAAACTAACCCGGAGGCCTCGCCGACTGAGGTGGAAACAACCGCCACTGGCACCCTGACGGGGCGCATTGTCGATCAGGAAACCGGCACTGCCATCACCAATGCCACTGTTCTCGTGGACAACGACGAGTCGCTCATCGGCATCTCCGACTCTTCCGGCGAGTACCTGATTCTGAACGTTCCTGCCGGAACCCGCTCACTCGTCGCCACCAAGGCCGACTACCGCACTTCTCGCATCGAAAATGTACAAGTCATTGCCGATCAGGAGAATGTGCAGAACATCCCAATGCAGACCCTTCCGACCGAAGCGACGGAAGAACAGGTCGCACAACTCGAGGACGTCGTCTTCGAGGCAGCCCAGGTCGACCAGGTCCTTGCCAACCTCGAATTGCGCCTCGACGCCGACACCTTTGTCAACACCCTCTCTGCAGAAGACTTTTCGCGTTTCGCCGCCACCGACGTTGCCGACGCCGTCCGCCGCGTC
>JBHJGW010000036.1:0-5499 GCA_050331415.1 Opitutales bacterium | reverse complement strand
ACGGGCATGCGCTGCCGCGCTGTGGCCGCCTATCCAATGTACCGAGGGGTATCGCGGCTGCTCGGCATGGAAGCCACCGAGGTCGTTGACGATCCCGCTGCCGAATTCACCGCAGTAAAAACTGCCTGGCCGGAGGCGGACTTTTTCTTCGTCCACATCAAGAAAACCGACGCCTATGGCGAAGATGGCGATTTTGACGCTAAGCGGAAATTGATCGAAGCTGTCGACACGCACATCCCCACACTCCGGGCATTGCATCCGGACGTTTTCCTCGTCACCGGTGACCATTCCACCCCTGCAACGCTCAAGGCGCATTCCTGGCACCCGGTGCCGACGCTTCTGCACGCCCCCCGCGCTCAGCGTCCCGATGGTGTGACGACATTCGGCGAAAAGGCCTGCCTCGCGGGAAGTCTTGGCCCCCGTTTTCCCGCACCTGAGCTGATGCCGCTCGCGCTCGGTTACGCCGGCCGCCTCCGTAAATTCGGCGCATGAGGAAAGGGCGGCCGTAGCCTCGTGGCATTCCCCGTCGGCCGAAAGAGGGACTTGGGCGTCGGGCTTGCCGCAGGCCGAGCGGTGGCAGACGCTCGCGCCTTTTTGGCGTTGGAAAAACCTCCTGGTTGGATTTTGGTCGCGGGCATGGGAGGAGAAGCGACTCATTTTTACGAGCGATATCGACCGCACCCCTGGCACGGCATCGAGCCTGGGCCGGAAGCTCCGGGAGCGGTGAATGTCTACGTCGAGATAACGCCGTTCGATCTCATCAAATACGAGCTCGACCCGCATTACGGTTTTCTGCGCGTAGACCGACCACAGCGCAATTCGTCACTGCCGCCCGCCGTTTACGGGATTGTGCCGCAAACGCTTTGTGGGGACCGTGTTGCCCGCTTTTGCCCTGAAGCCGAGGCCGGTGACGAGGATCCGCTGGATATCTGTGTCCTCAGCGAGCATGAAATCAACCGCTCCGAAGTATTGCTGACGGCGCGCGTGGTCGGTGGCATCCGCACCCGCGACAACGGCAAGTCCGACGAAAAAATTATTGGCATCCTTGATGGCGACCTCGCGTGGGGAGGGGTGAAGGACATGGCCAATTTGCCGTCATACATGGTAAACCGTCTCTGGCACTATTTCAGCACCTACAAGCAGGAACCCGGAAAGAAGTCGAAGGTCGACGTGCTCGGAACTTACGGGGCTGGCGAGGCCACCGCTATTGTGCAGGCTTCAATCGAAGACTACCGCGAGCGGTTCGCCACCTGAGCCAGCAGGGGGATCCCGAAGAGCCCTGTCTCGAGGCTGTGCGCCGCCTTTCAGCGGCGTTTTTTGGTTTTCATCGAAAAGGTGAAGCTGTTGCGCTGCCGGATCCATTGAACCCATTTTTGGATACGTGGCTCGCCCTGGAGTTTTTCCAGGGTCGGGTAGTGGTCGCGGAGCTCATCGTTGGAAAAGAGCAGGTGGATTTGGTCGCCGCAGTTCCGGCAGACGACAATGGTCTCGGTGCCGCCTTCTGAGCGCGGCACGAGGTGGTGCTTTTCGAGGTGCTCCGGGGGCGTCAGGCGGGCGCAGAGGGCGCAGGGCTGGGCTGGGAATTTGCGGGCCACACGTCAAGGCTAGCCCGGCTTGCCTTTCGGCACAAGACTCCCGCGCTACCCTTTGCCGTTGTCTTGTGCCCGGACGGCTGTTTGACTGACCGGTTCATGCCAACGAAGAAAACCGCTAAGAAGGCCGCATCGGGCGCGCCCAAAAAAAAAGCCTCCCACACGGCTGAGTTGACTGAAGACGAGCTCGACCGTCTAGGCGACTGGTGCGAGGATCACGGTTGGTTCTTCTTCGATGTGGACTACTCGCGTTTCGCCTACCGTGGCGAAGATATCAACGTGGTCGCCTATGCTAAGCCAACCAAGGCCGGTAAGTACAAAGTCGTCATTCAGGGTAAGAAGACAGAAGACTTCGTAACGTTTACGTTGGAGGGCGAGATTACCGGCACACCGACTTTGGGCTACGAGGAGGTGAACCACCCCGACTGGTTCGAGGCACACGCTGGAATGGACGAGTCCGGCAAGGGTGACCTCTTCGGGCCGGTCGTGACTTGCTGTGTCGTGGCCGATGGTGACATGGTTCGCGCCTGGCGCAGCGCGGGTATTCAGGACTCGAAGAACATCGGCAGCGACGCCGCTATCCTGCGCCTCGATAAGCTCATCCGCGAAACGGAGGGCGTCGTCGTCAAGCGCATGGCTCTGAGCATGCCGAAGTACAACGAACTGTGGGCGAAATTCGGGCGCAACCTCAACCGCCTGATGGGCTGGCAGCACGCCAAGTGCCTTGACGGGGCGCTCGAGGAGCGGAGCGTGCCGTGGGGTTTGCTGGACCAATTCAGCAAGCGCGACTGGACGGGTCCGATGCTGAAGAGCAAGGCCTTCGACCTGCGGCAGCGCACCCGCGCGGAGGAAGACCCGGTGGTCGCAGCTGCTTCGATCTGTGCTCGCGCTGAGTACGTTCGTCGGCTCAAGGCTCTTGGCGAAGAGGCCGGATTCGAGTTGAAAAAGGGAGCTTCCGCTGCCGTCAAACAGCAGGCACGCGATCTTATTGCCCGTCACGGCTCCGAGCGGCTCGGGCAATTTGCCAAACTGCACTTCAAGACCGCTCAGGATGTTCTTGCTGGACGATAGGAGTCGCTGCGCTAAATCAGGCTTTCATGGAGTGTGTCTCAGCCGCTCACTTGAATTTTAGGTTGGTTTCGCCCCAAGTTATGGCCCTTTGGGAGCTTTGCGGTTGCCAGCAGGCTGCGGGAAATGTCTGCTCGCATCAAGCGCGCCGAGGTCTTGGCAGGCATGCCGCTCTGTTGCTATTCCAACTCCCCAACCCATGAACGAATCTAACCGCATTCTATCGCAAGTTGTCTCCGGACACCTCGAAGACCTGCTCGACGCCTGGATTAGTGAGCAACTCAATTCAGATACCGTCCATACCGAACGCCTTTCTCAGCGGGAGCTCAGGCAGGAGTCGCGAGAGTTCCTGCAACTTTTTGCGACCGCAGTCCGGACGTCACCCGAGAGCGATGCCCTCAACACCTCCGCGTGGGATGAGTGCAAAGGCTTCCTGAGCGAGGTTGCCTCGAAGCGCAACCAGCAGGGTCTGCTGCCGACGCAGGCCGCTACCTTCGTCTTTGCCCTGAAAAAACCCCTGTTTCGGGCAATGCGCGATATCTCGGGCGGAGGCCCCGGATTTATCGATGAGATTTGGCGTGCCAGTTTGTTTCTCGATCAGTTGGGGCTGTATATAGCGGAGGTTTCCATCGAGACGCGCGAACAGACGATCGAGCGGCAACGCGACGAAATGATGGAGCTATCCACTCCGGTGGTCCAGCTTTGGCCGGGCATCCTGGCCATGCCTCTCATCGGCACCCTGGACAGCTCCCGCGCGCAGACGGTCACAGAAGCGCTGCTCGAGTCGATCGTGCGCAACAATGCCGACATTGCCATTCTCGACATTACGGGCGTCCCCATGGTGGACACGCAGGTCGCGCAACACCTGCTCAAGACTGTGGCAGCGGCGCGGCTGATGGGCGCGGAGTGTTACGTCAGCGGCATCCGACCGCAGATTGCTCAGACGATCGTGCATCTCGGCGTTGAGCTTTCCGAAGTCACTACTCGCGCCACTCTGTCGGACGCCTTTAAGGACGCCCTGAAACGCCTCGCGGTCAACCCTGCAGGCAAGGCCTGAGCGCACGATGAGTTCGACAATTCCCGTGCTCAAAATGGGCGACCTCGCTCTTGTGTCGATTCAGATCGACATGGACGATCAGCTAGCGCTGAGCCTGCAGGAGGACCTTTCGCAGCGAATTCTCGATTGGCGTGCCCGCGGGGTCATTATCGACATTTCCGCGCTCGATATCGTCGACTCCTTTATCGGGCGGGTCCTCGCTAATATTGCGCAGATCGCCAGCCTGCTCGACGCGCGTACCGTCGTCGTAGGTATGCAACCTGCAGTTGCTATCACCATGGTGGAACTGGGCATCAATTTGGCGGGCGTCAGGACCGCGTTAAATCTGGAAAAGGGCGTCTGGCTGTTGCGGGATGCCACCGTGGACGGCGAGGCGCTAACCCCAAGCGTGGACTCCGATGACGGCCAGGACCCTGCAGATTCGCAGTGAGCACCAACTCCCGCAAGCCCGTCGACTCGTCATGGAAACGATGAAACAGATGGGCTTCAAAATGATTGATTGCACGCGCTTCGTCACCGCAGCGAGCGAGATTGCGCGCAACACCCTGATCCACGGCGGGGGTGGCGAGATGAAGATCAGCACGATCCGCGAAAACGGCCGCACCGGTTTGCAGCTGCTCTTCAGGGACCAGGGTCCCGGCATCCCGGAAGTTGAACAGGCCTTACGCCCCGGATATACTACGGGCAAGGGAATGGGTAAGGGTCTTTCAGGTGCAAAAAACCTCAGCCATCGCTTTTCCATTTCATGTCCGCCCGGAGAGGGCTGCAACGTCACCCTGGTTCGATGGAAGTAAACCGGCAGCTTTGGATGACCCTTGGCGAGTCCTCGGCAATTGGCGCGCTGCGCCGAGAGGCAGAGGCCTACGGCATGGCACGCGGCCTCAACGCGTCGCTGGCAGAGCGGCTGCGCCTGGTCGTATCCGAAGCAGGCTCCAACATCCTGACCCACGCCGGGCGTGGACATCTGGCCGTAGTGCCCTCGTTTTCAGGCGCGTCCCTTTCCGTGCTGGCCATCGACAAGGGGCCAGGAATCGGCGACCTCGCTAAATCCAGCCGAGACGGGTTCAGCAGCCGGGCCAACAGCGCCGGGCTCGGACTGGGTTCCCTGAGGCGCCTGGCCGACGACTTCGAAATCTTCAGCACGCCTCAGCAGGGCACGGTGCTCCGCTGCAGGCTCGACCTGTCGGAGCCACGGCCTGCACGCCTTCAGGTCGAAGGGCTCAACCGCCCTTGCCGCCACGAAACCGTTTCCGGGGACCAGATGCGCATTCGCTGGCACCGCGGAGACTGGTGGTTGTTGCTCGCCGATGGCCTCGGGCACGGGCAGAAGGCGCACGATGCCAGCATGGCAGCTGCCGAAGTCTTCGAATCCGAGCCCTTCGAAAGCCCCCAGGAGTGCATTGAGCGCATCCATGTCGCTTTGCGTTCCACCCGGGGTGCCGCCGCCGGGGTCGCCCGGGTGAGCGAAGATCCGGCTCGGGTGCAATTTTGCGGAGTCGGAAACGTGGAAGCCTATTTTTTGGGATTTCGCGGTCGCGCGAGTTCGCTCGTGTCGAAGAATGGGACGCTCGGCCATGCGATCCGCGCCCTGGAAACGGTGGAGGTGGACTGGCCGCCAGGGAGCGCGCTCATCATGAACAGTGACGGCATCTCTACTCGCGCGAACCTGCAGGGTCTGAGGAATGTGGCCGCCGCCTCGCTCCTGGTAGTCGCGGGTGTGCTGATGCGCGATTTTGGGAAAGCGCACGACGATTGCTCCGTGCTCGTGGCAAGGAGGACTCC
>JBHJGW010000035.1:0-34474 GCA_050331415.1 Opitutales bacterium | reverse complement strand
GAGCCCGACGGTGGAAGGACCTGATCTGGTACGGGCCATACGGATATCGCGCAGCCTGCAGCGGGCCCTCGGGGAAGTCAATCCAAGGAAATGCCCCGCGGAGCACGGACACAGCCGTTCGGGCCCAACCGTGCTAAGATCGCGAATGCCCCACCCGAATTGCGGGGTCAGGGCTCCGTCTACTCCCCGCCGCTCTTGGCTGCTTCGCCACCCTGGGCAGCCTTGGACGCCCCCTGGCCTCCGCCGCCCTTCGACTCGCCGCTGCTTTCGGCTTTGCTCTCGCCGCCTTTTTCGCCGCCTTCCTTTGTGGTCGTGCCTTCCTTGGATTCGGCGGAGCGCTTGTAGTCGGTTTCGTAGAAGCCGCTGCCCTTGAAAATGATGCCGGCGCCACCGGAAATCTTGCGCACGATTTTGCCTTCGACACCGCACTCCGGGCAGGTTGAGAGCGGGTCGTCCCGCATGGACTGGAAGACCTCCATGTGGCGTTCGCACGCCGTGCAATGGTATTCGTACGTTGGCATCGCGCTTCCCTTGCGCCTGGCGGTGCGCTTGTCAAGCCGGAGCCTTCGGGCTTGAAATGCCGGTCACGTTTTGCTTGTGCCTGCCGTTATCGCTGTTTGTTTTTTCCCGCAATGACCTCTGCCTCGGCCACTTCCCCCGCCGTTTCCTTCGATGACCGCTTGAACGGCTACCGCGAGCGCGTGGAAGCCGCCCTCGACCAGATGGCGCCGCCGGCCGACCGCCGCCCTGCAAGGCTCCATGCCGCCATGCGCCACAGCCTGCTGGCTGGCGGCAAGCGTCTGCGGCCTTGCCTGCTGCTGGCCAGCGCAGAGCTTTTTCCCAGCGCGCACGATCCCATGCCCGCAGCCGCGGCGGTCGAGGCCCTGCACACCTACAGCCTCATCCATGACGATCTGCCCTGCATGGACGACTCCGAGCTGCGGCGGGGCCGGCCCACCTGCCACGTCGCCTTCGACGAGTCCACCGCGCTGCTCGCCGGTGACGCCCTGCTGACCTGGGCGCTGTGGTGGCTCGCCGAGGCCTACCACGGAACCCCCGAGCTTGCCACCGCTCTCGTCCGCGACCTTGGCGATGCGGCCGGCAGCGAACGCCTGATCGGGGGCCAGCAGGAGGACCTCGAGGGCGAGCAACAGGCGCCTACCGCCGACCGTCTTGAATTCATTCACGAAAACAAGACCGCCGCGCTGATCACCGCCTGCCTGACCATGGGTGCGCGGCTGGCCTCGGCCCGCCCCGAGGCGGTCGAAGCCATGCGTGCCGCTGGGCGCCACCTCGGCCTCGCCTTTCAGATTATCGACGATGTCCTCGACGTCACGTCCGACTCCAACGCGATGGGCAAACCGGTAGGAGCTGACGCCGAGAACGCAAAAATGACCTATCCCGCGCTTTTCGGTCTGGAAGTCAGCCGTCAGAAAGCCCGAGAGCACACTGACGCCGCCATCGCCAAGGTCCGTGAAGCCGGGGGCGAAAATGGCTTCCTCCTCACGCTCATCAAGCGCATGGCCCAACGCGTCAACTGAGCTCGAGCGGCGGGCTGCAGGCTACCGGCAGCCGCCGCCCGGCGTTCGCGACGCCGATGCGGGGCCTACAAGCCCAGCCGCCGCCCTCGCTGCCTTGCTCTGCATCCAAAATCATCTCGATCACTTTACCGAGCTCTCAGGCAAGATGGTATAAGGGGGTGTCCGGAAAACACGGGCGCTCAGCCTGCGGCTTGCTTTTCGGTTTGCAGCGAAGCGGCGTAGCCTTATTGCATGAGCGCTTTCGCGCAATCTTCGCGCCTGATTCGTCCTATGGTTTTCCGCCTTCGCCTCAACCCGAACCGCTGGCTTTGGCCGCTGGTGCTGAGCCTGCTTGCCGGCGCGGTCTCCGCCGCCCCCCGCGGCAAGTATCAACCGCCAAAACCCACGCCAGATGAACCGGCCGCGGCCGCGCGCGACGAGGCCACCACTGACGAGGCCGTTGCACAGCGGCTCTTCCAGCGTGGTATGGACAAGCTGGAGGCGGGCGAAGTTAACGACGCGCTCGAACGCTTCGAGGACGTGGTCGAGGACCACCCGCGCTCGAGCGTAGCTGGCGAGGCCCACTATCAGCGCGGAACCATCTTTTCCCGCCGCCACCAGTTCGAGAAGGCCCTCGGGGAATACACGGCCATCCTCTCGCGTTATCCCGGCTACGGTGGCTTCAACCAGGTGGTCGAGGACCTCTATTCCATGGGCAACCGCATCCTGGAAGGGGAGCGTCCGCGCTACTTTGGCGTCATCCCCGGCTTCAAGGACCGACGCACCGGTGTCGACATCATGGCGGCGGTAGTGCGCTACGCGCCGTTCAGCGAGCTTGCTCCGCAGGCACTGATGGGCATGGCGGAACTGTACGAAAAAGTCGCCAGTCCCGAAGAGGCCATCGGCGCGCTCGACCGCCTGATCAACAATTACCCGCGCAGTGTGCAGACAGCCGACGCCTACCTGCGGCTCGCGCAGCTGTACCGCGAATTCGTGCAGGGGCCGGAGTACGATCAGGCGGCGACTCGCGAGTCGATCCGCTACTATGAAGACTTTCTGATTCTCTTTGAGCGCTCTCCGCGAACCGAGGAGGCGCAGCAAGGGCTGCAGGAAATGCGCGACACCCTTTCGCGCAGCAAATACCTGCTCGGCGAATTCTACTGGTTCTACCGCAACCTGGACGAAGCCGCGCTGATCTTCCTCAACGAGTCCATCACGATCGCGCCGGACTCCGCGACTGCCCAGGAGGCGCAGGACCTGATCGCGAGGATCGAATCCGGAGAAGAGCCGCCTAAAACCCCCGCGGACTGGGTCTTTGGTCGCTACCAGCACCCCCGCCAGTATATACTCGAACGGCCGGGCATGGAGGACGAGGGGGAAACCGACGCCGATGAAAACGGGGCACCATAGGTACTTTGCCGCGGCCCTGGCCGCGGTTGCGGTGGTGGTGGCTGGCTGTGCCCACTACGCGCTTGGCGACGGCTCCGAGCCGCCTTTCGACCGGGTGTGGGTCGCGCCCGTGCAGAACCAGGCCTTGGTGCCCCGGGCGAGCGCACCCGTTACCGGGGCAATCCGCGACCGGTTTCTGCAGGAACCGGGCAAGCTTGCCCTGGCCGACCAGGACGCCGCCAACGCCGCCAGGCTGGAGGTCGTGCTGACCGACTTCAGCCGCCGCATGATCACCACCCTGCCCACCGATACCGGACGCGGTGAAACCTTCCAGCTGGTGCTCGACGCGAGCGTGACGCTGCGCGGGCCCGATGGCGAAGTACTCTTCCGTGACCGCCCGTTCTTTGCCGCCACGACGGCCTTCGCCCTGGCAAACTTTCCCAACGCCGAATACCAAGCCCTGCCGGTATTGGCCAAAGAACTCGCCGACAAGATTCACCACGCCGTCAACAGTGTATGGTAAGCCCACTGTCCCCCCTCGTTGCCCCTTCGATCCTTGCTGGCGACCACGCTGCGCTGGCTGACAGCGCCGCTTTCGCTGAACGCATGACCGGCGTGTCGTGGCTGCACCTCGACATCATGGATGGCCATTTCGTGCCGAACCTGACTTTCGGCCCGAAGACCGTTGAAGCGCTGCGCAAGCGCTGCAAGCTGTTCTTCGATGTTCACCTGATGCTGGCGCGGCCCGACCTGTTCATCGACGCCTTTGCCGAGGCCGGGGCAGAGCAGATCACCGTCCATACCGAGCCCGATTACGATCTTGCCGCCACGCTGGCGGCGATCCGCGGGCACGGCTGCCGGGTGGGCCTGGCCGTAAACCCCGACACGCCTGCCGAAGAGCTGCTGCCCTACCTCGACCAGCTCGATATAGCCCTGCTGATGACAGTGCAACCCGGCTTTGGCGGGCAGGCGTTTCGCAACGATGTGCTGCCCAAAATCCAGTGGCTGAGCCACCTCCGTGCCGAGCGTGGCCTAACCTTCCGGATCGAGGTCGATGGCGGTGTCGACCGCCAGAGCGGCCCTCAGTGCCGCGAACGCGGGGCAGACGTTTTTGTTACCGGAAGCGCGTTCTTCCGCGACGAAGACCCCGCGGGCTTCGTGCGGGCGCTGGCTGGCTGAGGCGCGGAGCGGCCCCCTGCGCAACAGGCTCCGAAACGCGCTTCCGCAGGCCATTCAGCCAGCTGTTTCCTCGAGGTTCGCGCAGGTTTCGGCGAGCACGTCGGCAAGGGTGTCGGGGGTGGCGAGGGGAAGGCCCTGCTGGCTGAAGGTGGCCTTGAGGTGCTTGTCCAGGTTGCTGGTGTAGGGCACGCAGAGGATGACAGCGTCGATAGCGGGCAGGCTGCGCAGCACGATCAATTGCCCGAGTGTGAGGGTGTCGCGACCACGAAGGGTGTGTTTGCACTCCAATGCGATCTTGAACGGAGTATCACGAGTTTCCACCGCGTGCTGGATCAGAAAATCCGTACGCAGGTGCGCGATGGAGGCGAGGCGTTCGTAGCACACCTCCTCAGCGCGCAGGATGCTCTCGACGTCTTCTTCGAAGGCGATGCTGCGCGCCTTCGCGGCGCTGTACTCGCCGCCCGCATCGATCGCCGCTTCGAGATTGACGGCCTCGGGAGACGCTTCGGGCCAGCGCCCGGCTTGCCGCGCGGCAAGGTACTCCAGCGAGCCGGGTACCGGGCTTGCGCCCGCCCCGGCGTCCTCGTTGGAGGCGATTTCCGGGCTCAGCGGAGCCGGGCGGTCGCCGAGGTCGGACTCGACGCACAGCGCCACGTAGCGGCTGAAAGAGAGGCCAAGGGCCTTGGCGCGATCCATCGCGCGCTGGCGTAACTCCGGATGGAAGGACACGCCGACGGTTTTGTGTTTGAGGTCGCTCACGGTAGACAACGGATTTCCGTCAATTCCGGCAAAATTTATTATTTCTGTCAACTACTGAAAATTACGCTTGCCCTGGGCCTCGAAAAAGATGAACATTTTGCCACCATGAAAACGGTTCCCAAACACTCCAACCCCCGAATCAGCGTGTCGGTCAGTTTGCCAACGGACACGCGTGACCTCGCTCGCCAGGCGGCCTTTGACGACAACCGGCCGCTTTCCGGGCTGATTCACAAGCTCGTCGAGGACTACCTCGAGCGTGAGGGCTATCGCGAGCGCCGCCCCAGCCGCGCCGGTGGGCGGAAGACCACTGCTGCCGAGCCGTCCAACCGTCAACCCTCACGCGCCTGACCTGCCTGCTACTCACGAAGCGTTCCCATGACTCCCATCCCGCAACCGCGCCGTCGGCTCTGGCCTGCCACCGTCACGCCGACTGCGGCGCCGCCCGCGGCGGTCGCCAGCAATGCGGCCCCGCCCACGGCGGTCGCCAGCAATGCGACCCCGCCCGCCTCACACGACTTCGCTTGCCCGCTGCCGCCGGGGCAGCAGTGGTTCAGTCCGCAGGAGGCCGCCGACTGCCTCGGTGCCAGCGCGCAGTACTTCCGCAATCTTTGCGACAGCGGCGAAGTTTTTGCCCATCTGCTCCGAGCCCCGGAAAAACGCGGGCGCTCCCGCGAAAATGCCCGTACGCGCTACCGCATTCCCCGCGCCGCGCTTCTGCTGCACCTCGCCACCACGGCCAACTACACACCAGAGCAACTGCTGCACGAACTCTCCGACGTCCTGCGCCAACGCCCGCCGGAAGAACGCAGGTGGTTGCGCGAGCAGTTGTGAAGGCGGATGAGTCAGCCCGGAAGCCACTCAACAGCCACGAAGATCACGAAGCGGGTTCGCGTACTCGCAGCAAATGAAGGTCTCCCTACATCGGATCTTTCAACGGGACGCCGTCGAAGGGGTCGGGTTGGGTGATTTTAGGGGAAAGGTGCTCGCGGGTGAGTTCGGCGATAATCCAGTCTCGGGCTTCGGCGACATCGTCGCAGACCTTGAAGATGCGCAGATCTTCCGGCGAGATGACGCCCCATTCGACAAAGGCGTCGAAGTTCATCACCGAGGTCCAGAACGCTTTGCCCAGCAGGACGATCGGCACATATTTCTCCGTCTTGTGAGTCTGGATCAGGGTCAGCAGCTCGAAAAACTCGTCCATCGTCCCAAAACCGCCGGGACAAACGACCATCGCCTTGGCCATGTACGCAAACCAGTACTTGCGAATCATGAAGTAGTGGAACTCGAAGCCCAGCTCCGGCGTGACGTACGGGTTGAGGTCGGGCTCGTTGGGCAGGCTGATCCCGAGGCCCAGGCTGGGCATGCCGACATCGTGAGCGCCATGGTTGGCCGCCTCCATGAGGCCCGGACCGCCGCCGGTGCAGACGTAGAATCGCTGCTTGGGCTTCAGCTGCACGGACCACGAGGCCAGCTCGCGGGCCAGCTGCCGCGCGGCATCGTGAAACGGCGCAGCCTTTTGCAAACGGCGCGCCTTGACCAGCGCCGTCTGAGCGGCTTCGTCGTCGGGAGCGGCGTTCGCCGCTGCCTCAGCCTCGCGCAGACGCTCGTCGGCAATCTCCGCCGGAGGAATCCGCGCTGACCCGAAGAACACGATCGTATTGCGGACCCCCGCCTTACTGAGCCGTTCGCCGGGCTCCGTCAGTTCACACATGATGCGAATCTGCCGCGCGGCGCGGCTGTTCAGAAAATCCGCGTTCTTGTAGGCCTTCGGCGGCCATTTGTCGTCCATAATCCACGAGCCTGCGGCGCCCGAGGTGTCTTGGCGAGCGGGAAAAAGGGCCGGGAAGCGCGGGACCCAGGGGCCTCAAGCCAGCGTCACATCGACTCCGGCATCCCGAAGCTTTCCGACAAACCCGGCAGACGCGCCAGCGTCGGTAATCAAGTGCGTGACGCGTTCCAGGGGGCAGAAGAAGTACTCGGAGCGGTGCTCGAGTTTGGTGGCGTCGCAGAGCAGGATCACCTCGTCGGCGTGTTGAACGAGGGCCTCTTTGAAGACCGCCTGCTGCTCGAAGCCCTCGCTGGCGCCGTGCTCAAGGTCGAGGCCCACACAGCTGATGATCGCCTTCTGGATGTGGTGCTTGCGCAGCAGGGCGATGGCGTCGACGCCGTTGTAGCTGCGCGTCGTCGCGTGGTAGCGGCCTCCGGTACAGACCAGCTGCAGGTGCTGCGCGTCGACGAGCTGGTGCAGGACCGGGTGGGCGTTGGTGATGACCCGTCCGGGCTGGTCGGGCAGCAGGCAAACCAGCTCGAAGGCGGTCGTGGAACTGTCGAAGGCGAGCACTTCACCCGGTTGCACGAGCTCGAGCGCCGCCCGTGCGATCGCCCGCTTGCGCTCGACCTCCACCACGCGCCGCTCGCTGAACGACTGGAGCTTCGGCCGCGCCGTGAGGCTGACCGCCCCGCCGTGCACGCGGTTGATGTGCCCGGCGTTTTCCAGCGCCTGGAGGTCGCGCCGGATGGTCTCGTCGGTGACGCCAAACTGCTCGGCGAGGTCGACGGTCCGCACCGCGCCTTTCGCTTCGACCAGCTCGAGAATCTGCTGCTGCCGTTCAGGGGTAAGCATGTTTGCGAAGAACTTCCCGTGCCCCGGTGATCGCCCATGACGGCCACATTCGCCAGCTGCGTTGCTTTGTTCTTTCCGAAAATTTCCGTTTGCTGCAACAAAAATGTTGACTTGCGTGGGTTTAGTTGGGATTTTTCGCCTTGAACCCCGGTATGGCAACTGCAAACCAACCCCAGGTTGATCGCGCGACAGTGGAGCGGATGGTCCGCGCCGCGCTTCGGAATGTCGCTACGCGCAACGGTGCGGCCAGCGACCAGCCAAACCCGCTCGTCGTCAATGTCAGCGCGCGCCACTGCCACCTGACGCCACAGGCCGTCGAAACGCTTTTCGGCAAGGGGCACGAGCTCACGCCCATGAAGTGGCTGTACCAGGAAGGACAATACGCCGCAAAGGAATCGGTCACGCTGATCGGCCCGCGCTCGCGGATCATTTCCAACCTGCGGATTTTGGGGCCCTGCCGAAACCTTAACCAGGTTGAGCTCGCCTATACGGACGCGATCTCGCTGGGCTTCAAGATTCCGGTGCGGCAATCCGGCGATATCGACGGGACGCCCGGCTGCATGCTGATGGGCCCCGCGGGTTTTCTCGAGATGGACAAGGGCGTAATTCGCGCTGCACCACACGTGCACATGCACCCCGATGACGCCGCTCACTACGGTGTGAGCGACAAGGACTTCATGCGCCTGCGTGTCGGCGGCGAACTGGGCACCACCTTCGACCGCATCTTCGTTCGCGTAAAACCCGAGTTTAAGCTCGAAGTGCACATCGACACCGACGAGGGCAACGCCTGCGGCTTCGGCCCGGAAGTGCCGTGCGAACTCCTGAAATGACGTTGACGAATCCGCCCGGCAAATCACGCGAAACCGGAGCGCAAGTCGCCAAAATTTGACTCAAGACGAAACGACTAAGGACTAACCGACTTTCATCATCATGGACTCCATCGGACTCATTGAAACCAAGGGCCTCACCGGCTCGATCGAAGCCAGCGACGCGATGGTCAAGGCGGCCTCCGTCAACCTGGTCAAGCAAGTGCAGATCGGCGGCGGCTTTCTCACCGTCATGGTCAAAGGCGATGTGGGCAGCGTGAAGGCAGCCGTCGAGGCAGGGGCCGAAGCCGCCAGCCGCGTCGGCGAACTCGTCGCCAGCCACGTCATGGCTCGCCCCCACCCGGACCTTCTGAAGGCCTTCGACGCGTAACCCGCGCCCAACTCGAAACCTCTCCAAACCAACCAATTCCCATGGCCAAACAAGCAATCGGCATGATCGAGACCAAGGGTCTCGTCGCCCTCATGGAAGCCAGCGACGCCGCACTAAAATCCGCGGACATCACGATGTCCGGCTGGGAGAAAGTCGGCAGCGGGCTGGTAACGGCGTTTTTCAACGGTGACGTCGCCGCCGTCAAGGCAGGCATCGAAGCTGGCGCTGAAGCCGCCAGCAGCATCGGCGAAGTCGTCGCCGTCCAAGTCATTCCCCGCCCCCACGACGACCTGACGAAACTGGGCTCGTGGATCGGTTAGCCCGGTCGCCTCGTCCCCGGGCGGTAAGTCCCTGGTCCGAACCAGCGTCCGGTCGACCCGGTGAACGAAAAAGACGAAGGACTATCCGCCGACAGAACCCCGTAGCCCATGCGCATCCTCATCGCCAACCTCGGCAGCACCTCGCTGAAGTACAAGCTGTTCTCGATCGACGAGTCAGCGGCTACAGCGTTGGCGAAAGGTGGCTTTGAGCGGGTCACGGACTACGGCGCCGCCATCGACGAGATGCTCGCGGCGCTGAAGGCCGAAGGCTTTCTGGAACGGGCCGAGGACATTGACGCCGTCGGCTTCAAGACGGTGATGGGCAAGGACCTCAGCGGCTGCGTGGAAGGCGACGACGCCATGATCGCCGCGCTCGAAGGTTTTGCGGAAGTGGCCCCGGCGCACAATCCGCCCTACGCCGCGGGCATCCGCAGCTTCGCGGAAAAGCTGCCCAAGGCGCGACGGGTGGCGCTTTTCGAGACCGCCTTTTACCAGTGGGTTTCGGAAGCGGCGAGCCACTACGCAATCCCGAAGGCCTGGCGCGACCTCGGCATCCGCCGCTACGGTTTTCACGGCGCCAGCCACAAGTTTGTTGCCGAGCGCTCGGCCGAGCTTTGCCTGCGGGGCGATGTCGCGGAATGCGTCCGCGGGCTCTATGTCGACGGTCCGCGTGACACCGGCAAGGCGCCGCTGCGGGTCATATCCTGCCACCTCGGCGGCAGCAGCTCTGTCACAGGAATCCGTGACGGCGTGGCCATCGGTACCAGCATGGGCTTCACGCCGCAGAGCGGTTTGCCGCAAAACAATCGCGTCGGCGATCTCGATGCGATGGCCTTACCCTACGCGGCGAAAGCACTCGGGATCGGCTACGGCGAAGCGGTGCGCCAGCTCAACAAGGAAAGCGGCCTGCTGGGCCTTTCCGACGGCGCCAGCAATGACATGCGCGACGTTCACGCTGCCATCGAGCAGGGCAACGAGGCGGCAAAGCTTGCCTTTGGCGTGCTCATCCACAGCCTGCGCCACTGGGCCGGCAGTTTTTACCTCGAGCTCGGCGGGCTCGACGCGCTTTGCTTCACTGCTGGCATCGGCGAAAACGACACTGCCGTGCGCGCGGCCGTCTGCGAGAACCTGCAGCCCTTCGGCATCGTGCTGGACCCCAAGCGCAACGCAGCGGTGCGCGGCGGTAAAGAGGGGGTCATCAGCGCCGACGACTCCCCGGTCAAAATCATGGTGATTCCGGCGAACGAAGAACTGGTGGTCGCCCGCGAAGTCCACCGCAAATTAACCTCCTGACCGCCCCCTTTAATCAAACCTCAGCGGATACCGAAAGTTCAAAGGCTTGTGAGGGACTTGTGCCGGACCCGTAAAGCCCACGCTTCTGACTGCTGGTCTCCTTCCCAAGTCTTCGACGCAAAACCTTTTCTTCCGAAAACCTTACCTCTTCAAAACCATGGCAAAACAAGCAATTGGCATTCTGGAAACCAAAGGCCTCGTGGCTCTCGTGCAAGGCACGGACGCTATGCTCAAGGCGGCGAACGTGGAGCTGGCCGGCCCGATGAAGGGTGTCGGCAGTGGCCTCGTTTCCTCAGTCGTCACTGGTGACGTCGCCGCGGTCAAAGCCGCCATCGAGAGCGGTGCCGAGAGCGCCGGCCAGTACGGCGAAGTCGTCAGTGCACACGTCATCGCCCGCCCGCACGACGAGACTGAAACGGTGATCCCCCGCGCCACGGCAGCCAAAAAGGCGGCCAGCAAGTAGATGTTCCTCGGCAAGGTCATCGGTTCGGTCGTCGCGACCAAAAAGGACGTCAGCATGTCGGGGCGCAAGCTCCTCATGGTGCGCCCGATGCTGGCCGATCCGGACAACCCCGAGCGGCTCAAGCCCGGGAGCAACACGATTGTGGCCCTCGATTGCCTCGGCGCTGGCGAGGGCGAGCTCGTGATGTTCGTTCAAGGCAGCAGCGCTCGCCAGTGTGACGGCATGAAAAACGTTCCGGTCGACGCTGCCATCGTCGGCATTGTCGACAACGTCCGCGTCCTCGGGCACACCGCATACACCAGCAACTAGCCTTTAGTTTTCAGCTCACGAAGGCGCACTGCTTAAAGGGCAGACAAAGCCCTGGAACAAAGCATCTTCCTCAACCATTTTTCTCATGAGCCAGATCAACGAAAACGTCATCCGCGATGTGGTGACGGAGGTGATGAAGCAACTCAACACGGGTACGGTTACCGTGCCGGCGAGTTTGGAGCGCGGTGGCAGGCACGGTGTGTTCGACACGATGCCCGATGCCTGCCGGGCCGCGCGTGCGGCTTTCGAACAGCTGCGCACGCAGGGCTACGGCGCCCGCGCGAAGGCCGTCGAGGTTGTCAAAACCCTGTGCTTTGACCGTGCCGCGGAATGGGGCAAACTCGAGTTCGAGGAGACCAAGATCGGCCGGCTGGACCATAAGGTCGCCAAGCTGCAGGGCATCAAGGGCGTGCTCGGCGTCGAGTCCCTCGCGCCGCTCGGTATGACGGGTGATCACGGCATCACCATGGAGGAAATGGCGCCGTTTGGCGTAGTGGGTGCGGTCACGCCGGTCACCCACTCGGTGCCGACGATAGCGGGAAACATCGTCAACATGGTGGCAGCGGGCAATGCGGTGGTCGTCAACGCCCACCCGGGCGGCGCGACGTGCGCGGCCACCGCCATTCGCGAGTTCAACAAGGCCATCTTGGCAGAGACAGGCATCGACAACCTAATCTGCTGCGTCGAGAAGCCGACGCTCGAGAGCTTCCAGGCGATGTGCGCGGCGGAGGAAATCGCGCTGCTGTGCATAACCGGTGGCCCGGCGGTCGTCGATGCTGCCATGAAAACCGGCAAGCGCGCCATCTGCGCCGGTCCCGGCAACCCGCCGGTCGTCGTTGACGACTGCCACGCTCTCGATTTCGACAAAGTCGCCAAGGATATCATCTTCGGCGCGGCCTTCGACAACAACTTGCTGTGCATCGGCGAAAAGCAGGTGTTTGTTGTCTCCAAAGTCTATGACGAATTCATGGCCGCGATGCGGCGCCAGGGAGCGGCTTTGCTCAGGGCTCAGCAGGCGGACAAGATCCGCAGCGAGGTCTTCACCTTCAAGCCCGGGGATGGTGGTTGCTCGCACCCGGTCCTCAACCGGGCCTTCGTCGGGGCCAGCCCGCAAAAGCTTGCAAAGGTGGCCGGGGCGCAGGTCGCGCCGAGCTGCGAATTGCTTATGACAGAAACCGCCGCCGACGACCTGTTCGTCGTCGAGGAACAAATGATGCCGGTGCTGCCGCTCGTGAGGGTGCCCAACCTCGACACCGCCATCATCGAGGCGAAGAAGAGCGAGCACAACTACCGCCACTCGGCGATGATTCACACCATGAACGTCGCCCACATGACCCGCATGGGCCGCGAAATGGACACGACGATCTTCGTCAAGAACGGCCCTTGTACAGCCGGCCTTGGTCTGGGTGGTGAAGGCTACATCAGCTTCAGCGTTGCCACCACCACCGGCGAGGGCATCACCACGCCCAAGACGTTCACTCGCTTCCGCCGCTGCGCCCTCGTCGATCAGTTGAATATCGTTTGAGGCGCTCGCCCCAAGTCATCTGCATCCGAAACGGAACTGAACCACAACGACTGAGCAACCGCTATCCCATGATCCTTGCCCGCATAGATGGCCATTGCACGACCACGGTTTGCCACCCGAGTTTGCGAGGGCAGCGGCTGGTGTTGTGCACGCCGGTCAACGAGCGTGGCGAAACGACCGGCAATCCCATTGCGGCCTTCGATCCCCTCTTTGCCGGGCGCGGGGCGCGTGTGATGATTTCTACCGACGGCGGCTATTCGCAGGCGTGCGTTGGCGACGACCAGTCGCCGATCCGCAACCAGGTCATGGGGATGGTGGACGAAACGGAGCGCGTATGAAACCGGGGCAAGTCATCGGCAATGTCGCGCTCAGCCACGCGGTTCCACAATTTCGTGGCGCCCGCTGGCTCATCGTCGCACCGATGGGCCCGGAGCAGCTGCGCTCCCCCGAGGAAGCGCCGCCCTCCAAAACTCCGACCCCCGTTGTTTACGACAACCTTGGCGCCGGTACGGGCGATGCCATCCTGTACGTCGAGGGCACCGAAGCCACCCAGCCTTTTCAACAACCCACTCCAGTCGACGCCCTCAATGTGGCTATTCTGGACCGAATCTCTTTTGAATAGTCCTTCGTCTTTCAGCCCCAAGCCTTCGGGAAGGCGATGCGGGCCAATGACGACGGCCGAGCGATCTCCGATTTTTTTCCATGAGCCGCCTCTATACAGCCAAGGACGTCGAGCGTATGCTCGCCAGTGGTGAAACGCCGCCTCCGAATGCCCGGTTAACGCCGATGGCGCGGGACCTCGTCAACGGCCGAGCCGGGTCGAAGGCTTCGCCCAAGGGGTCCGCCAAGGCCGCCGCTGCCGCGGGTTCACGACCGCGCATTCATGAGCCGGTACTGCCCGACTATGAGTATTTCTGGAAACCCGGCAGCGACCCCAAGACCGCGCAGGACCTCGAAAAGTTTTTCTTCAGCAAGGAGATCACCGCCCTCAAGGAACGCATCTGCGCGATTGGCCAGCGCATTTGGCAGCGTGGGTACGTCGACGGTAATGGCGGTAACATTACCGTGCGCGTGGGTGACAACCTTGTGCTCTGCACACCGACGCTGATCTCGAAGGGCTTCATGACCGTCGACGATATCTGCATGGTCGATCTCGACGGCAACCAGGTGGCTGGTAAGCGCCCGCGCACGTCGGAGGTCAATACCCACCTCGGCATCATGAAGCGCGAACCAAAGGCGAAGAGCTGCGTACACGCCCACCCGGTTTACGCCACGGCGTTTGCCGTTGCCGGGGTGACGCCGCCGAGCTGCCTGATTCCCGAGCCGGAGGTCTTCCTCGGCGAGATCGGTTTTGCGCCCTACCAGACGCCGGGCACGCCAGAGAACGCCGCGACCGTGGGCGAGCTTGGCACCCGCCACCAGTCCATCCTGATGCAGAACCACGGCGTGATCTGCTGGGGGAAGGATGTCGAGGATGCCTTCTGGAAAATGGAAAACACCGACGCCTTTTGCCAGACCGTCTGGATTTCGCAGAGCCTCGGCGAGGGCCCGAAACAGTATGGGCCGGACAAGCTCAGGGACCTGATTGCCATCCGCAAAAAGCTCGGCATGCCCGACTACCGAATGGACGAGCTCAAAGAGTGCGAACTCTGCGATGCGGGCAGCTACACCATTCAGACGGCCCCGCAACCGCAATGCGGCTGCGGTGAAGCGAAGCCCGCAGCCGGGGGCGATGACGAGGCGATGGTGCAGGCCATTACCGACATGATTATGAAGCAACTCGGTGCCCGCTGACGGCACCGACGCTTCGACGCGTCCTCAAGCTTCGGAACGCCCGCGCCCAGCGGGTAACGCATCGGCACCAGCCGGTGAGCAGGTCGGGTGTGCGGCAGGGTCAAGCCGCGTAGACAGTCGCTTTCAAAACGCCGAGTCGCCGCGCTTGCGGAAGCAGCGATGTCCGGCAAGCGCTCCCGGCCTCGACCTCCTCAGCGCGAAGTGACGTACGCCAGGAACGCCCGCAAAAGGTCCTGACCTTTGGCCTGGCTTTTTTCCGGATGGAACTGAGTGGCGAAGCAGTTGCCGCGTCGGATCGCGCTGCAATAGCGGGTGCCGCCGTAGCTTGTCTCCATCCACACGAGATTCGGATCAGCGGGCTGGGCGAAGTAGCTGTGGACGAAGTAGAATTGGTCGCCGCTGGCGGGGCCGCCACGGAGGGCGTTGGGCTGGCGAAGCTCGACGGCGTTCCAGCCCATGTGCGGAATCTTGAACTCGGGCGCCAGCTGGAAGCGCGGTACCTTTCCGGAAAGGATGGCGAGGCCGGGGCCGTTGCTTTCTTCGGCGTACTCGAAGAGCGCCTGCAGGCCCAGGCAGATGCCGAAATAGGGCCGGTCCGCAGTGATCCAGTCATGCAGAGCCGCGTCAAAGCCGCGCTCGCGTAGCTCGGCCATCAGGTTCTTCATGCCACCCTGGCCCGGGAAAACCAGCGCGTGGGGCTCGCCGATGGCCTCGGCGCGTTCTGCCAGGCGCACGCGGGCGCCGGCCCGCTCCCACGAGCGGCAAACGCTGCGCAAGTTGCCCATGCCCGGGTCGATCACGCAGATGTCGAGGTGTTGAAAATCGGTGGCATCCTGACTCACAGCCGGAAAGTCGAAACCCGGTGAGCCATCGGGCGCGAGCCTATTCGGAAGCCGGGAGCGCCGTTTCCCTGATCGAAGCAGGCGCCGGCTTTTCGCGTTTTCGTTCGACCTTTTCAAAGCGCAGGATCGGCGTATAGCCTAGCGGGTTCATGTCGGTGGAAGATGCATTCTGGCAGACGCATTGGCTGACCTTGTTCGGTTGGCTGGCAGGGGTGGCGGCGGTTGCCAAGATGATGCGTGAGCGCCGCAAACCGGGGAACATCCTCGCGTGGTTTTTTCTGATCGGCTTCGTACCCCTCGTCGGAGTGGGGCTGTTTCTGCTCTTTGGCGGGCGCAAGTACGCGGGGCTCGCAAAACGCAAGCGGCAGGTCCGCGAGCTCGCCGAAGCCGTCGCGGAGCGCGACGGTCCCCGCGGCGCGCTCGCCGGGAACACCCTGCGCCTGCATCCGAACGGTGAAGTCGCGCTGCAGGCCCTCCTGCGCGAAATCGCCAACGCGCAGCGCAGCATCTACCTGACCGTGTACGCCTGGCTGCCCGACCGCGTCGGCCGGGCGGTTCTGGAGGCGCTTGCGGAAAAAGCGGCCGCGGGAGTGCGCGTGCAGTGCCTCGTCGACGCGCTCGGCAGCCGCCCGCTCAAGGGCAAGCACGTCCGCGAATTGCGCGAAGCTGGCGGACGTTTTGCGTGGTTCACCCCCGTCTGGAGCCTGCGGGGGCGCTACGTCAATCTGCGCAACCACCGCAAAGCCTTCATTTTCGACGAACAGCGCGCGATCGTCGGCGGGCAGAATATCGATGAGCGCTTCATGGGCTTCGAGCCTTCGCCGGAGCGTTTTGTGGACTACTCCGTCCAGGTCGCAGGGCCCGCGGTCGCTGAGCTGCTGCACGACTTCGTCTGCGACTGGTGTTTCGCCACCCGCGACCCCGTTGAAGGCTACCGCGCTTTGGCCAATGCCGCCCCGACGCCGTGCGGCAGTGCGGAAGTCGAAGTGATCCCAAGCGGTCCGGACACTGCAGACGACCGGGTTTGGGAGCTCGTCGCCAACGCAGTGCAGCAGGCGCGCGAGAGCATTTTGGCAGTCACGCCGTACTTCGTGCCCGACGAGATGCTGCTGTACTCGCTCCTGCTGCGGGCACGGGCGGGTTGCCGGGTCGAGGTCTTCCTGCCGCTGAAATCCAACCAGCCGCTTGCCGACCTCGCCCGCAGCCGCTACCTGCGCCAGCTCCACGCCGCCGGGGTGCACTTCTGGATGGTGCGCGGCCCCACCGTTCACGGCAAGCTGCTGATCACCGACAAGCAGTGCGCGATTTTTGGCTCACCCAACCTCGACCAGCGGAGTTTTTTCCTCAACTACGAGACGGCTCTCACAACGAGCCATCCGCCCACCATCGACGTCCTGACCGCTTGGGCCGAGCGCTTGCGCGCCATGGCGACTCCCTTCGCCGAGACCAGCGAAACCGAGGCCCGCTGGCCTCGCCTCCTGGCCGAAGACGCCACTCACCTGCTCGAGCCTCTGCTGTAGCTTGCGCTTCGGCGGGAGGCCCGGTCGCGGCGATCTTCGGATCGTCATGGCGGCGGATTGAGGAATGCGCCTTGCCTTTGGGCGGGGTGGTGGTGAAAGTGCCGAGACGATGCAGTGGTGGAAACGGCTTTTCGGGGGCGCGCGCTCCCGTGACGGCATGGCTCAGACAGAGCGCGAGGCGTTCGTCGATCTCCTGGTGTACGCTCAGTATGCGGATCGCTCCTTGTCGCTGTCAGAAGACAAGGCCTTCAACGCCGAGATCAGCGCCCTGGCATGGGACAACCAGGCCGCCACCTCGGCACTGCCGCTGGAGGACTATGTCAACCGGGCCATCGCGCGCGTCCGCGGCATCCGGCGACACACCGTGGAGGAAGACGACTTTCTCGCCGAGCGCACGGACGTGCTGCGCAATCCGAAGACGCGGCAGCGCCTGCTGACGGCGCTCGAAAATGTCACTTGGGCAGACGGCGACGAGGCCGGGGACGAGCGCACGCTCAAGCAACATATCCGCGACCTGGTCGGAGGCTGACGGCGAAGTGAAGCGGGCTCTTGAGGTCGTTCCGCGTGGCAGGCGCCGCGCGGCGGAAAATATGGCCGCCGACTGGTTGATGCTGACCGAAGCGGCACGGGCCGGGGCGGCCTTCGTACGCACCTACGGCTGGAGCGAGCCTGCCGCGACCTTCGGCTACACCCAACGCCAGGCAGACATCGCGGCATTGACAGGGGGCTGGCAGCTGTCCGCGCTGATCCGGCGCCCTTCCGCCGGAGGCCTGGTCGATCACCGTGACGACTGGACGTTCGCGCTCGCCGTACCGCGCGCATGGCCTCTGGCCGGGGCGCCGCCAGCGGAGGTCTACGCACAAGTGCACGGCGCCCTGGCGGCGGCGTTGCGACAGCGCGGCGTCGCTGCGGAGCTCGCCGGCGAGGTTACCGGTGACCCGCTGCAATGCTTCGTTGCCCCGGTGCGCGACGACCTCATCGAGCCGGGCACGGGTCGAAAGCTGGCCGGCGCGGCGCTCAAGCGGAGCCGCGAGGGGCTGCTGTTGCAGGGCAGCCTGCTCGGGGAGACCGCTCGCGCAGCGGAGCCCGAGGCGCTGGAGCAAGCACTCGTCGGGCGGTTGAGCGGCCTCCTGCAGGCCGATGCCGCGGCGTCTGCATGGCTGCCAGAGGGGGAGCAGAGCTGGCCCTCGAGGGTCGAGAAACTCTCGGGAGAAGCGTGGAATCACCGCAGATAATTTTGCGGATTGGCGTTGACGCCGAATTTTCATTTCAACATATTCCGATACGTTGATGAAAGAATCTCCGCTGCACCAAGCCCACCTCGACCGGGGGGGCAAACTCGTCGAATTCGGCGGCTGGTCGATGCCGGTCCAATTTGCCGGCATCCGCCCCGAGCACGAGGCGGTGCGCTCCGATGCGGGCGTCTTCGACATCAGCCACATGGGCAACGTGGTGGTCAGTGGCCCGAAAGCGGAGGATTTCGTCCAAAATGTTTTTGCCAACGACACCGGCAAACTCGCTGAAGGGCAGGGGCAGTACTCGTTCATGCTCAATGAGAACGGTGGCGTCATCGACGACCTCATTATCTACCGCGAGGCCCCTGACAGTTTCTACGTCGTGCTCAACGCGGCAGTTCTCGACGAGGATTTGGGCTGGCTGAAGCAGCACCTGCCCTCCGAAGGCTGTGATCTTGACGACGAGAGCGCGGCCACGGCGGGCATCGCCCTGCAGGGGCCGAACGCTGAAGCCGTTCTGCGCAAAGTGTTCTCCGATTTGACGCCACCGGCGCGCAATTTTCTCACCACTGGAACCTTTAACGGTGCAAAATGCCGGATAGCGCGAACGGGATACACCGGTGAAGATGGCTTTGAGCTTTTCGTTTCCACTGAGCAAGGTGTCGCGCTCTGGGAGGCGCTGATTGCAGCGGGGCCGACCCCGTGTGGCTTGGGAGCTCGCGATACGCTGCGGCTGGAAGCCGGTCTGCCGCTCAACGGCAGCGACCTCGGCCCTGACATCACTCCTGTTCAGGCGGGCTTCAAAAAATTTGTGGCGCTCAACAAGCCGGTTGCATTTGTCGGACAGGGGCCGCTGGTCACCGAGGTTGCGGAAGGCCCAAAGCGTCGTTTGCGCGCCTTCAAAATCGAGGGAAAAGCGCCACCGCCTCGCGCGCACTACCTTGTCAAGGTCGATGGCGAACAGGTCGGTGAGGTCACCAGCGGAATCCTTTCGCCTACGCTGGGTTTGGGCATGGGCTATGCGCTAGTCGAAGCTCCACACGCCGCGATCGGCAACACGGTCGACATCGAAATTCGCGGCAAACTATACCCGGCTACGCTCGTCAAACGTCCTATCTATCGTCGCACATGAACCTGCCTTCCGATCTTAAATACGCGAAGACTCACGAGTGGGTCCGCCTCAGTGGTGAGCTTGCCACCATCGGTATTACCGACCACGCCCAGTCTCAACTCGGCGAACTCGTCTTCGTCGAACTTCCCGAAATCGGTCGCACCGTGGAGCCCGAAGAAGCCACTGCGGTCGTTGAAAGCGTAAAGGCCGCCAGTGACGTCTATGCGCCGATGAGCGGCGAAGTCGTCGAGGTCAATGAAGCGCTCAGCGACAATCCGGAACAGGTCAACGACGATGCCTTCGGCGAGGGCTGGCTGTTCCGGATGAAAGTCAGCGACGAGGCGCAGCTCAGCAACCTGCTCGATGCCGATGCCTACAAGCAGGAACACGGCTTGTAGCGGGGGACAGCCCTCCCGCAGAAACCGGAGAAAACATGAAAAGCACCGCGCGCCTTGGGCTTGCCCCGAGTCGTTCGGCTGACGCGGCTCGAATTCCGGCCGACCGATGGCAGACCTCGCATTTTCGTGAATGCGGACCAGGCGCGGACGGACCTCAACCAACGAACGCTAATTTTTGTCCACAGGACTCGCCGATATCGTCATTTCGTTTATCGTATTGATGGGTTAGGAGTTGCCGGAAGTCATTATGTGCAACCCTCTGTGCTCTCCGCGGCATCTCCTCATTTCCTGCGTTTTTTAGTCCGAATCATTTTTATGCGCGAAAGTTTTGCTCATCGTCATATCGGCCCAAGTGAGGCCGAGTCCGCGGAAATGTTGAAGGCGCTCGGGTACGAGTCGCTCGATACGCTCAGCGATGCCGTCGTGCCGGAAAACATCCGCCTCGACCGCTTGCTCGATTTGCCGCCCGCTGCCACCGAGGCGGCCGCGAGCGCCGAGCTTCGCGAAATTGCCCAGCGCAATCGGGTCTGGCGCAGCCTGATCGGTCAGGGCTACTACGGCACCGTGACACCGCCTGTCATCCAGCGCACGATCTTCGAGAATCCCGGCTGGTACACGGCTTACACGCCCTACCAGCCCGAGATTGCCCAAGGGCGGCTCGAAGCGCTGCTGAATTTCCAGACGCTTGTTACCGAGCTCAGTGGCCTGCCCGTTGCCAACGCCTCCCTGCTCGACGAGGCCACCGCCGCGGCGGAGGCAGCCACGCTGGCTCGCGCGGCGTTGCGCAACAAGCGCAACACCCTGCTGGTCGCCGACCACTGCCACCCGCAGACGCTGGCGGTTGTGCAGGCGCGCGCCGAGCCGCTCAGCTGGAATGTGGTCGTCGCGCCGGTCGATGAGCTTGTGCCCGACGAGGACACTTTTGCCGTGATCGTGCAGACTCCGGACACCTTCGGCCACTGCCGCGCCTATCCAACGGTCGCGGACAAGGCGCATGCCGCCGGCGCGCTGCTCATTGCGGGCATCGATCCGCTGGCGCACACGCTGCTGCCCGCTCCGGGGGCCTGGGGGGCCGACGTGGTTTATGGCAGCCTGCAGCGTTTCGGCGTGCCGATGGGCTACGGGGGGCCGCACGCCGCGTTTCTTGCTGTTGGCGACGCGCACAAGCGCCTGCTGCCGGGGCGCCTCGTCGGCATGACCAAGGACAGCAATGGCCAGCCCGCGCTGCGCCTCGCGCTGCAGACGCGCGAGCAGCACATCCGCCGCGACAAGGCCACGAGCAACATCTGCACCGCGCAAGTGCTGCTTGCGGTGATGGCCGGCATGTACGCGGTTTACCACGGCCCCGAAGGCCTGCAGGGCATTGCCCGTCGCGTGCACATCAGCGCTTCGCGCCTTGCCCGTGCTCTCGACGCCGCCGGCGTGCCAGTCACCTACGCGGGCGAGAACGACTTTTTCGACACCCTGCACCTGCGCCCGGGCACGCCCGAAAACGGCGGCATCCGCGGGCGCGCCGAGTCGGCCGAGATCAATCTGCGGTATTTCGCCGACGGCGCGATCGGGCTGAGCCTCGACGAGTGCACCACCGAGGGCGAGCTTGCCCGCTTGCTCGAGGTTTTGGCGCCCGGCGCAACTTTGCCCACGGCGGGCAATGTATCCGGGAAATACGAAAGCGAGCGGGAGACCTTCCTGCCGCAGGAGGTTTTTCACCAGTACCACACCGAGACGGAGTTCATGCGCTACGTCCGCCGGCTGGAAATGAAGGACCTCACGCTGGCCAATAGCATGATTCCGTTGGGCAGCTGCACGATGAAGCTCAACGCCGCCAGCGAACTGATGCCCGTCAGCTGGCCCGAGTTTAATCAACTCCACCCGTACTGCCCCGCCGATCAGGCCGAGGGCTATGCCGAGATGGTGCGACAGCTCGAGAGCTGGCTCGCCGAAATCACCGGCTTCGCGGGCGTCTCCCTTCAGCCCAATGCGGGCGCGCAGGGCGAGTACGCGGGCCTGCTGGCGATTCGGGGTTACCTGCGCGACAAAGGTGAGGCACACCGTACCGTCTGCCTGATCCCGGAGAGCGCGCACGGTACGAACCCCGCCAGCGCCGTTATGGCGGGCTTCAAGGTGATTTCGGTCAAGTGCGTCAACGGCGGTATCGATCTCGATGACCTCCGCGCCAAGGCGGAGAAGCACGCCGACAACCTCGGTGCGCTGATGCTGACTTACCCGAGCACTTACGGCGTCTTCGAGGCGACCGTGAGCGACGTGTGCGCGATCGTGCACGAGCACGGCGGCCAGGTGTACCTCGACGGCGCGAACATGAATGCAATGGTCGGCCTCTGCCGCCCGGGCGATTTCGGCGCGGATGTCTGCCACCTGAACCTGCACAAGACCTTTTGTATTCCGCATGGTGGCGGTGGTCCCGGCGTCGGGCCCATCGGGATGGCGGCTCACCTGGTGCCGTTCGGGCCGGGCAACCCGATTGCGGACGTCGCGGGACCGGTCGGGCCGGTGGCCGCCGCCCCGTTTGGCAGCGCGTCGATTCTGCCGATTTCCTGGATTTACCTCCGCGCCATGGGTCCGCGCGGCCTCCGGGCCGCCACGCAGACCGCGATTCTCAATGCCAATTACATCGCGCACCGCCTCAAAGGAGCCTATCAGCTGATGTACACGGGCTCGAACGGCTTGGTCGCTCACGAAGGCATCCTCGACACCCGCCCGCTAAAGCAATCGCCGGGAATCGAGGTCGACGACATCGCAAAGCGCCTGATGGACTTCGGTTTCCACGCGCCAACGATGTCTTGGCCAGTTGGGGGAACGCTCATGATCGAGCCCACCGAGAGCGAGTCCAAGGTAGAGCTCGACCGCTTTTGCGAGGCCATGCTGACCATTCGCGAGGAGATTGCCCAAATCGAGCGCGGCGAGGCCGATGCCAGCGACAACGTGCTCAAGCACGCCCCGCACACCGTTGACATCCTCACGGCGGACACCTGGGAGCGCCCGTATGCTCGCAGCCAGGCCGCCTACCCGCCGGGCGTCACCCGTGAGCGCAAGTTCTGGCCAGCCGTGGGCCGCGTCGACAACGTTTTCGGCGACAAAAACCTCGTCTGCACCTGCCCCTCCGTGGAGGAACTCGCCGAGGCGTAGCAGCAAAGCTTTCAAAACTGGCACAAGATAATGCGGCGTTAAGAGCGCCGCATTTTTTTGCCTTTCGGGCGACAGATTCCGAGGTCAGCTCCGAAAAACCACAGAATTGCGACAGTCGCATTACAATTCTGTTACACTCGGTCGCACACCCAAAAAACCGCTTGCAGGCTGTAAGAGCCTCCCGCAAGCATCCAGTTTCCCCAGAAAAACAAGCAACCTAGGGTGCTTTTCTCATGAATCGAAATGCTACGTGGATTTTCTCCCTCGGGCTCGCCGGACTTCTCGGCGGCTGCGGAGGTAACGGTGACAACGCGGGCGACGGCAGCGGCGCTGCAGTCGAATTCGTCGATACGGTCAGCGGCGCTGGAGCCAGCTTTCCGGTGCCCGTCTACGACGTCTGGCGGTATGAGTGGGGCCAGGAGCACGATGTGACCGTCAACTACAACTCGGTGGGTTCAGGCGCCGGCATTCGTCAGATTACCGCAAAGACGGTCGACTTTGGCGCCTCCGATGCACCGCTGAAGAAGGAAGAACTCGATGAGGCTGGCCTGGTACAATGGCCAATGCTCGTCGGCGCCGTGGTGCCGGTGGTGAACATCGAAGGCGTCGGTTCCGGCGAATTGAAGCTGACGGGTCCCGTCCTCGCCGATATCTTTCTGGGGAACATTTCGAACTGGAGTGACGAGGCGATTACCTCGCTCAACCCGGAGCTCGACCTGCCGGACGCGTCGATCAACGTCGTCCACCGCTCGGATTCTTCGGGCACGACGTGGATCTTTACCAGCTACCTGAGCAAGGTTTCGGACGCCTGGGCAAACGGCCCGGGCTGGGGCAAGACGCCGGAATGGCCTACCGGGATTGGCGCGCCACAGAACCCGGGAGTCGCCAACCAGGTCAGCCAGAACAACAATTCGATCGGCTACGTCCAGAGCGACTTCGCCGTTGAGCAGAATCTGCCCGTCGCGCTGTTGCAAAACCAGGCCGGCAACTACGTCGAGCCGACTATCCCGAACATTCAGTCGGCCGCCGGTAACGCCGATTGGCAGAACGCTCCTGGCATGTACGTGGTGCTGACCAATCAGCCGGGAGCCGACACCTGGCCGATCGCCGGAGCGACCTACCTCCTCGTTCACACCGAGCAGGAGAGCAAAGCCAAGATCCAGACCATCCTGAGCTGGGCGGACTGGGCCCTCTCCGAGGGCGGCGGACTCGCCGAGGAGAAATACTTCGTGCCGCTGCCCGATAACGTTGTGGGAATCATCAACGACCTCTGGGCCAGTGAAATTACCGCCAACGGTGAACCCGTTTGGCCGATCGGCGCCACTTCCGGCGAAGACGCCGCCGCATACTAGACCCGCTTTCGAATCTTCTGTTTTATTCTGGCCGGCGTGGGCACCTTGCTCGCGCCGGTCTTTGACTGTCAACGACCCGCCTGCTGCCTTCGCGTGAACCGCGCCAACCAGATCGACCAAGGATTTACCTGGCTGACGCTTGGAAGCGCCTGCCTGATCATCTTGTTGATGGTCGGCTTCTTTGTGCAGTTGTTCTTCTCCGCCGGTCCGGCCATCGGTGAGTTCGGGATCGGTTTTCTCTGGGGCACGGACTGGGTTGCGCCCGTCGAGGCCACGCCGGGGACGGCGGCGCGCGGCGAAAGCTACGGCGCCTGGCCCGCCCTGTACGGGACGCTGGTGACCACGGTGATCGCGATGGTCGTCGCCTTGCCGGCCTCCTTTTTGATTTCGATGTATCTGGTCGAGGTGGGGCAGCCCTGGTTCACCCGGCCGATGAGCCAGGCGCTGGACTTGCTCGCGGCCGTGCCCAGCATCATCTACGGCATGGTTGGGTTCTTCCTGCTCGCCCCGTTTATGCAGCGCACGGTCCAGCCCTTCCTGAATGACATCCTCGGCTTCCTGCCGATTTTCGACAATCCGGGCAATCCGGGCAGTAATCTGCTCACTGCGGGTCTGGTGCTGGCGCTGATGATTCTGCCGTACCTGACGGCGATCACGCGCGACACCTTCAGTATGGTGCCGGCGGTGGTCAAAGAGAGTGCCTACGGGGCGGGAGCGACCACCTGGGAGGTCACCCGCGACATCACCATGCGCTACGGCTTGCAGGGCCTCATCGGCGCGTTCTTTCTCGGCCTGGGTCGTGCTTTGGGCGAAACGATGGCGGTGCTCTTCATCATCGGTAATGTCTACCGCGTGAATACCTCGCTGTTCGACCCCGGCACCACGATCGCTTCGACCCTCGCGAACAATTTCGGCGAAGCGCAGGGGCTGCAGATGGCGGCGCTGTTCTACCTCGCGCTCATCCTGCTGGCGATCACGTTCTTGTTGCAGGTGGCAGCGCAGTGGTGGCTGGCCCATGTGCGCAGACAGGCGGGAGGGGGCTTATGAGCGAGGCGAGGCAGTCGAGCACCTTCGGCACCACGCCCCTCACTCCGCGCTCCCGGAGCGGCCGCGTGTGGCAAAACCGCATGGCGGTGGCGTTCTCTTTTCTGGGTACGGTGATCGGCGTCCTGCTCCTCGGCGGCATTATTGTTTCGGTGCTGGTCAAGGGGGGCGAAGCGCTGAGCTGGGAATTCCTGACCAACCAGATGAAGCCGCAGGGCTACGATGACGCGGGCATCGGCAACGCCATCGTGGGGACCTTCCTCATTACCTTAGGGGCGGCGCTGATTGCCATCCCGCTGGGGCTCCTCGGCGGCATCTTCCTTTCAGAGTACGGGCGGGGGACGAAGCTCAACGACGCGATTCGCTTCTCCGCCAATGTCATGATGGGTATCCCGTCGATCATTGTCGGGACCTTCGTTTTCGCCGTGATTGTTATTCCGCGGGGCGGTGCCTCGGGGATCGCCGGTTCGTTGGCCCTGGCGATCATCATGTTCCCGGTGGTTCTGCGCGTCACCGAAGATATGCTCGGCATGGTGCCGAATGCCCTGCGGGAGGCGGCCCTGTCGACGGGCATGCCCCGCTGGCTCGCCACGCTCAGCATTCTTTTCCGGCAGGCCAAGGGCGGCCTGTTGACCGGCGTGCTGCTGGCGATTGCCCGCGTCAGCGGCGAGACGGCCCCCCTGCTGTTTGTGGTGCGCAGCAGCATGTCGTGGCCCGACGACTACTTCAGCCGCGAGACGGCAAACATCACCGTCACCGTCAAGGAATACGCGATGAACTACGCCTCGGACGAGATGCATACGCGCGCCTGGGGGGCGGCCTTTGTCATTATGGTGGCGGTGTTGGCGATCAACATCGTGGCCCGTACCTTCTTCCGTCAGAAGAGCTGACTTTGCGTTCTTTTTTCCGTGCCTGCTGCCATGTCCGAAACCGAAGCTCCCGAGGAACTCGCCAACACCAATGAAGTCTCGCCTGGCGGTGACGATTTGGAGGTCAAGGTGCGCGTGCGCGACCTCAATTTCTACTACGGGGATTTCCAGGCGCTGCACGCCAACAGCCTCGATATCTACAAGAACCGCGTCACCGCGGTGATCGGCCCCTCGGGCTGCGGCAAGAGCACCCACCTGCGGGTTTACAATCGGATCTTCAACCTCTATCGCGAACAGCGCGCGACAGGGCTGGTCGAGATCGACGGTGAAAACGTGCTCGACAAGGGGGTCGACCTCCTCGCCCTGCGGCGCAAGGTCGGCATGATTTTCCAGAAGCCCACACCGTACCCGATGAGCGTCTACGACAACATCGCGTACTGCCTGAAGCTTCACTACAAGATCAAGAAGTCCGAGGCCGACGAGCGCGTTGAAAAAAGCCTGCGCGCCGCGGGCCTTTGGGAAGAAGTCAAAGATAAGCTCAAGCGCCCCGGAACGGCCCTCTCGGGCGGCCAGCAGCAGCGCTTGTGCATCGCCCGCACGATCGCCATCGAGCCCGAAGTCATTCTGCTCGATGAGCCCACCTCCGCGATCGATCCCGGCGGCACCGTCAAGATCGAGAAGCTCGTGCGCGAACTCAAGGAGCACTTCACGGTCATCATCGTCACGCACAACCTCCAGCAGGCCGCCCGCCTAGCCGATTTCACCGCCTTTTTCTATAAAGGCTACATCGTCGAGTACGACCACACCCAGAAGGTTTTCGGCGAGCCCGCTCAGGAAAAAACCGCTGAATACGTCAAAGGATCGTTCGGGTAGGTTTTGGCCTTTCCTAATGCGGCCACAGAGCCGCAATGGCCCTCGCCTCGGCGTTAGGTATGGGGTCGATTTTTCGGGTCCCATTCAGCTGGCCATCCAGAAGTCCTGTGTTTCGTGGTAGCCGGCACGCTGCAGCCAGTCGCGAATTTTCTCTCGCGCGCCGCGACTGCCGACCATGGCGATAACCACCCCTTTGTCGGGGCCGGGGAGGCCTTCGGGGGCGAGAACTGGCTTGCCCGCGATCCGCTGTCCGATTTTCCGGGGATCGATGTCGATGTAGCCGGCAAACGCGATGCCTTCGGCCTCCAGAAAGGCGGCGCGCTGGCGCGTTGTCTTGCCGGCGCCCCACAGGTAGGTGGTCCGGTGCCCGTTTTCCGTATCCTGGCGCTGGAGCTCGCGCGCCAGATAGGCGGCCTTGATCCGGTAAAATGCGTCGATGCTGTAGCGGGGGTGGTTGCGGGTCAGGCGCTGCGGCGGGTCGTTCCAGATCAGCAGTTCTTCCGGCGCTTTGGCAAAGCGCACTCCGGCATCCAGCCAGCGCAGCCACAGCTCATAGTCCTCGGGAAAGTCGCCTTCGCGGCAGCCGCCGTGGAGCTCCCACAGTGAACGGCGGAACATCACCGAAGGGTTGACGATGGGCTGCTCGATGAACCGGTTGCGCCGGATGGACGCGTCGTCGAGCAGTGTGTTGGTCCAGGCCACGTAGCGGGCGTACCCCTCGGCGCGTGCCACGTCGCCTCCAAAGCGTACCCGGCAGCCCAGCACACCGGTTTCCGGATCGCGGTCGAGTCGCGCCACCTGCCTTGCCAGCCGGTCAGGCAGCATGACGTCATCCGCATCGATGCGCGCGACATATTCCCCCCGCGCGCCCGCAACGCCCGTGTTCATCGCGGCAGCCACCCCAGCGTTCGCCTGCTGCACGAGCCGCAGGCGCCCATCTTCGCGGGCCAGCTTCGCGGCGAGGTCGCCTCCGCCGTCGGTTGAGCCGTCGTCGACGAGGGCCAGCTCCCACGCCGCGAAGGTCTGCGCCCGCACGCTCGCAACGGCCCCGTGGAGCGTGTCGACGGCGTTGAAGAAAGGCAAGACAACGCTCACTCGGGGGGAGAGGCCAGGCATGGCAAGAGACGGTGGGCAGGGCCTGCAGCCAGGGCAACCCTCTTCGCGCGGGGGCTCGGGCAGTTCTGCGGGCTGAATGATCCCCAGGCGAATGCGGACTACGGAGCCTCTCCCCGCATTTTAAGGGTTCACGAAGCCTTGCTTGCGCTTTCCGTTTCGGAAATATCCTTAACGAAACGGATAGGCAAAAAACCCCAAATATGGTTTAATCGTCAGCGTCGTTCAACCTCGCCTCAAAGTCGAACTCCTCAACCTTCCCTCTTCGCCCACCTTCCCATGAGCCATCCTTCGCGCATTCTGGTCATCGATGATAACGAGCTTTTCGCGCGCACGGTCCAGCGAATGCTTCAGCGCAAGGGCGTGGAGGTAGAAGTCGCCTTCGACGGGGAGCAGGGCCTCTCAATGGCAACCGCCCTGCGCTTCGACCTCGTGATCCTCGACTTGGTGATGCCCAAGCTCGACGGCTTCGAGCTGATCCGCCGCCTGCGCAAAGAGGCCCATTGCCCGCGGCTGATCGCGATGTCCGGCAACGTCAGCGTGCAAGGCCCGGTTTCGCTGCAAAGCGCGCTCGAAGTCGGGGCACACGCGGTGCTCGAAAAGCCGTTTTCGCAAGAGAAGCTCTTCGAACAGGTCTTCAAAATCATGGCGACCGTGTCCCGCTTCCCCACGCCGCGCCGGGAGGTGCCTTCGCCCTGTCGCGCCCGGCTCTTCGCCTGAGGGCGCAGCGAGGCGGGCGGCAGAGCTCGATCGGCGGCAGAGCCAAAGGTGCCTCCGCTGATCGGTTTGAGGATTCATACCACCTTACCGAATCGATCGGTAGATCGAACGCCGCGTGGCGGCTTCGGATGCTTTTGGCGCAGAGCGGCGTTCGCGCCGACGAGGCGGGGCCTACAGGCCCAGCCGTCGCCCTCGCTACCTTGCTCTGCATCCAAAATCATCTCGAGCAATTTACCGACCCCTCCGGCAAGAGGGTATCAGAGTCCGGTGTGCACCGTTCCTCGTCCTCCCCTTCGACCGGTCAATAGCGCAGCACCCGGGCGAGGAAGCGTTGCACCTCCGGAGTCGCCGCGTCTTCAAAGACGACCTCCGGTGGTCCGTGTTCGACGACGCGTGCGTCGGCGAGGAAGAGCACTTCGTCGGCAAGGTGGCGGGCGAAGCCCATCTCGTGCGTGACCAGCAGGAGGTCACGGCCCTGGGAGCGGAGTTCCGCAATCGCATCGAGCACCTCGGCGGTCATTTCGGGGTCGAGGGCGCTCGTGGGCTCGTCGAACAACAGCACGCGCGGCTCGACCGCCAGCGCGCGGACAATGGCCACGCGCTGGCGCTGGCCACCCGAAAGGGCCGCGGGCTTTTTGTGGCGGTGGTCTTCCAGGCCGAAGCGCGCCAGCAGGCCCTCCGCGCGTTCGCGCGCCTCCGCTTCAGCGAGGCGATGGACACGGGTCAGCGGCAGCATCACATTGTCCATGGCGCTGAGGTGCGGGAACAGGTTGAAGGCCTGAAATACGGTGCCGACCCGCCGCCGGTGGGCCAGCAGCGGCTGGTCGCGGTAGTCGATCGGCTCACCGTTGAGCACGATTTGGCCGCCGCTGGGATACTCGAGTCCGGCGATGAGCCGCAGCAGGGTCGTTTTGCCGCCGCCACTGGGGCCGATCAGCGCAACACAATGCGCGCCCGCCAGGTTGAGGTCGAGCCGGTCGAGCACCACGTGGTCGCCAAAGCATTTGCTCAGTTGCCGCAGTTCCAGGTCCATCCGTTCGGGGCAACTTGCGCACAACGCAGCTGAAGGTAAAGCCAAGGCTGCCAGTTCCCCGCCAAGCACCAACATGCGAAGTTCAGTGCAAAGCTGGAGCGCGACGTGAAGGCACCCCGCAATCGCCAGCGGACCGCACAGAGCCGCCCCTGCCGGTCGCGACCGGTGGGGTTCGCAAGCCACGGTGTTTGCCTTTTCGCGACTTGGCCCGGTAGGGTCCTGGCGATGACTGCTGATGACGTGATCCACGCCCTGGGCCTCGAGCCGCTGCCCGTCGAGGGCGGCTACTACCGTGAGACGTACCGCGCCTCCGAGGAAGTCCCCCGGGAAGTGCTGCCCGAGCGCTACGGGCAATCACGCGCATTGGCCACCGCGATTTATTTTTTGGTGACGCCGGCGAAGTTTTCGTCGATGCATCGGTTGCCCACCGACGAATTGTGGTTTTTCCACGCCGGTGATCCCCTGGAAATGTTGCTGTTGTATCCGGGCGGGGCGGGTGAGTGCGTTTGCCTCGGCAGCGACTTCGCTGCGGGTGAGCAGCCCCAGCTGACCGTTCCGATGGGCACCTGGCAAGGGGCGCGCCCTTCGCCGGGCGGCACACGGGGTTTCAGTCTGGTGAGCACCGTTATGAGCCCGGGCTTCGAGTTCGCCGATCTCCATCCCGCGACTCGAGGCGAACTGCTCAACGGCTGGCCGAGCTTCGCCGAAATGATCACCGCGTTGACGCGCGAAGGCTGAGGGCCTGCTGATCGCGGCGTCAGCTCGGCGCCGGGCTTGAGTTGGGCCCGAGTTTACCTATGGTAGAGCCATGTCCGCGCTCCTCGAAGCTCCTGAAGCCTTTCCTGCCGCCGCGCCGAAAACAGCGGCTTTATTTGCGCGTGCCGATGCCGTCATCCCGGGCGGCATTTACGGGCACGTTTCGCCGGCTGCGGCTGTGGCGCTGGCCAGCCCGTACTACGCCGAGCGGGCGGAGGGCGCGCGCTATTGGGATGTCGACGGGCGTGAGTACCTCGACTTCATGTGCGCCTACGGCCCGATCGTCCTGGGCTACGCCCACCCGGAGGTCGAGGCGGCCGTAGATGCCCAACGCGCGCGCGGGGACGCGTTCAACCACCCGACGGAGCGGACGGTGGAACTGGCCGAACGGCTCGTGTCGCTGATCGATTTTGCCGATTGGGCGGTGATGGCCAAAAACGGGGGTGACATGACCACGTGGGCCATCCGCGTGGCCCGTGAGCATACGAAGCGCCCGAAGATTCTGAAGGTGCAGGGCGCCTATCACGGCGTCGACCCCTGGTGCGCGCAGAGCCCCGGCGGGGTCATCGCAAGCGATGTCGCGCACATCCACAGTTTTGCTTGGAACGACGCTCAGGGGGTGCTCGACCTCGTCCGCCAGCACACGGGCAAGGTCGCCGGGATTATCGTAACGCCCTACCACCACCCGGTTTTCAGCGACCAGATCGAACCGGAGCGAGAGTTTGTCACCGCTATTCATGACATCTGCGCGCGTGAGGGCATCGTGCTGATCGTCGACGACATCCGCGCGGGCTTCCGGTTGAGCGTGCACGGCAGCCACGGCACCTACGGCTGGCAGCCTGACCTCGCCTGCTATTGCAAGGCCCTCGGCAATGGCTACCCGGTTTCGGCCACGGTTGGCGAAAAAGCTTTGCGGGTGGCCGCGAGCAAAGTGTTCCTCACCGGCAGCTACTGGAACGGAGCCGCCGGGTTGACGGCCGCGCTGAAAACCCTCGAAATCCTGGAACGCGACGCCGTTCCCGCCGCCCTCGAGCGCGCGGGTAAGCGGCTTTGCGACGGTCTCATCGCCCTCGGGGAGAAGCACGGCCTGCCGATGAAGGCAACCGGGCCCGGTTGTGCGCCGTTCGTTCGCATCGCCGACGAAAGCAACTTCCAGAAGCAGCAGGCCTGGACCATCGCCGCCATGCAACCGCAGGCGGACACGCCGGCAGCGTTTTTCCACCCCCATCACAACTGGTTCGTCAACGCTGCCCACACCGACGCGGAAATCGACCTCGCCCTCACCATCGCCGACAGCGCCCTCGCTGAAACGAGGCGGTAGAAGCGCCTCCCGGCTGGCCGCAAAAAGCTTGTTGTCGCCCTCGCTGCCTTGCCCTGCATCCGAAATCATTCCGATCACTTTACCGACCTCTCAGGCAAGATGGTATAACAGGGCCTTGTCAGAAAGAATTGCCCTTTCGCCTGCTGTTCATGTCAGTTTTACTCACTTTCGGATTTGGCTTTTGAGAATTGGGATTTATGCTGCTCTGCATGGATTCCCGCTTCAAAGCTCTTGCCGACACCTTGCTCGGCTTTTCGACGAAGGTGAAGCGCGGCGAGGCCGTGTTGATCGACGCGATGGAGGTGCCCGAGGCCTTTGTACTGGCGATGGTGCGCGGAGTCACGGCCCGCAAGGCGCGGCCGTTCGTCAACCTGCGCAGTGCGCGGGTGCAGCGCGAACTGCTGTTGACGGGAACCCAGGAGCAGTTCGAGGCGCAGGCAGCCGTCGATCTGGAGCAAATGCAAAAGATGGACGCCTATGTCGCCGTGCGTGGCAGCCATAATATTTTCGAGAGCTCCGACGTGCCGCCCAAGCAGATGAAGGCCTACATGGAGGCCTACAAGCCGGTGCTCGACTATCGCGTCAACAACACGCGCTGGGTCGTCCTGCGCTGGCCGCACCCGGCCATGGCCCAGCAGGCCATGATGAGTACGGAGGCCTTCGAAGACTTCTTCTTCCGCGTCTGCACGGCCGACTATGCCCGGATGAAACCCGGCATGGCCGCGCTAAAAAAGCTGATGGAAAAGACCGACCGTGTGCACATCAAAGGTCCGGGCACCGACCTGCGCTTCAGCATCGCCGGCATGCCGGCGATTCCCTGCGGCGGCGAGTACAACATCCCCGATGGCGAGGTCTTCACCGCTCCGGTGCGCGAAAGCGTCGAGGGCGTCATTCAGTACAACGCGCCGACTGTCTATCAGGGCGTTTCGTTCGACCACATCCGGCTGGAGTTCGAAGCCGGCAGGATCGTCAAGGCTTCGGCGAGCGACAGCAAGCGGCTCAACCAAATTTTGGATACGGACGAAGGTGCGCGCTACATCGGCGAATTCGCCATCGGTTTCAACCCGCACATTACCCGTGCAATGCGCGACATCTTGTTCGACGAAAAAATTGCCGGCAGCTTCCATTTCACACCCGGCCAGGCTTACGAAGTCGCCGACAACGGTAACCGCAGCAACGTCCATTGGGACATGGTGTGCATCCAGACAAAGGCTGCGGGCGGCGGCGAAATCTATTTCGACGACAAACTGATCCGCAAGGACGGCCAGTTTGTCGCCAAAAGCCTCGAGAAGCTCAACCCCGAGTACCTCACTAGCGCCGAAGGCTAGGGGTGGCGGTCTTGAGGCGCAAGCGAGGTACAGCCTGCAGGCACCGTGCTTTCGCCTGGCGCTTCTCTCGAGCCTGCGCAAATGGGCGCCCCTATTCCGCTCGGGAAAGTTTGACGCCCCGGCGCTTTCCCGCGATTTCTGCCAGATGTATTTGCAGGCTCTAGCCAACGTTGCGCCGGAAGCGCGTTTGACCCAGCGCGACTGTTGGGAGGCGTTTCGCCAGTCACCCGTGAGCCAGCGCCTGCGACCGCGTTCGCTCGAGCTGTGCGAACGGCTGCTGCTGGACGACAATGGCGTCGACACGCGCCATTTCGCCGTCCCGGACCTAGGGCGACTGTTCGAGATGACCGCTGGCGAGCTCAACCTAGCCTTCGAGCGTGAAGCGCCGAAGCTGGCTGCGGCGGGGGTCGTCAAAGCCCTCGCGGAAGCGGAGATCACCGCCGAGGAAGTCGACGCCCTGATTGTCTGCACCTGCACCGGGTACCTCTGCCCCGGAGTGAGCAGTTTCGCCGCCGAGACGCTGGGGCTGCGTCCCGAAACGTACTTGCAGGACATTGTCGGCATGGGCTGCGGCGCAGCGATCCCCACGCTGCGCGCCGCGGATGCCTTCCTGGCCGCCAACCCGGATGCAACCGTGGTGGTGGTCGCCGTCGAGATATGCTCCGCCGCATTATACATGGACGACGATCCCGGCGTAATCGTCTCCGCGTGCCTCTTTGGTGACGGTGCCAGCGCGAGCGTCTGGCGCGCGCGCAACCGGGGAAACCAGTGGCGCGCACACACCTTCCAGACGCTCCACGTGCCCAAGAAGCGGGATGCTCTGCGCTTCGAGCAAAAGCACGGCAAACTGCGCAACCTGCTGAAGCGATCGGTGCCTGATGTTGCCGGTGCCGCCGTCGGCCAACTTGCCGACCAGGCGGAGCTGCCCGAGGGGCTGCGCCTGCTGAGCCACCCCGGCGGCCGTGAAGTGCTGCGCGCGCTGGGCGAAAGCCTGCCCGCAGGCTTCGACCCGGAGCCGAGCGCGGAGGTGCTGCGGCACTTCGGCAACCTCAGTAGCCCGTCGATTCTCTTCGCCTTCGAGAATGGCCTGCGCCGCGAGCCCGAACTGCGCGATTGCTGGTTGACGAGTTTCGGCGCCGGTTTCGCGGCCCATGCCTGCCGGTTCACGCGCTCCGGGTAGCGGCACTCCCGGTACCTCTTGGCTTTTGCCCGCGCCTGTATGACCCTGAACCGCGAGCAACTCCTGCGCATCTCGCGCGCGCTTCTGGCCTATCTGCCGCCCGTCGGCTTGATTGCCGCCGCCCTGTGGTTGCTCGACTTCGAGGCGGAGGTTTCGCTGCCTTGGGACCAGTGGCCGCTGCTGCTGCCGGCCACCCTGCTGCTGGTCGGCTTCTTTGCGCTCAAGGCCGTTTGCTGGTGGCTGTGCCTGCGGGACAACGGC
>JBHJGW010000034.1:0-5719 GCA_050331415.1 Opitutales bacterium | reverse complement strand
AGCGGGTCACGCGCGGCACGCGGAAGTCGACCGTCGCGACGGTGACGGAGGTCGCGCAGTACTTGCGGTTGCTCTATGCTCGCGTCGGGGTACAGCACAGCCCGGTGACGGGCGAGCCGGTGCAGACGGCGACCCCGGCGGCGCTCGCCAAGCGGCTGGAAGAAATGGTCGCGGACGCGCCGAAGCGCGGGCAGCTCCGGCTCGCCGCGCCGATCATCCGGGGGCGCAAAGGGCACCACGAGCCGGTGGCCAACTGGGCGCGCGACCACGGAATTTCCGAGTTGCGCTGCGACGGCGTCATCGTCGCGGTGGAAAAGTTTCGCAAGCTCGACCGCTACCGCGAGCACGATGTCGAGGCGCTGCTGCACCTGGATTCTGGTGACGCCGCCGAGGCCCGCGCGGAGGTTTTGCGCGATGCGCTGCGGCTGGGTAAAGGCGCGTGCCTGCTGATCGACGGCAACGGCAAGGAACGCGGCTGGCTCGCCACGGAACGCACCGACCCCGCCACCGGGGAAGCTTTCCCCGAGCTGGACCCGAAGCACTTTTCCTGGAACAGCGCGCGCGGCTGGTGCCCGCACTGCCGGGGCTACGGCGTCCTGGAAGAATGGATGCAGGACCGCGAGGACTTCGCGCACCTGGGGCCGGTGACCGAGCCGTTCGTGTGCCCGGAATGTCATGGTACGCGGCTCAACCGCATCGCGCGGGCGGTGCGGATTCCGGTCAAGGCCAAGGCGCAAGGGCTCTTCAGCGGGGCGCGGGCGGACTCGATCTCGCTGCCGGAGTTGCTGGCGCTGCCGCCGGGCGAGGTGCTCGCGATCTGCGGGCAGTTCAAGGTGGACCGGCGCGGCAAGGCCATCGTCGCGGAGATCGAGCCGGAGATTCGCGAGCGTCTCCAGTTTTTGGATAAAGTCGGCCTCGGCTACCTAACGCTCGACCGCGCCAGCGCCACGCTCAGCGGGGGCGAGGCCCAGCGCATCCGGCTTGCCGCGCAGCTCGGCACGAACCTCGCGGGTGTGCTCTACGTGCTCGACGAGCCCAGTATCGGCCTGCACGCGCGGGACAACGAGGCGCTGATCGCGACGCTCCACGACCTGCGCGACAAGGGCAACACGCTGCTCGTCGTCGAGCACGACGCCGACACCATGCGCGCCGGCGACCACATCATCGACCTCGGTCCCGGCGCGGGCATCCACGGCGGGCGGCTGCTGGCCGAGGGCACCTTCGACGAGATTTCGCGTAACGAGTATTCCCTGACGGGCAAGTACCTCCGCGCGGAGACCAAGCACCCGCTGCGCGGCGCGTACCGGGACTTGCCGAAGGCGTGGACGCCGCGCTCGAAGCGGAAGGAGCCGGACTGGCTCGTCCTGCGCGGCGCGAAGTTGCGCAACCTGCGCGGGCACGATTTGATGCTGCCGCTCGGGCGGCTGGTGATGGTCGGGGGCGTCAGCGGCGCGGGGAAATCGACGCTGCTGCGAGACTGTCTGCTGCCCACGGTACAGGTCGCGCGGGACAGACAGGCGGCGCGGCTGCTTCCCTCGCAGAGCGGCTTGGCGGTGCCGTTTACCGATTTGCACAACGGGCACGTCTTCCGGAGCGTGGTCGAGGTCGAGCAGGACCCCATCGGCAAGACGCCACGCTCGACGCCTGCGACGTACATTGGTGCCTTCGACATCATCCGTGACTTCTTCGCGACCCTGCCCGAGGCGAAGATGCACGGCTACACGGCGGGCACGTTCTCCTTCAACACCAAGGGCGGGCGCTGCGAGGAGTGCAAGGGCGCGGGCCGCATGAAGATCGAGATGCAGTTTCTGCCCGACAGCTACGTGCCCTGCGAGGCCTGCGGCGGGCGGCGGTACGCGGCGGAGGTCGACGAGATCAAGTGGAACGGCCAGAGCATTGCCGACGTGCTTAAGATGGACTTTGCGGCGGCGGCCGAGTTTTTCAGCTTCCACAGCCGCCTCTCCGAGATGCTCGGGCTAATGGTCGAGACGGGCCTCGGCTACCTCGAGCTCGGGCAGAGCAGCCCCACCCTCAGCGGCGGCGAGGCGCAGCGGCTCAAGCTCGTCGGCGAGCTGATCAGCGGCCTGCCGTCATTTAAAGAAAAGACGCGCGGTGACTTCCGGACGAACCTCTACCTGCTGGAGGAGCCAACCATCGGGCTGCACATGGCCGACGTCGAGCGATTGACGCACCTGCTGCACCGGCTGGTCGACCTCGGGCACACGGTAGTGGTTATTGAGCACAGCCTCGAACTCCTCGCCGAAGCCGACTGGCTCGTCGAGATTGGCCCCGAAGGCGGTGCGGCGGGCGGCGAGATTCTGTTCCAAGGCCCCGCCGCCGAACTAAAAGCCTGCAAGCGGAGCCGCACCTGGCGGTTCCTTCAACCGATGGTTTAGCGAAAAATCACAGACCCTGAAGGGCAGGCGACTACAGTGGCCGCATAAGCCCGAATCCCGCTTATCAAGGCGAGGTGTTAATGGTCCCAGCCGTCAGTTTGCGTCGTCGCGAGGTAGATAGGGGCCAGGGAGAAGCGCGCCAGGCTGTCTGAACTGCTGGTTCGCGACCTTTGACGCAAGGTGGGCCTGATCAGAAATTTCGCCAATTACCTGGTTAAGCGCTGCGCTCACCAGGCTACCTACAAGGCCACCGCCGCTGCTGCCTGGGGACTGCACATGGCTTACCCGCCCCTTCCATAACTCGGTACCCGTGCCGACGTCTACGAGCCGGGCGTCCGCCACCACGTAGGTACTGCTAGAGAGGATCGCATATTCGGTCCCGTATTCCTGCAGGTTAATGTAGAGCACAGCGTCGGCGCCGAAAATTTCTTCAATTTTATCGAGCGGAGCTTGATGCATCTCACCGGCGGTCGGCAAGCCATTGGCTTTCATAAATTCGTCGACAACACCAATGGGGAACACGTAGTAGCCATGTTCCGCGAGGGGCTGCGTGATCGTCGTATAGTAACCGTAGGTCCCTTTTGTGTCGGGGCTTTGATTGAGGGGTGGCAGTACCAGGATAGAGCGTGGGTAGTGCTGCGTGTAGGCCGTGTAGTCGACTTCAGCAGGAGTCGCGCACCCGCTCAGCACTAAGGCGCCGAGCGCGCAGACCGCTAGTCCAAGAAAACGAGGGTTCTTCATTGTGAGACGCTCTCCAGCATGCGGTTCATCAGCGCTGTAGATTCCGGATAAAGCGCCTTTTCCTGTTCGAAGGCGGCCCGTGCGCCAGCGTTGTCTCCCAGCTCGTAGCGAACAAGGCCGATCTGAGCATAGAGCCCGGGATGGACCGGTTTGCCGCGCTCGCTCGCCTTAGCCAGGTCATCTTCCAAGAGATCGAGTTGTTGTTCGGGAGGAATTTCGCCAGGCTCTGCATAGGTCTTGTAGAGCATGGATTCGTAGTTTCCCCAGTAATAGTGATGCGAGTTACTGGCACAGCCACCGAGCAATGCGGCGGTGCCCATTAAAATCGTGCAGCGAAGCATAAAATGATGGTATGAAAATTGAAACTTTCGGCTGGAGGGCTCACCGGGTAATCAAGAGACCTAAATCGACTTTCTTCGCCAGATCGTCGATCGCCTCGCGAATGGCCAGATCGAGCACTTTACCGTTTAAGGTGGCATCGTACCCGGCCGTTCCGCCGAAACCGACGACCTGACGGTTGCTGAGGGCAAATTCGCCGGCTCCGGAGGCAGTTGCTGCGACTTCTGAGCTCAGGACATCTACAACGTTGAGCGTCACTTTCGCATAGGCCACTTGTGTTTTACCCTTTCCGGCGATGCCGAACAATTGAACGTCTCCAGTGGTCTTGCGACCAAACTCCGCCACTGCACCGGTGATTGTGTATCGCGCTCCTTGGATCGATTGCTCTTTGCCGAGGTAGGAAGCTTCTTGGCCAAGTTGCTCCAACTCGCTGCGATTGAGCACGGTGAAGCGCGCCGAATCCTTTAGATGCGCCTCGAGAATTGTACGAGCCTGAGCGCCCAGCCGATCCGTTCCATCAGAGAAGAGCCCCTGCATGTAGCCGCTTCGATTGGCGAAGCTACCGAGCGTTACCGGTACTTTGGGTCCAGCGTATGGTTGAGCCTTCGCCTCTACAGTGGGAGGCTCAATCTTACGATGACTCTCTGTTGCGCATCCGCACATCAGCGAAAGCGACACGAAGAAAAAAGGAGCGAAAAGGCGCATGAGCCACTAGCAAACCATAACAGACCACCATGTAAAGGCCTAACATGATCTAAGCGTGTCAATCATTCCAAAAACTCTCACCGAGTAGTAGTAGAGCTGTAGGGAAGTGGCTTTTGGGGGTGGGTGCGGGCCCCCTACTCCTCAGGCTGCGGCATCTGTTCCCACCACTGCAGGTACGCTTCGCGCATTTGTTTGGCGCGTTGCGGGTACTGTTAGGCGAGGTCAGCGGTTTCGCCACGGTCCGTGCGCAGGTGGTAAAGTTCGGTTTCATTGTCGTCGACGACGATTTTCCATTCGCCGTGGCGCATGGCCCCTTCGGGCCCGCGTGACCAGAAGAGCGGACCTCTTTGGGCGGACGGGTCACTCCATCCGGGTATGAGGTCGAGAAGGCTTCGTCCGTCCAAGGTGGTGGCTTCGGGTAGCTTGGCGCGGGCGTCAGCACAGAAGGTGGGGTAGAGGTCGAGCGTGATGACCGGCGCTTCATTGTCGGTCCCTCGGGGTAATTGCGCCGGCCATGAGACAAAGAAGCGCACGCCGGACGCCGCCAGGCGGTCGATGGCGGGTGTCGGTACGAAGCCCGCTCCCGGGTTGCAGCCGGGATCCCCCATAGCCCATATCGTCGACGAAGATCAGGATGATGTTCGGGCGCTCCTCAGCATTCGAGTTCTGGGCCCGGAGGGTTTGTCCGATCACGAGTGAGGCGGGGCGGCAAAAACGGCGAAAGGCGAGCTGCGCACTTGCATGCCGCTTAAAAAACATTTCGAGCAGAGCCTTGTCAGGCGGAATCGGTGTCGAGGCGTCCCAGCACGAGCAGTGTGCTTTCCCGAGCGCGAATTTCGCGCCGGGCGGTGTCCGTCCCGGGGTCGAGCTGGTGCAAGTAGGCCCAAAAGCGCGGGCTGTGGTTGGGCTCGCGCAGGTGCGCCAACTCGTGCAGGATGATGTGGTCGCACAAGGGCGGCGGCAAGAGGATAAGGCGCCAGTTGAGCGAAAGGCTGCCCGCGCTCGAGCACGACCCCCACCGCCTGCGCTGATCGCGCACCGTGGTACGGGTAACCTGGTGCCCGTGGGCGGCGGCGAGCTCAGCCACGCGGCGGGGCAGGGTTTCCGCCGCGAGGTTGCGCACAAGCTCCACCAGAGAGGCTTCCACACGCTCGCCGTGGGCAAGCAGAACCGTAGAGCGTGGTGTATCCACAAGTGCGTACGGCTTGCCGATGGTGGGCTGCAATTTCGCAGCAAAACTCTGGCCGTCGAGCGAAAGGCTTCCCTCATGCTTGAGCCATTCGGCGAGGCTCGGGGTCGCTGTCCGGGCGGCGAGCCGCTCGGTGAGCCAGGCTTCATTCTTTCGAAGAAACCAAAGCGCCTCGTCGAACGGGCATTGCCACGGCAGGGTCACGCGCGCTTCGCCGCTTTCGTCGAGGCGCAGCGTGATTCTGCGCGCGCCCTTGCGCCGCTGAAGCCGGTAGGGCAGGGGCCCCCCGGCGAGTGGCAGCTTGCCTTCGCGGGTCGTGGTTACGCGGAGGGGGCTGCCCATTGTTCCG
>JBHJGW010000033.1:0-2503 GCA_050331415.1 Opitutales bacterium | reverse complement strand
TCGGCGCCGGGCCCGGGGCCACGGTCAACCTTTCCGCCAGCGCAACCGATCCGGATGGCGACGAGGTCGCCTTCGAATGGGTCTTCTATCCGGAGGCGAGCACGGGAGTGGGCGAACTGGACATCAACAATGACACGGAGGCTAACGCGAGCTTCGTTGTGCCAGAGGACGCCTCGCCGAACGACGAAATTCATGTCTACCTGGCGGCTACCGACAACGGCGCTCCGGCGCTAACCCGTTATTGTCGTTTGGTCGTGCTCGTCGGCGACTCGGATCCGTCCGGGCCGTCCGCCGACGCCGGCGAGGACCAGGCGGCGCGGGACGATGACGGCGACGGTTTCGAAAGCGTCACCCTCGATGGATCCGCCTCGAGCGACGATGGTGCGATCGTCAGTTATACGTGGACGTGGGACGATGGCACCGCAAGGGAGGCCACTGGCGTCGCGCCAACCTTAACGCTGCCCGTCGGCTCGCACATCATCACGCTTACGGTTATCGACGACGAGGAGAATTTCGATTCCGACACCGTTACCGTCAATGTTCTGCCCGAGCCCGGCACCGTCGCTTTTTTCGAAGATTTCAGCAGCGGCGATCTATCGAATTGGGTCGAACCTCCCGGGCATGAGGTCGGCACCCTCGGGTTGCGCTTCGAAACCGTCGGCTACAACCGCCCCTGCGCGCTGAACCGCGACGAACAAATCACTCACCTGACGCTGTGGATGACCCCACGCTCGCCGCTCTTCCTTGGCTGCGACTTGCGCGAAATGGACGAATCGACGCTCGCGCACGTCGCCAACCCGCTGGCCCTGACGGTCAACCAGAGCTTTGAAAACCCAGCACCGGTCTTGCAAGAAGGCCCCCTGTGCATCTGGAAATCCACCGCTCCCGATGGCCGTCGCGCCGCCTGCGCGATCTTCAATCGCGGGGAAAGTCCTTTGACGCACCAGCTCGATGCCTCCCGCCAAGCCAGAGACGTGTGGACCGGCGAGGCGCTCTCGGCCGCGGAACTCGCCGCGCTCGACGTGCCCCCGCACGGAGCCCGATTTATCGTGGCGGACCAATAGCCGAGGGTTCACGGCAAAAGCGCTCAACACCCGGCTTGGGGCGAAAAACCGGGAATTCCGAAATTGCCCATCGCCTCGGTACGCGACGCTGCGCGCCGAGCAATGGCGCGAGGAGAGGCCTCCATGGCGACAAGAATCTGGGAGCAGTCAGGTTCGCTCGTCCGCCTTCGGATCACGCCGTTGAAGAAACTGAGGGCTGGTGAGGGCGACGTGAATGGCCGCTCGCATCGATAGATTGTTGGCGCGCATGGCCGAGATCATTTCTTCGAGGGTGGGCCGGTCGGTTGGCAACACGGTTCGGCCCAAGGCGTAACCGAGCATCTTCGTGCAAAAGGCTTCGAGCAGTTCGTCTTCGCGTTCGGCGAGGAACGCCCTCAGCCCATCGATTCCGTCGATGGTTTGGCCGCTACGGAACTCGCCCACCGAGCTGACCGGCGCCTTACCTTCCACTTTCGTGCGCCAACGGCCAATCGGGTCAAAGTTCTCCAAGGCCACGCCCAGCGGGTCGAAGCGATCATGACAAGAGTAACAGGCCGGATCCTGGCGATGTTGGCGAAGCTGCTGAGTGATTGTCTTGCCGGACCCGTCCACGCCCTCGTCCGAGAGCTGGGGAACGGGAGGAGGCTCGGGCACGGGGAGATCAAGGATGTGTTCGTAGATCCACAGGCCGCGGTGCACGGGACTGGTGCGCAACGGAGTCGAGGTTTTCGTCAGGAACGCGCCCATGCCCAGGACGCCGCCCCGCCGTTGCGGATCCACCTCCACCAGGCGCAGGTTGTCGCCCTCGACGTCCTCGATGCCATAGTGTTTCGCCAAGGTCTCGTTGAGGAAGGTGTAGTCGGCGGAAAAGAGTTCGGTCAGCGGACGCTCCTCGTGGATGAGGTGGTGCACAAAGGCCGAGACCTCGGCGTTCATGGCGTCGCGAAGCTTCGGGGTGAAGGCGGGAAACTTCTCTTGATCCGGTCCCGAAAAACTCTCGAATTCCGCGAAGCCGAGCCAGCGGCCTACGAACTCCTGCAGAAAGCGTTCGGCGCGATCGTCAGCGAGCATACGGTCGATTTCGTCCAACAGCACCGGGCGCTGGCGCAAACGCCCATTGTCGGCAAGCCGGTAAAGGCGTTCGTCCGGCAAGCTACTCCACAGCACAAACGCCAGACGAGTCGCAAGTTCGCGACCCGTCAGAGGATAGGGATCCTCACTTCCACGACTTTCCGTGAAACGGTAGAGGAAGTTCGGAGCAATCACCACGGCGCGCGTTGCGGTCTCCACCGCGCTCTCGGTCGACGCGTCCTTGCCCTTTTCCCGCTCGTAAAGCGCCATCAACCCGTCGACTTGTTCATCGGCCGGATCCGTTCTCCATGCCCGGGCGGCGAAATCGGCCAGCTCGGCGCGGACGAGTTCCCGCAGCTCCAGATCCGGCGCTCCCGCCGCGACCGAGG
>JBHJGW010000032.1:0-5439 GCA_050331415.1 Opitutales bacterium | reverse complement strand
GCTACCGCTTAAACGATGGGGCAACTGCGCTCGATATAAATCAAAGTAGAAAATCAATCCACCCAAAGTGTCAGCCATTCTGAGGCAACGAACCCCCGCACCCCAGCACCTCCCGGTGTCATTTACTTGTGAGGCAACACGGGCGTGCCGGCGCCACAAGTACTTTCATTATCTCACCGACCGCTCGACCATCACCGGGTTGCTGCCGCGTTCGTGGCTGGTGGTTAGGATGATGTAGACTTTGAAGGTTACCTGGGCTTCGGGTTGGGTGACGGCTTCGGTGGTGGTGAGTTCGCGGGGGTCGGGCCTCTTAGGGATGCGAGGCGTTCGTTGTACTCGTCGCCGACGACGTAGCGATTCAAATTGGGGTTGTCACTGGCCGTCCCCGGATGGGTTGTTCTTAAGGCCGATTCTTGCACGCGCTCACCACGCCTCGCGGTAGATGGCCGCAGCATCCGCCTCCGTGACCTCGCGGGGGTTGTTGTTTAGGAGGCGGGTCACTTGCATGGCTGCTTTGGCCATGGGTTCGATGGCGTTTTCGGGGATGTTGAGGTCGCGCATTTGGCTGACGATGCCGCAGTCGGCGCTGAGCTGGACGGTGGCTTCGACGGCGGCTTCGGCGAGTTGCGCGGTGGTTTGGCCGGTGGGATCGACGCTGAGGGCGATGGCGATGTCGGCGAACTTTTGCGGCTGGCTGGGCAGGTTGAAGCGCATGACGTAGGGCAGCAGGAGGCTGTTGGCGACGCCGTGCGGGACGTGATAGGAACCGCCGAGGGGGTACGCGAGCGCGTGGACCGCGGCCGTGTTGACCGAGCCGAGGCAGAGGCCGCCGAGGAGGCTGGCGCGGGCCATTTCGGTGCGGGCGGTCAGGTCGGTGCCGGTGTGGCAGGCGATGCGCAGGCTGCGTCCAACGAGGCGGATGGCCTCGAGCGCAAAGGCGTCGATGAAGGGGTGTGCGTGCTTGTTGGTGTAGGCCTCGATGGCGTGCGTGAGGGTGTCGATGCCGGTCGCGGCGGTGATGTGCGGCGGCAGGCCGAGGGTCAGCTCGGGGTCGACGAGCGCGAGGTCGGGGTAGAGGAAGTCGCTGACGACGCCTTTTTTGAGCTGCGCCTGGGTGTCGCTGAGCACGGCGATCGGGGTGACTTCGCTGCCGGTACCGGCGGTGGTCGGGATGGCGATGATCGGCGCGCCCTTCTTGGGGATTTTGCCGATGCCGACGTAGTCAAGGATGTTGCCAGGGTTGGTGGTGAGGATCGAGGCGACCTTGGCGATGTCGATCGAGCTGCCGCCACCGACGCCGACAAAGGCGTCGCAACCGGCCTCCACTGCGGCCTGGTGGCACTCGGCCACGATCTCGACGCGCGGGTCGGGTTCGACCTTGTCGTAGACCGCATAGGGGACGCTGGCGGCGTCGAGCACCGCCTGGACCCTGCCCGCGAGGCCCGCCTTGACGAGCCCGGGGTCGGTCACCAGCAGCGGCTTTTGGACGCCGAGGTGCTTGAGGGCGTCGGCCAGTTCAGCGAGTGCGCCGGCGCCTATAATCAGGCGGCCAGCCATTTGGAAATTCAGGATGCGGTCCATGACGAAAAGCTTATGCGAGCATTTTCGATAAGCTTAGCTCCCGACTTTTACTTCAAACAAGCAAAAACGCTTATAGATCGGATTTCGGGGGCGCCGATTGTAAAACGGGTAATGCCGGACCGTAATCGTTGACGAACGCAGCGAGAGCGGAGTTTGCCCGCCTTGAGCTTGCGGCGATTTGCAAGCCTCCTCACTATACGAGGATGGCTTTGGCGAAGATCGTTAAACAGTGGGTCGCAATCGGCGGCTTTTTTTGTCTGGGGTTGTTTCTGCTTACGGGTTGTGGTGCCGGTGACGAAGGCTCCCCGCCGCTCATTGTGGGGATGGACCTCTCCTACCCGCCCTTCGAAATGACGGATGATGCGGGAAAGCCGTCAGGCGTGAGCGTCGATCTCGCCACCGCGCTTGCCGAGTTTCTCGACCGCGAGCTGGTCGTTCAAAATATGCCCTTCGCGGGTCTGATTCCCGCGCTGCGCACGGGCCGTGTCGATGTGGTCATCTCTTCGCTCACGCGTACGGAGGAGCGGGCAAAGGCGATCGATTTTTCCGAGCCGTATTTCCGCGTCGGCCTTGCCTTGCTCGTAAGTCGTGACAGCGATGTCGAAGCCGCTACCGAGCTCAATGCGAGTGGCCGAACCGTCGCAGTCCGTACGGGCACGACGGGTGCGCTGTGGGCGGCGGAAAACTTGCCCGAAGCTAACGTGCTGACGTTTCAGCGCGAGAGCGAAGCACTGCAAGAAGTGCTGCAGGCGCGCGCGGATGCCTTCATTTACGATCAGATTTCCGTCGCCCGGCAAGCCGCGCAGAATCCCGAACGAGCTCGGGCGATCCTCGAGCCGCTCCAGAGCGAATTCTGGGCGATTGGCTTGCCGAAAGACTCACCGCTGACGGCGAAGGTCAACGCGTTTTTGGAAGCGTTTCGTTCCGAGGATCGGTTCGAAGCGCTGGCCGACCGTTATCTTGCCGACGAAAAAGCGGCTTTCGCCGAGCAGGACGTACCCTTCGCCTTTGAATAGCGTCGCAGCGCTCTTCAATTCGTTAGCAGTTTTCGCGTTTCTGAAAAAGGATGACGCCGACGGCACCATCTACCCTCCTTCCCGAGTCCGAGTGGCGCGCACGGCTGGATGCGCACCGGGAGCGGGTCGAGCCGGAAGCGATTGCCTTTCAAAAGCGACGGGCGCGGGGTGAGACGCACCCGGTGTGGGACTTTCTGTTCGTCTACTACGGAACGAACCGGCGTACACTGACTGACTGGCGTCCACCGGTGGGCGCGGTCCTGGGTGGAGACGCCTCCTGTGTTTTTGGCGAAACCTTTCCCAAACGCGAGACGCCGGAAGGGCTGATGCTGGACATCGGTTTGCTCGACGCTGGCGATCTCCGACGGCTGCGTTTTGTCGACTCCCTGTTGGCTGCGGCGCAGCAGCGACGAGCATTCTTCAAATGCTTCGGGCTGCACGAATGGGCGATGGTCTACCGTGCGTCGCAGCCGCGGCATGCCGTACCCCTGCGGATGTCAGCTGACGAGCTTGCTGCCTTTGTTGAAAGCCAAACGATCTGCTGTGGCCACTTCGACGCGTACCGCTTTTTCACAGCTGCCGCCCACCCGCTCAACACGCTGCGCCCGGGAAAAGACGACCGGCACGCGTTTGAGCAGTTTGGCTGTCTCCACGTGACGATGGACCTTTACAAGTGGTGCTACAAGCTGTGCCCGTGGGTCAGCAGCGAGCTGACCGCCGAGGCTTTCTTTCTCGCCAAAACCGCCCGTGAACTCGACATGCGCGCGAGCCCCTACGACCTCCGTGCCTATGGCTTCGAGCCAGTCAAAATCGAGACCGCGGAGGGGCGCGGGGACTATGCACGCCGTCAGGCGGCGCTCTCGGAGCAGGCGCGCGCCTTAGCAGAAGGCTTGCGTGCGGAGATTGCGCTCCTCTTAAAGTTGGTGCCAAAATCCGATACGAATCCAAGAACCGGGCAATGCGGGGAGATTTGAGCCGCAGCCGGTGAAAATTTTTGTTTGCTGCCCCGGTAAACAACCTGCCGGGTTTTTCGGTTTCTCGGCGCCAATACGTGGAGCCGACAGCGAGCTTCGTCCGATGTTATGGCAAAAGAACTTCCTTTCCTCAAGCTGGGCTCGCGCCAGGCACGTGTCCTTGCGGGGCATCCCTGGGTATTTGGCAACGAGCTCGCCGCGGCACCGGATCCGGCACTCGACGGCCTTGCGGCAGAGCTCCTTGACGCCCGTGGTCGGAGTCTTGGCTCGGGCATCGTTAATTCGCGGTCACAGATCGTCTGGCGTCGCTACAGCAGAGAGCGCCGGGCGTTCGACGAGGCGTTTTTGCACGAGGCTCTTAGAGCTGCACTCGACCGCCGAAACGAGGACCCTGTTCAACGGCTTGCCTGGAGCGAGGCGGACCGCATGCCGGGCCTGGTGGTCGACCGCTACGGCGATGTCCTTTGCGTGCAGGCGCTAACCCTGGCAGTCGATCAGCGGCTGGAAGCGATTACGCGACTCTTGCGCGAGCTTTTACCCGGGATCCGCGAAGTCGTTTACCGCAACGATGCGCCCACACGGGAAAAGGAGGGCTTGCCGCGCGAAACCCGGACCGATTCGGGCGAGCGGCTGGCGCCATTCTGGCAGGAGATCGACGGAGTTCGCTACGAGCTCGACCTGCAGCACGCGCACAAAACCGGCTTCTACCTCGACCAGCGCGCTCAACAGCGCAAAGTAGGGTCGTTGGCACAAGGGCGACGGGTGCTCGACGCGTTTTGTAACGCGGGTGCCTTTGGCCTTCAAGCCGCATTGCGGGGTGCCGACGAGGTACTCGCGATCGACAGCGTCGAGGACTGCATCCGGCAAACCCACCGCAATGCTGTGGAGAACAAACTGCCGATCGCTGCCGAGAGCGCCAACGTCTTCGATTGGTTTCGGGCAAACCCCAGCGAGCGCTTCGATTTGATCGTGCTCGACCCGCCTAGCTTTGCGCCGAACCGAAAGGCCCTCGACGGTGCTCTGCGCGGATACAAAGAGCTTAATTTGCGCGCTCTGAAGGCACTCAACATCGGCGGTATCCTGGCCACTTACAGTTGTTCGCAAGCCGTCACCGCGGAAATTTTTCGGGGAGCCGTACGCGATGCCGCAACCGACGCACGGTGCGATGTCCGGGTGCTCGAGGAGGTAACGCAACCTGCGGACCATCCCGAGGTGCTGACGTTTCCCGAGTCGGCTTACCTTCACGGCCTGATTTTAGCCAAAGACTGACGACCGACGTTGTAGAGGCCGGAACTCATGGTGTCCTGACCCAAGGCATTTTCCTCGAGCAGCGACAGTTGCCTTGGGCTCAACGCCTGCTCTCAAATTAGGCGGGCCTGCACTTTGCCTCGCCGCAGGCAGTCCGGCTAGCGCTTAAGCCGTACATTTTCGGAGAATGGCGGGACTTGGCTTGCTTCCTGCATTGCGGCGGCGCTTTCCATCATTCTTTCGGTGCGAAATTCCCGAGCTTGACCCTCCGTCGAATATTTCAGCTAAACTCAAGAAATTTCCCTTCACCTGAACCGCTCTTTAGCTATGCCAACGAAAAAAACCGCTGCTCAAGCTCCCGCCATGCTCGCCGAGAAAGCCGCCGGAACGTCCTCCGGTTTCAAATTCAATACCCATGACACGGTGGACGGAATCAACACCTCGATTCTCAACCACCTAACGTACAGTCTCGCGCGCGATACCCGCACCGCGAAAACTCGAGACTGGTACCTGCCGACCTCTTACGCCGTCCGCTATCGCATCCTCAAGGCGATTATGCACAGTCAGGCTCGGCACTATGATGCCGATACACGCCGCGCTTATTACCTGTCGCTGGAGCA
>JBHJGW010000031.1:0-3270 GCA_050331415.1 Opitutales bacterium | reverse complement strand
GTATAGCATTATTATCCGAGAAGAGAGCTTATTGCTCGGCCAATTCCTCTTCGTCTTAGGAATTGCTATCGCTTGGTCGCCACTAGCAATTGCAGGAAGAAAATACCCAGATAAGAAAATCGAAGAGAAAAAACGAACAGCGTTTAGGGCTGTATTCTACTCACACAACCTCACGCTTATTTCTCTGCTATACCTCTTCGGAATAAAGAAAGCCTTCACACAAGAGTATCTATTCTGGCTTGCCATCGGAATACTTGTTGCGGTTGAGGTTGGTCTTGTTTATACCCTCTCAAAAATTGAAAAAGCACAACTAGAGCATTTTAAATTTTAAAGCTTACAGTATCCGGCGGCGTTGAAGTAGTTTTGGCATTCGTCTGGGGAGACGGATTCGAGGACTTGCGCAACGGTTTCGGTGAGGCCGTCAAAGCTTCGCTGGGTGGCTTGACGCAGTCTTGCCTTCAGTTTGCTGAAGAACATTTCGATGGGGTTGAGGTCCGGCGAGTAAGGCGGCAGGTAGCGCAGTTGCGCGCCTGCGGTTTCGATGGCGGCGCGGATGCCGGCGACTTTATGGCTGCTGAGGTTGTCGGCGATCACGATATCACCGGGCTGCAACGTTGGCACGAGGATTTGCTCGACGTAGGCGAGGAAGCTGACGCCGTCCATCGGTCCGTCGAGCATGGCCGGAGCACCAATGCTATCGCAGCGTAGAGCGGCGACGAAGGTGCTCGTGTGCCAGTGTCCGTGCGGTGCTTTGGCCAGGCAACGAGCGGATCGCCGGGCGCGTCCGTAGCGCCGCGTCATGTTGGTGGACGCGCTGGTTTCATCCAGGAAAACCAGGCGAGCCAAGTCCTAGTCATCCCTGCTCTGAACCCACTGCTGGCGGGCCAACGCCACGTCCGACCGATCTTGCTCGGCGGCGTGTAGCGTTTTTTTTAAAGCTCAAACCCCAGCGGTTGAGTTGGTGCCAGATCGCGGGCAGAGTGAGTCGGATGTCGGCCTCGCGTTCCAGACGTTTGGCCAATTCCTCTAGCGTTAAGTCCGGCTGCTCCTTGATCCACCCTCGGATTTGCTCCTCCCAGGGGGCGAGTTTGGAAACGCGATGCCCGCCCACTGGCAGGCTCGTTCGAGCGCCTGTCTTCAGGCGCCGCTTGACGTCATAAACGTACACGCGGCTGACCTCGAAACGCTCGGCAATGGCGGCGGGACGATCCCCGCGCTCAATCGCGCGGATCACGCGATCACGTAAATCTTGAGAATATGCCTGCATCGGAGGCAGGCATACCAAAAAGTCGCCACTAATGTAAGCATTAAAATCTAAAATGCTCTAGCCAATCAATCTACTCGCCTATAGGCGGAAATGGTATAATACCATTGGGGCGGGCGGACATCGCTGGGCGGGGTAGTGTCCAGAATCTTTCGCAGATTTGTTTGAGGCGGCTGAGGAAGGTCGTACGAAGGTGGGCCTGGGTGGCTTTCGCAAAGACGAGGGCGTCCGCCTTACCGCCGCAATCGCTGCTTTAACGCCGATCCCGGCGAGATCGTTAATTTGGTTTCAGTCCGAGGTTACCGCCGGCAGGAAAAAGCGAAAGCGGGTGCCCGCCGGGCCGGTCTCGATCAAATCAAGCGAGCCCCGATGGGCTTTCATGATCTGTTTCGAGATGGCCAAACCGAGCCCCGTCCCCTCCGACCGTCCGGTCAGAAAGGACTCGAAGATTCGACCTCTCAAGTGCTCGGGCACGCCCGTTCCGGTGTCTACGATCTCGACGACCGCCCGGGGAACTCGCGCAGAGCCTTCACCGGCAAAGGTGCGGAGAAGGAGTGTGCCGCCTTCGGGCATTGCCTGAAGGGCGTTCATCGTCAGGTTGAGCAAAACCTGCTGGATTTGCCCCTTGTGGGCGTTAACGGTGAGGTCCTTGTCGACGTGCTCCACGGTCGCCTGAATGTTGGATTGCTCCAGCTTTGGCCGCACCAGAAGCAGCGTCTCGTCGATCAGCGCCGCGAGGTTGTAGCGGCTGTGCATGCCGGTGCGGCTGCGTCCAAACTCCAGCACGCGGCCCACGATTTCTTCGAGGTGGTTGAGCCGCTCGGCGATGACCGCGACGTCCTGGTTCCGCGGGTCGCCGTCGCCAAACTCGAGCTCGAGGGAGTCGAAAAGCAGTTTGATGACTGTCAACGGGTTGCGGATCTCGTGTGCGATTTCTGCCGATAACATCCCGAGGGTCGTCAAACGCTCGTTTTTGCGGACGGCCTCTTCGCTGGCGAAAACGCGGCCGTAGAGGTGTGCGTTTTGCAGGGCGGAGGCCCCCAGAGAGGCGAGGCTCTGCAGCAGGCGCCGCTCGTCGTTGCTAAAGCGGTGGCGCGTTTCGGTATAGACGTTGAGGACCCCCAGCACCTCGCGCTCGTACACGATCGGTGTCGCCAGCATGCTCTTGAGCCCGTCCTCCTGAACCAGCCTGACAAAATGGTGCTCTTCGGTGTAGGCGAGGTCGAGTACGTCGACCTGTTTACGCCGGCGCACGGCCACGCCGAGGGCGCTGTCTTCGAGGCTGATCGCGGCTTCGCCCGGTGCAGGTGTCGCACCTGGCCCGGTAATCGTCTGGAGGCGCAATTCGCCGTTTTGCGGTTCCAGGACAAAGATTGCGCAGCGGCGGCACCGCACGAGCCGGCGGGCGTCCTCGGCAAGCGCGGCAAGCACGTTGGCGGCTTCGCGCTTGCGGACGAGCTGCCGGCCCGCCCCGATCAGGGTTTCGAGCTGGGTCGTTTTCTCGCGGAGCTGCCGGATGTGCCATAAACGGGCCACGACCCGGGTCGCCTCGTTAGTCAATACGGTCAGGAGCTTCAGGTCCGTCTCGTTGAAAGCCATCGGCGCTTCCGCGTCCACGTTGACGACCCCCACGACGGTTCCTTCGATCTCTGCCGAGCTCAGGTTTCGCACCACCATGGGAGCCGCCATCTCGCAGCGCACGCCCTCGCGCACCGCAACATAGTTGGGTTCGCTGGCGACATCGCCAACCAGCAGGGGTTCGCCGCGCAACGCCACCTGTCCCGTGATGCCTTCCCCGGGCGCGAGTCGCGTCTGGACGCACTCCGCAGGCAGGCCGCGGTGCACCTCGATACTCAGGCGGTTCGTGTCGGGGTCGATCAGGCCGATCGAGGCGCTGCTGGCTGGCAGCAGGCGGAACAGCGCATCGACCACGACCCACAGCGCCTGCCGCACATCGTCGGTCTCGCTGGTCAACCGGCTAATGCGGTACAACGAGTCGACCAGCG
>JBHJGW010000030.1:0-18901 GCA_050331415.1 Opitutales bacterium | reverse complement strand
GTCATCAGTTTGTCGAACTCGTCAATGGTCTCTTTGACCTCGTCGCAGAAGGCCAGAACGCGGTCGATCCAGCCTTCGGGCAGGTCGCGGGTCATGCCGCCAATGCGGGTGTAGCTGGTCGTGAACCGTGCTCCGGTAAGGGCCTCGATCAGCGTGTAAATCTTTTCCCGCGCGGTGAAACAGTACATGAACGAGGTCCATGCGCCCGTATCCATCCCGTAGACGCCCAGACCCAGCAGGTGCGAGGAGAGGCGGGCGAGTTCGCAACAGATGACCCGGATAGCCTCGCAGCGCGGCGGCATTTTCAAGTCTGCCAGCTTCTCGACGGCCATGGCGAAGGCCACGTTGTTGGCCAGCGGTGCGAGGTAGTCGAGGCGGTCCGTGTAGGGCACGAACTGATTGTAGGTCATTGCCTCGGCGATCTTCTCATCGCCGCGGTGCAGATAGCCGATTACCGGGTCGCACTTGGTGACGTAATCGCCGTCGAGCTCCAGGCTCAGCCGCAGCACTCCGTGCGTAGCCGGGTGGCTCGGCCCCATGTTCAGCGACATTTTTTCGCCCTTGAGCTCGCCCTCTTCGTAGTAGGCGGCGCGGGCGCTGGACTCGGGAAGGGAAAATTCGGTGGCCATTACTGAAAGGGGTGAGACGTGAGATGCGAGGGCGGGACGTCAGAATCGGGTTCAGCTGCCTGACGGTTTATCGTTTTACCGTGATCCGCTGATCGCCCCGGAATCATCTCTGCTTTTCGGCAAAAAGCTACGGTTTGTTGGGCTTGGGTTTGGCTTCGCTCCAGGACTCGTCGCGGCCAAAGGGTTCGCGGTCGGACATGCGGGAACGCTGCGGGGCGACAAATGGGCCACCCATCATTGGCGCAGCAATCGGGTCGACCCCGGCGGCGGTGGCCAGGCGGACATCCTCTTCGACGTGCGCCGTGTCGATCCCCGCTAGGGGGAACTCCTTGCGCAGCGGGTGGTGCGGATAACCGTCCCACATGAGAATGCGGCGCAGGTCTGGGTGGCCATCGAAACGGACACCGAGCAAGTCGAAGCACTCGCGTTCATGCCAGTTGGCCCCCGGGAAAAGGTGGACAAGCGTCGGCAGCGTCGGCTCTTCCTGCGTCCCGGCACACGGTACCTGCAGGCGCACGTAGTCGTGCGTTTTTGGGCTGTAGAAATGGTAGCGCCCCGAAAAACGCGGCTCGACGGTTTCGCCGAAGTCGATCGCGGTAAGATCGACCAGCAGGGTGAAGGCCTCGACATCGCGCAAGTGTTCCACCACAATGACCAATTGGTCGGCGGGCACGATAAACACGGGGAAGTCTTTCGAATCGGTGCCCAGGAGCACGCGCTCGAAACGATCAGGAAGGTCGGAAAGGCCCATCGCTTATTTCGCCGCCGCGGGGACGGCCGCGCGGGAGGTGCTGAGCAGGTTGGTGGTCGCCGGCTCGCGTTCAATCTTGCGCTGCAGCTTCATCAGACCATCGAGCAACGCTTCCGGGCGCGGTGGGCAGCCGCTGACGTAAACATCGACAGGCAGAATGCGGTCGACGCCCTGCAGTGTGGCGTAGCTGCGGTACATACCCCCGGTCGAGGCGCACGCACCCATTGCTACGACCCACTTGGGCTCGGCCATCTGATCGTAAATGCGGCGAACTACCGGAGCCATCTTGTAAGTTACCGTGCCGGACACGATCATGCAGTCAGCCTGCCGGGGCGAAAACCGCATGACCTCCATCCCGAAACGGCTGACGTCGAAACGCGACGCCGCCACCGCCATCAGCTCGATGGCGCAGCAGGCCAGACCCATCGGCATAGGCCAAACCGAGTGTGAACGGATCCAGTTGATAACGGCATCGAGGCGAGAGACGACAATGTCGCCCTCGACCTTGCTGTCGTAGGCAAAATTCTTGGTGTCAGCTACCATGGCGCGATTGCAGGCTCGAAAATTCGGAGAAACCGAAGGACTGTCAACGGGGATTATCGCCGCCTGGCCGTCAGACGCAAGGACGGGGCGTCGATTTCGCGTGGTTTCCCGGTGCAGGGGTTCGAGTGGTCATGGAAACCGGGACCGCCACTCGAGGCAAATGGCAACCGTTCGAAAGCGTTCCCGAGCCCGAGTACCCAGTGGCGCCCTCAGCCCGCGATTCGTTACCTGCGCTGACGCTAAAGGGCTAGGTTGGTTGGCGTTTCTGCGGGAACTGAGGTTCGCTGCGGCTTCCACCGTCAGCAAACCTTGACAACCCTTCGGTCCACGAAAAACCCTGCGAGGCCCCCCGGCCAGGATTCTCCCAACTCCCTTGTTATGTCCCGAATCGTTCGCAAGCAGCTCTTTGGAGTGGAAATCGAGGCGCACCCGATTGTTTTTCCCATCTCGGCGTGTTTGATCATCGTTTTCGTGGTGCTGGCCGCCGCCGCCCCGAAGCACACCTACATGGTTTTCGAGTGGCTGCAGCATGGCATCGCGACCAACTTCGGCTGGCTTTACATCCTGGCGATGACGGGATTCCTCGTTTACGCGGTCTACCTCGTCTTCAGCCGCTTTGGCCACATCCGCCTCGGCACGGACGACGAGCGTCCTCAGTTCAGCCGCTTGACCTGGTTCGCGATGCTTTTCAGTGCCGGCATGGGCATTGGCATGCTCTTTTGGGGGGTCGCCGAGCCGATGTTCCACTACCTCAATCCGCCTCTTGGGGAAGCCCGCACGCCGGAGGCCGCCCGGCAGGCAATGGGGCTGACGCTCTTCCACTGGTGCCTGCACCCGTGGTCGCTCTACGCGCTCGTGGCGCTGAGTCTTGCTTTTTTCGGCTTCCGCCGCGGCGTGCCGATGAGCTTCCGCTCCGTGTTTTACCCCTTCCTGGGCAAGCGGATCCACGGGCGCCTGGGTGACGTTATCGACGTCATGGCAGTCCTCGCGACCCTGTTTGGCCTGGCAACCTCCCTCGGTTTGGGCGCCAAGCAGGTCAACGCCGGTCTCGCCTACGTCTTTGGTCTGCCGCAGGGCATCGAGGTGCAAATCCTTATCATCGCGCTGATTACCTGCGCCGCGGTGGCCTCCCTGATCAGCGGCCTCGAGGTCGGGATTCGCCGCTTGAGCGAGATCAACATGGGCCTGGCGGGTTCGCTCCTCGTTTTCCTGTTCGTCGGGGGGCCGACGGTTTATCTGATCAGTGCCCTGGTCGAAAATGTCGGGGTGTACCTTTCGCAACTGCCGGAGCGCTCCTTTCTGACAGCGACTTATGGCGTCGGCGAGGGTCAGAAGGGCTGGCTGAGCGGCTGGACGGTTTTCTACTGGGGCTGGTGGATCGCCTGGTCACCGTTCGTAGGCATGTTTATCGCCCGCATTTCGAAAGGCCGCACGATCCGGGAGTTCATCCTCGGCACTTTGATTGTACCGTCCACAGTCGCGATCATCTGGATGACCGGCTTCGGCAATTCCGCCCTTCACCAGGAGCTGGCTGCCGAGAGCGAGAAGTATGGCTACGAGCCGCAAACGCGTGCCGTCCAGGTGCAGGATGAGCAAACCGGCCTGCCCCTGGCCGCCGAGGGGGACAATCTGGTCGCCGCCGACGTCAAAGGCGTGGCGTCACCAACACATGTCCTGCTCGAACCGGAGCCGGTCGATTCGCAGGCTGAGGAATCCCGCTACCGTACCGCTGACGGGGCTGTCGTGGCGTACAATGAGTTCAACGTGCTCGTCGATGCCGAAAGCCGTGCCCCCTACAACCCGACGGAGGCGGCCATTTACCATGGGGCTTTCGAGAGTGAGAGCGCGGATATCCGGCTGGGAGACTATCTCTCGCAGCCGGTATTGACCAAAGATCGCAGCCAGACGGTGGACGCCACCGCCACCGCGATGTTCTTCATGCTCGAGGGCTACCCGCTTTCCAAAGTCACGGCTTTGATTGGTACGATCTGCGTCATCCTGTTTTTTATCACGTCGTCGGATTCCGCCTCGCTGGTGGCCGACATCATTGCCAGTGGCGGCAGTGAAAACCCGACGACGGGCACGCGTATTTTCTGGGGCGCACTGGAGGGCACGTTGGCTGCGGTACTGCTGCTCGCCGGAGGGTTGACGGCGCTGCAGACAGGCTCGATCACGATCGGGCTGCCCTTTTGTATCATCGTCATCCTGATGGTGGTCTGCCTGCATATTGGTATGCGGCGCGAGCTGCGGGGCGAAATCCCGCTTGCCCAGCGCGCGCACGCCGCTGGCGATATCGACAGTTCCGGCGCCTGACGTTCCGCAGGCGGCTGGCTGTTGAGGTCCGGCCCGGCAAATGGAAGCCGACGGCACGCACCGTGGCAACGTTGATGCTCAGCGCTCGGGGGTCGCAATCATCCCGCCTCGATCTCGTGAAAGGCTTGCACGAGCGCCTCGGGGTCTTCGGCTTTCATCAGGGCCTCGCCCACCAGAATGGCATGCGCGCCACAGTCGGTGGCCCGCTGAGCGTCCTCGGGTGAGAAAATGCCGCTCTCGCTGACAGCGATCACCGTCTCGGGAAGTTGCGGAATCAGCGCCTCGGAGATGGCCAGATCCGTCACAAAGCGGGCGAGATCCCGATTGTTGACCCCCACAATCTCAGGTTCGAATGCGAGCGCCCGCTCGAGCTCCGCCTCGGTGTGGACTTCGTACAGCGCGTCGAGCCCGGCGACGGTCGCGGCCTCATCGAGCACGCGGATTTCATCGTTGGTCAGCGCGCGCACGATGATGAGGATGGCCCGCGCACCCGCTTCGGCCGCCTCGACAACTTGCAGCGGGTGCACCATGAAGTCCTTGCGCAGGCAAGGCGTGTGACGCTGATGGTCGCGGAGGAAGTCCGTCACCTCCCAAAGATCTTTCAAGCTCCCGCCAAAAAATTTTTCGTCCGTCAGCACGCTCATGGCATCGGCCTCTGCGTTGAGGTAGCGGCGGGCCTGCTCGACGGCGTCGGGCAGCTCCGCAATCTGCCCCGCCGAGGGGCTCTTGCGCTTGATTTCGCTGATCACCGCGAGGCGGCGGTCGGGCCGCCGCAGTGCCTGCGCAAAGGTCTTGCCCGGCCGGTCCTGCCGCCCGAGCGCCTCCAGCTCGGCGTCGCGCACGGGCCGCAATCGATCCGCCAGCTCGCGCCGCTTGTGCGCCATGATCTCGTCGAGTTTGTCCATCCTTCGGCAGTGCTGCCGCTTTGCCGCGCTCGATGCAAGCCTCACCTCCAGCGGCGAAGGCTGCCTTCCTTTCGCGGGGGCAGCGCCCAGACCGGTGCCTGCAAGAGCAGCGCAACGAACCCGAAGGCCAAGATACCCCAGCCGAGCGCCGACGGCTCTATCAGAAACAAGGCAAGGATGCAATTGGTGTCGGCCAGGGCGGCGCCGACGAGGAACAGCGGCAAAACGCGGGAAATTGGCTGCAGAGCGCGCGCTTCGGCGGGCAGATCAACCCCGGCCAAACCCTGCATCCGTGCCGGAATCACAACGAAGCGAATCAGCAAGCTGACCAGCGCCGGCGCGGCGGCGATCGCACCAAGTACCCCGAATGGTGCCGCATCCGCCTCACCAAGTCCACGGCCGAGCACTGCGGTGAGCAACACGACTCCGCCGATCAGGAAAATCCAAATAAACCAAGGGACGAGGGCAGCTTGCGGACCGGAGTTCATGGCAAGTGTCTCTGGACCAACCGAAAAATCGCTCACCCTTCTTCCACGAGTCGCTTAAGCATGGCCTGGACCTGTGGAGGGTTCGCTTTGCCTTTCGTGGCTTTCATTACGGGACCCATGAGGGCGTTGAGAGGTTTGGGGTTGCCCTCTTTGTGCTGGGTGATGGCTTTGGCGTGTTTGGGGTCGGCGATGGCATCGCGGCAGATTTTTTCCAGCTCGCCGTCCGCACCCTCGCCGCCACTTGAGGCTTCGAGGCCCTTGTCGGCGATGATCGCGCTGGGCGGCTTGCCGGTGGCGAACATTTCCGGAAAAACCTGCTTGAGCGCGATGTCCTTGATGACTTTGCCCTCGGCGATCTGGCTTACGAGTTCGGCCAGCGTCACGGGCGTCACACCGCACTTACTCAGCGGGATGCGGCCCTGACCCTCCACCGCCGCCTCGCGCGCGGCGGCGAGGAGGTTGTTGGCGACGAGGTTGGCGACGGCTTTGGCCTGCGAGCGATCACCGAGCGCTTCGAGTGTGTTTTCAAAAAAACAGGCCACCTCGTAGTCGGCGACGAGCACGCTGCCAGTGGAATACGGCACCCCAAAGTCTTCGAGGTAGCGCTTTTGCCGGTCGTAGGGGCGCTCGGGCAGCGCTTTCCGCAGCGGCTCGAGGTAAGTCTCGTCCAGTTCGACGGGCATCAGGTCCGGATCGGGGAAATAACGGTAGTCGTGCGCTTCCTCTTTGCTGCGCAGGACAAAACTTTCGCCGCGCTCGGCGTCCCAGCGCCGGGTTTCCTGATCGACCGTGCCGCTGCTGAGCAAGACTTGCGTCTGCCGCCGGATTTCGCTTTGGATGGCGGCTTTGACCGCGCTGATCGAGTTGAGGTTTTTCATCTCGGTGCGCGTGCCCAGTTTCTCACTGCCAATCGGCGCCAGCGACACATTTGCATCGCAGCGCATCTGCCCCTTCTCCATGTCGCAATCGCTGACGCCCGCGTAGGTCAGCAGCAGGCGCAGCGCGTTCAGAAAGGCCACGGCTTCGTCGGCAGTCTTGACGACCGGCTCGGTAACGATCTCGGCCAGGGGCGCGCCGGCACGGTTGAAGTCGATCAACGACCCCGCGGAGCTGTGGCTGAGCTTGCCGGGATCTTCCTCCAGGTGCACCCGCGTGAGTTGCACCCATTTGTGCTCGCCCATCGTTCCCGGGTTGGGGCCCGGAAGCTCGATCTCGACCGACCCTCCGAGGCAGACGGGTTCGTCGTACTGGCTGATTTGATAATTCTTGGGGAGGTCCGGATAAAAATAGTTTTTGCGGTCGAACTTGCAGTGCGGGGCGATCTCGCTGCCCAGCATCAGCCCCAGCTTCACGATTTGCCGCAGCGCGCCTTCATTGAGGACCGGGAGCGTCCCGGGCAAAGCCAGCGTGACGGGGTCGAGCAGGGTGTTGGTCTCCACACCGTAGGCATACGCGCTTGGCGCGAACACCTTTGCGCGCGTCTTCAACTGCACGTGCACCTCCAGGCCAATCGTCGGTTCCAACTCCATAGAGGCGGATTTCACGCATTCGGCGCCCCGGCGCAAAACTAAACTCGGCTAAGGTTAAGCGGCACCACTTCGACCTCTAGTCCCCGTGGAAATCGCGTAGGCGTCGGTTTAAGTCGCTGCGGCTGCGCCGGAGCCCGGCCAGCGCGTTGAGTCGTTGCCGATTGGCAGCCCTTCCAGCCGTCATGCGGCGGTTACGAAGTTCGCGCTTTTTCAGGGCGATCATTTCATCCAGCACGTCCAGCCGATTTTTTGATTGCCTGATAGTCGTTCTCCCGGGCCAACAATTCGCGCCTTTAGCCAGCTCGGCACCGCAGTACAGGCAGTGCTCGTGCCAGCGTGTAGCGACGCCCCGCCCGCACGCCGGGCAGACATGCTCGGGCCCCTCGGCGCTTTGTGCGGTCTGCTGTTACCTGATCGGCACCTCGGGTTCCCGGGCGGAAACGCGCATTACGTGAACCACAGCCATCGTCAATATCCCGACAAACGCGACCAGGCCCCACTCGATGCTGCCGATGGGCAAGGACGCCGGAATCGCCCCGACGGCCGCAAGGACTGACCCAGCTAACCCCAAAATCGCGACCACCAGTCCCGCAACCCGTATCTTGTGGAATGCCTACCACAGGCAAGCACCAGCGGCAAGCGCAGCCCACGGGTGCGAAGGGTGCTCTCGATGTCTCAGACTGGCGACCCCCCCTTGAAGGATCGAGGCTCCGTCGTGCCGAGGGCTTTTAGCGCGGTGCGACGTTTGCGACAAACGGCCTAACCTGTCTGCAACCAGCGGTCGCGCAGGAGGTGGGTCAGCCCAAACGCAGCCAGCATCAGCAGAAGCGAGAGCCCGATCACCGGAAAAAGTATCGCGAGCACCACATTCACCGCGATCACCGACTTTGGCAGATGTTCGCGCTGCCGACGCGGAATGCCGCTCTTGCCCTTCGGTCTGCGTATCCACCACATAACGACGCCACTGACCACGAGGAAGACGAGGAGCAGGCAAATCAACGTGGCCAGGATTTTCGTGGCGGGACCACCGAACGAGCCGACGTGAAGCGAGTAGGAGGCGGTCAAGAATTGCGCGAAGCCAGACAGATCGGCGTAGCTGCCACGGTTGATGATGTCCCCGCTGACTGGGTCGATCCAGGTGAAGGTAAGCTCCCACGGCGCGTTTTGGTAATCGCCGCGCAAGAGCATCGGCACCATACCGGCTTCGGCGTAGGTGACGAAGCTCAGGGCGGAGTCGTCCTCTGGCTTGCTGGCTTTGGCGAAAAGCGTTTCCAGCGACAGGGTCGGCTGGCCCGGGTCATATTTGGGGTGTGCCAGGTATTCTTTGGGAAAGGCGCCAGCTACCGCACCGCCCGCCTTCCACAGCGTACCGGAACCCTTTGAGAACGTCAGCCCGGTAACCAGAACCAGCAAAATGACCGCACTGAGCCAAACGGCGGGTACCGTATGCCAGTTGCGCCAGTTGACGTACGGCTTGTGCCGGCGGAAGAGCTTCCACTGTTCGGAGTTTTTGCGAGTCCCATTCCACCAAAGGACGATGCCGCTGATCGTCAGCAGGACGGTCCAGCTCGTGGCCAGTTCGACCAACAGGCGCCCCGGCAGGACGTCGCCCAGCGCCCGCCCGCTCCAGAGGAACCGATGCAAATCGCGCATCATCGGAAAAAACATCTCATCGCGCAGCAGCGCTCCAAGGACTTCGCCAGTGTAGGGGTTAACCCAGACATTGACGGTTTCATCCTCGGCATTGCGGATGAATACCTCCATCGACGTGTTTGCGTCGCCCGTCCAGTTGATCGAAAGCAAAGCGCCCGGTGTGTGAGCGAGAGCCGCGGAGGCGATCTCGTCGAAGGTTAAGCGCGTTTGCGGTGGGGCTTCGCCGTCTAGCGGCACGGGACTTTGGGCGAGTTCGCCCACTGCGGCGGGGGCGCTGGTGAACCATGCGCCCCGCGGCCGTTCGAGGGATAGGGTTGCGATCTCGTCAAACGTAACGCGCTCTCCGTGCGGTTCCAGCTGCTTGAACGTGCGCAGGGTGAGCGCCTCTACCTCGTCCTTCCACACGTAGATGCCCCCGGTAATGCTGGCGATGAGAATCAAGGGCGCGAGGAACATCCCCGGCCAGAAGTGCCACCGCCAGAACCACCGGTGCAGGCGCCGCAGCGTCGAGCTCGGCTCGTCCGCTGCGGAAGGTTGTTGTTCGATTGGGGCCTCTGAATCGCTCATGACGGCAGCGCGGAATTAACGCTAGAAGCGCACGGAAACACTGCCGGTAAAGGTGCGCGGTGGCTCGGGCAGCGTAAAGCCGGGACTGCTGGGGCGACTGTAGTCTTCGTCAAACACGTTCTGCACCGTGAAGGCGACCTGCAGCCAGTCTTCGAGTTCGTAGCCGATGCCCATATCCACTCGCACGTAGGCGTCTAGCGGAGCACCGCCGGTTTCGACGTTCGGCAGGGACAGGAAGGGCAGCGGGCCTGATCCGTCGGGGTCAACGCCCCCGAGCGGCTGTACGACCGGAACGGAGTTGAGCCGTTCGCCGACGTAAATGATGCCGCCACGGAGGGAAAAGGTACCCTGAACGGGGTCAAGAGGCGGAAGTTCGTAGTTGGCGAAGAGGCTAGCCGAATGTTCCGCCGCACCCTGCAGGCTGGATCCTTGCGCTGGCGCCGGAGCTTCCGTGAACTCTGCATCGAGATAGGTGTAATTGGCAATCAAGGACAAGGACTCGAAAAGCTCGCCCTGAACAGAAAGTTCTAAACCCTTGCTCTCGGCAGTCCCCGCCGCGACGGTTGCGACGCCGGGCTGGGGAATGGGGAAATTTTCCTGCTCGATGAAAAAGTAGGTCGCATTGGCCGTTAACCGTTTCTCGAAAAGGGTCAATCGGATGCCACCCTCGATCGTGTAACTTTCTCGAGGATCGAGCGGCGCATCGTCAGCTGGATTGGTCGGAGTTCCGCTGTCGCCGCGCGCCGTGTTCAGCTCGAAGGATTCGGAGTAGCGTACAAAGAGCGCCCCCCATTCCACCGGACGGTAGACGGCGCCGACGACCGGAGAAAAGGCAAACTCCTCAACCTCGGTCAGGTTGCCGTTGGAATTGGACTCGAGGTCGGACCAGTCAAGCCGCCCACCCAAAAGGATATCGAACTGCTCCGTCACGCCCACCTTATCAAAGAAGGTGAAGCCAAAATTTACCGCTTCGTCTGAGAGCCGAAGCTGATTGCCGCCCGCTGTATTGGTGTTCGAACTGGTCAGATTCGGGGTCGTTACGGTGATGAGGTTGGCGGGATCGCCAATCGCAGTCTGATCCTGGTCGCGCCGGTCATCGAGATAGCGAACTTCAAACGCTGCCAAGGTGTCGTGGGAAATGCCTCCCATATCGAATTGTCCAGCCACGTCAATCCGGCCTGTGGTGAGGTAGGTTTCGAAGTCCCGGTCGCGAAACTGTCGGGCAATGTCTACGTTCTCCGTCACGAACGGCACTGAATTTGCCGGAATGAACGGAAGAAACTCCGGGAGAAATACGGTCTCGGGAGCGAGGAAGATCGGCTCCACGGCCGCCCCTTCCAGCGTGTTGTACCCGAGGCTTCCGAGGGCGCGGACCTGCCATTGGTCGTTAATGCGATAGGTGCCTTCGAGCTGGTTGCGGACGAAGAAGCTCTCGATATCCCCAACGGTGGGGTCGCCATAGAAAGCGTTCTGGCCAGCCAACGGCTCACCGGTCGTTTGATCCACCGGGATACCGCGGTCGAAGGGACGCTCGTCGTCGATTATGTCGGCTCGGTAGGCCAGGGTGAATCTTTCCGTCAATTCCAGGTCGATGGCGGGTGCGAGCACATAGCGGTCACCGTTGACGAAGTCACGAAAGCTGTCGAAGTGCTCCACCGCGCCGCTGAGGCGCGCCTGCGCCCATCCGTTTTCGCCGAGGGCAATATTGCCGTCAAATTCCTGGCGGTAGCGTTCGAACGAGGAGAGCACCGTCCGTCCGGCAACAAAGTTTTCCGGCTGCGGGCGTTTGGTCACCAGGTTGATGATCCCGCCGGGCGCGGTTTCGCCGAACAAGGCCGAACTCGGGCCGCGCAGGACCTCCACACGTTCGATCGTAGACGCGTCGCGCTTGAGCAAAATCGAGGCAATTGCACCGCTGGAGCTGACGCCGTCTTCGGCATAGGTGGCATCGAACCCGCGAATAACAACGCGGTCGTTGGTGTTGCCGAAGGCGTTTCCTCGCTGGACGCTGCCCGCGAATTCGAGCACATCATCGAGGCGCACGGCACCCACATCCTCGATGAAGTCGGAGGTGAAAATCTGCACCGGCAGGGGCAGTTCCTCGAGCGGCGCACCCAGACGGATTGCGTCCGCGAACTCCGCGCGGTAGCCTTCCGCCTCGATGGGGGCGGCGCCGGTTAACGTAGTTTCCTCCATCTCGATCGAGTCAGAACCCGAGCGTTCCTGGCCGTTTTGAGCGAGAGCCAACGGGCCAAGGGTGAAAAGGAGGTAAATAAGGTTGTATTTGAGACGCATTCGCGATTGAGCTTGCGTCTCAAATGCAGTTTGTAAAGGAAAAGCATTCCGTGCCGCAAAAAAAAGAACGGGAGGTGTTTTGCCTCACCGACCTGATCAAGCATAATATGCGCATCGGAGAGCCCCAAAAAAAATCGCGTGCGGGGCGCTCACAGCCAGGCCGAAGCCATGCCGAGGAAGACGGCGAAGCCGAAAATGTCGGTCGTAGCAGTGACGAAGATGCTGCTGCTCTGGGCGGGGTCCTGTCCGTACTTGCGGAGCAGGATGGGGATCACAGCTCCCGCGGCGCCCGCGTAGGCCATGCTCAGCACCATCGCGGCCAGCATCACGACTGCGACGCCTGCACTGCCAGCGTAGATGCCAATGGCGATGGCGGCCAGTACCCCGACGAGCACCCCGTTGAGCGTGCCCTTGAGGCCCTCGCGCCAGAGGACGGCACGAGCGTCGCCGAGGTGCAGGTCGTGCAGGGCGAGGCTGCGGATGACTACGGCCAGCGTCTGCGCGCCCGCGTTCCCGCCAAGGTTGGCCACGATGGGCATGCAGACGGCCAGAATGGTCATCGCGGCAATCTGGTCCTCAAAAACGGACACCACGAGCCCCGCCAGTGCCGCGGTGACGAGGTTCACCACCAGCCAGGGAAACCGGCGCCGCACGCTACCGAATACCGGGTCATGCAGTTGCTCGTCCCCGCCGGCCCCGACCATCTTTTGCACGTCTTCGGTGGCTTCCTGGCGGATGACGTCGATGATGTCGTCGTGGGTGACGATGCCCAGCAGCCGGCGCTGGCCGTCGATCACCGGCAGGCTGTGCAGGTTGACGGCGGCCATGCGCCGCGCGACCTCCTCCTGGTCGAGGTCCACTTCGCACACGCCGGCGAGTTCGGTGGTCATGATTTCGCTGATGAGCTGCTTGGGCGTGGCGAAAACCAGTTCGCGCATCGACACCACGCCGAGCAGCCGCTCGGTGTCGTCGGTGACGTACACGTACGGGATATATTCGATTTCGTCGCCGAGTTTGCGGATTTCTTTAATCGCTTCTTTGACGGTCAGGTGCGGGCGCACTGTGGCGACATCCGGGTTCATGATGCCCCCGGCACTCTCGGGCGCGTAGGCAATCAGCTCGCGAATCTGGGCGGCCGTTTCCGCGTCGAAGCGATGCAGCAGCCGCTCCCTGCCGGCTGCAGCCATCTCCCCGAAAATGTCAGCCCTGTCGTCGGCATCGAGTTCTTCGAGCAGGCGGATCGCACGGGCTTCCCGCATGGCGCTGACAAGTTCGGCGGCGGCCTCGTTGTCCATCTCGGCAACCGCTTCGGCGGCTCGGTCGAGCGGCAACTTGCGCAGCAGCACGCGCACTTCGTCGACTTCGAGCCGGTCGAGCGCCTCTGCAAGGATGTGTGGCGGCGTTTCGGCGACCCGCTCAGCCTCTGCCGCCTCGAGCTCGCCAGCCTCAGAGAGCGCGAGTAGCTCGTCGGCTTCGTAGCCGGGTGGCGGCGGCGGCAGGGTGGGCGTCGCAGCGTCGTAGGGGTGGAGCTCGTCCATGCCTGCGGAGCATGGGGTCCCAAATCCGAAATCCTAAATCCCAAAATCGGTACGAAGCACGCAGAGTGCGCCGCAGGGCATTCCTTTACCGGAGTTTTCGTCGACGGGGGCTCTGCCGTGCCCTGCAGCTCCCTCGGTCCTTTCGAGATTTCCCGCCCTCGGCTTGCAGGTGGGCCCGCTTTGCCCATATTCCCGTTGACAGCCGGGGCCCGGGCTGGCGTCATCTTGCCGTTTTCGCCTGCGCCGCCTTTGCCGGTCCCGCATCTGCCAACGTTATGAATCTTTCCGAGGACACCGTCGCCAAGATCGACGCCGAAGTCGCCAAGTTTCCGGAGCGCCGCAGCGCCATGATGAACGTGCTGCACCTCGTTCAGGAGGAGTTGGGCTATGTGCCGGACGAGGGGCACCCCTGGATTGCGGAGAAGCTCGGCGTCAAGCCTGTGCACGTGATGGAGGTTGTCACCTTCTACCCGATGTATCGTCGCGAGCCCGCGGGCAAGGTGCATGTCGTGATCTGCCGGACACTTTCCTGCGCCCTGTGCGGCGGTTACGCAGTCAAGGACAAGCTCGCTGAGGCTCTCGGGGCGCCGCTGGGCGGAGTGTCCGAAGACGGCAAGTTCAGCCTCGACTTCGGCGAGTGCCTCGGCAGCTGTGGCACCGGGCCGGTGGTTCACGCCAACGGTGCTCTCTTCGAAAACGTCGACCCGGCCAACCTCGACCCGCTGGTCGAGAAACTCCACGCCATGGCCGAAGGGGCCGAGCCCGTCGAAGTCCCCGCCTTCGGTACGCCCGAATACTTCGGCTAGACACCGTCCAGACGGACCCGAGCCATGAGCCAGACGCCGCTCAGCGAAGAAGACCAGATATTGCTGGCCGAGACCCTCGCCAACGGGCGCAAGATCGAGGCGATCCGCCTCTACCGGGAAAAAACTGGCTGCGACCTTCGCGAAGCTGTCCGCGCGGTCGATGATTTAGCTGCGGAACCGAGTGACGGCTCGGGGCGCAAGGGTTGTTCAGCAATGCTTATCCTCCTTATTACGGGCACGATCGCCGCGTTTGCGTTCTTGCGCCCCATCGCATTCAGCTAAAGTTTTAACGACATGGTCGCTCCTTCAAAACCGCAGGAATACCGCCTGATCCTCGAGCACGCCGACGAGGAGGGCTACACGCCCGACATTGAGTGCTATGAGCGCCACGGCGGCTACGACGTGCTTCGCTCCGCGGTCGAGCAGGCTCCCGAGGACCTCCGCAAGGCGGTCCTCGATTCCGGGCTCAAAGGCCGCGGCGGTGCCGGCTTTCCGGCCGGGATGAAGTGGAAGTTCCTCGACTACAAGTCCGGCAAACCCATCTATCTGGTCTGCAATGCGGACGAGTCCGAGCCCGGGACCTTCAAGGACCGGCAGGTCATGTACAAGGACCCGCACCAGCTCATCGAGGGCATGATGGTGACGGCTTGGGCCATTCAGGCCAAGCAGGCGTTCATTTACATCCGCGGGGAATACGTCAACGGCGCTAAAATTCTGCAACGCGCCATCGACGAAGCGAAGGCCAAGGGCTACTGCGGCGAAGATGTGCTGGGCAAGGGCTACCACTGCGACATCGTCATCTGCCGCGGCGCGGGTGCGTACATCTGCGGCGAGGAGACCGGCCTGATCGAGAGCCTAGAGGGCAAACGGGGCTATCCGCGCATCAAGCCGCCGTATTTTCCGGCCGCTCTTGGTCTGTACATGTGCCCGACGATCGTCAACAATGTCGAGACGCTCTGCCATGTGAAGCACGTCGTCAAGCTGGGCGCAGAGGCCTACAAGCAGATCGGGGTCCCGAGCGACCCCGGTACTCACATCTACGGCGTCAGCGGGATGGTCAACAACCCCGGCTATTGGGAGTTCGAGAGCGGCAAGATCACGTTCGGGCAGCTCCTTTATGACGTCGCCGGCGGCCCGCGTGACGGACGCAAGTTCAAGGCGCTGATCCCGGGCGGGATGTCCATGAAAATTCTGAAGTTCGGCGAAACCTTCAAGGGGAAGGACCCCCTCACTGGTGAGGCCCGCGAGTGGGCCGTGGAAGACATCCCTGTCGATGCCGGCAGCCTGATGGCCTGCGGCACCGCTCTGGGCACGGGAGGCGCAATTGTAATGGACGACTCCGTCGATATGCTGGAGGCCCTTGCCAATATCAATGCCTTCTATGCTCACGAGTCGTGCGGTCAGTGCACCCCCTGCCGGGAGGGCAGCCTGTGGCTGAAGAAAATCACCACCCGCCTGACCGCCGTCAACGGCCGGAACGAAGGGCGCGAGGCCGACATCGATCAGGTGCTCAGCATCGCCGATCAGGTAGCGGGCCGCACCATCTGCGCCCACGGCGAAGCCCTCGCCTGGCCTGTCCAGAGTGCGCAGCCCAAGTTTAAGGACGAGTACCTTGCCAGTCTCGCCGCGCGAAAGGAAGGGCGACGTCTGAGCGAGGGCTACGCGCTGATCTGAACTGCCGCTTTTCCATGATCTGGAGTGACGTCATCGCGGACCCTCGCCGCCAACCTTTCGATCCGGGCGAAACCGGGGCTGATCGGCCCGTTCGCGGGACGGGGCCCGTAGTCCGCTCCGAAGACGTTCCCCGGGCTTCAGGCGGTTCGGAACCGACGGGCGCCCCCTCCCTCGAAGACGACACAAAGATAATAAGATCGCTTGCCGCGGACAGCGGGATACGAGAGAAACGGATGCGCATGAACGCGGAAAACGCCGATCTCCTTAACCAATCGCCACTGCGCCCTTTCGAGATGAACGAGAAAATTTACGATCTCCTTCACCAGCCGTCTTTCCACCCGTTCGAGATCGTGATGGCCAACGGCAACCGCCACCTGATCCGACATGCCGATATGGCCTTTGCCCCCATTGGATCGCCCTACGGCGTCATTTTTACGGACGACCACCGCATGGTCAGCATCTCCTATGAGCACGTTGCCGAGATCATCTATCCGGTAAACGCCTAGGCCCTTGCCGCTGCCCCTTTTTCCATGAGTTCTCAAAACGGAGACAATCTCGTCACCATCAATGTCGATGGGCGCGAACTGCTCGCCCCGAACGGGGCGAACCTGATCGACGCGCTGGCGACGCACAACATCGAGATTCCGCACTACTGCTACCACCCCAAGCTGTCCATCGCGGGCAACTGCCGGATGTGCATGGTGGAGATGGGGATGCCGATGAAAGATCGCGGCACCGGGCAGCCGATCATGGACGAGGCGACCGGCAAGCAGAAGATCGGCTGGATGCCTAAGCCGGCCATTGCCTGCTCTTCCAAGGTCATGCCGGGCCTGCACTTGCGGCTCGACAGTGAGATGACCCGCTCCTGCCGCGAAGGGGTGATGGAATTTTTGTTGGTCAACCACCCGCTCGACTGTCCCATCTGCGATCAGGCGGGCGAATGCGCGCTGCAGGAGTTTGCCACTGACTACGGCAAGGGCTACAGCCGCTTTGTCGACGAGAAGAACGCGAAGCCGAAAAAGGTGGAAATCGGCCCCAGGGTGACCCTCGACAACGAGCGCTGCATTCTGTGCAGCCGCTGCATCCGCTTCTGCGACGAGATCGACCAGGATCCCGTACTCGGGATCGTCGAGCGCGGCAGTTATTCGATGATCGCCACGCATCCCGGGCGCTCCCTCGACAGCAATTACTCGCTCAACACTGTCGACATCTGCCCGGTCGGCGCGCTGACGAGTAGCGATTTCCGCTTCAAGATGCGCGCGTGGTTCCTCAAGCCAACGCCGAGCATCTGCACGGAGTCCAGCACGGGTGTCAACACGGAGGTCTGGAGCCGCGAAGGCGTGATTTACCGGATCACCCCGCGCCGCAACGACGAAGTCAACGACACCTGGATGCCCGACAGTGGGCGGATGCTGTACAAGCAGGTCGAGGCGGAAACCCGCCTGAAGTCCTTCCAGGTCGATCGCAACAACGTACTCATCGGCGATGCGATCACGCGCATTCGCGAACTCGTCAGCGTGGGTCCCGTCGCTTTGGTGGTGAACGGCCGCGCGAGCGTCGAGGAGCATTTCCAGTTAAAGGCACTCGCCCGATCGCTCAATGCGGATGTCTTTGGGGTCCATCACGGCCAGGCCGGGGACGGGCGGCTGATCTCCGACGACGCCACCCCGAACCTGCGCGGCGCCCTCGTCACCGGGCTTCTCGACAAGCTGCCCCAGGTCGATCTCGACGGGCTCAAGCGAAAGCTCGAACTCGGGGAAATCCAGACCGTAATCGCGGTTAACGAGGATCTGACAGAGGTTGGCCTCAAACCGGAGCTGTTGCGCAAGGTCAATGTGGTTTACGCCGGCACCCACTCCAATGGCACGTCCAAGGTAGCCCGCGTGAGCCTGCCACTCCTGACAGTGTTCGAAAAGAGCGGTTCGTTCATCAACCAGCAGTTCCGGCTGCAGCGCTTTCAACAGGCCGTGCCGGGTCCGGCAGGCGTCCTGCCTGATGTCACCCTGTTCGGGCGCCTGGCTTCAGAGCTCACGGGCGAGGAGGGCGTCTCGGGCACCGTTTCGGCCGTCTGGGAGCGGCTTGCCGCGGAGGTCGATTGCCTCGAAGGGCTAAATTTCGCTCGCATCCCGGCCACCGGCAAGGCGCTGGAAGTCGGCTCATTCGCCGCGCTGCCGTTCTGCGAGACCGGCAGCTGGCACTACACGCCGGGTGGCCACGGGGAAGCGGCCACAGCACAGGCCTAGTTGGGGCGGGGGCCCGTTTTTCGGTCATGGAATTCGCAGCAGAAATCATTTGGCGGCTTGTTTTCGCGCTGGTGCTAGTCGGGCTCGTGATGACCCTCGCCGGCTACTCGGTTCTGGGGGAACGCAAAGTATCCAGCTGGATTCAGGGTCGGGTTGGCCCCAACCGTACCCGCGTACCGATCTTGAGCGATTTGCCGATTGTTGGCCGTTTTCTCACCCGGCTCGGTGTTTTTCAACTGCCGGCTGACGGCCTGAAGTTCCTTTTCAAGGAAGACCCGATCCCCGGCCACGTGAACAAGGTCTACTACGTGCTCGCGCCGGTGGTGGCGCTGTTCCCAGCCCTGCTGATCATCGCACTCATTCCGTTTGGGGAGTATCAAGTGCTGGTCGACGGCGTGCTGCGCTCCGAGCCGGTAATGCTGGCTCCCGGGGTGGACCTTGGGATGCTCTTCATCCTCGCGGTCAGCTCGCTGGGGGTGTACGGCATCGTGATGGCCGGGTGGGCGGCTAATTCAAAATACCCCTTTTACGGCTCGATCCGCGCGTCCGCGCAAATGATCTCCTACGAGCTCGCGCTTGGGATGTCCCTGCTGCCCGTGTTCATGTGGGCAAACGGGCCGACCGGCTACTCGGACCTCTCGCTGGCCGGTGTGGTCGATTCGCAGATGATTCTCTGGAATGTGATCTGGATGCCGCTGCCGGCCTTCATTTTTCTGGTGTCGCTGTTCGCGGAAACCAACCGGTTGCCGTTCGACATGGCCGAGAGCGAAACGGACCTCGTCGGCGGTTTCCACACCGAATACGGCGCATTCAAGTTTGGCATCTTCTTCACGGGCGAGTACGCGCACATGTTCTTGGGCTCGGCGATTTTCACGCTGCTGTTTTTCGGCGGCTGGCATTTCCTGCCGACGTTTGGTTTCCTGCCCGATTGGTTCGCGGAGCCTTGGGCAACGTGGCAGCTTCCCTG
>JBHJGW010000029.1:0-31629 GCA_050331415.1 Opitutales bacterium | reverse complement strand
ACGAAACTCGGCCTGACGGTAAAAGACAGCCAGATGCGCGAGCCGCTCTTCGAATTTTCCGGAGCGTGCTCCGGCTGCGGCGAAACGCCCTACGTCAAACTGCTCACGCAGCTCTTCGGCGACCGGCTGCTGATCGCCAATGCGACCGGCTGCTCGTCGATTTACGGCGGCAACTTGCCGACCACACCGTATGGCACCGACGACTGTGGCCGCGGCCCGGCGTGGTCCAACAGCCTCTTCGAAGACAATGCGGAATTCGGCTTTGGCATCCGCCTGGCAGTCGACAAGAAGGCCGAAATCGCCCGGGCGCTCGTCACGCAGCTCGCTGGGGACATTGGCGACAACACCGCCACGGAGATCCTGACGGCTCCCCAGACCAACGAGGCTGAGATTGCCCTGCAGCGCGAGCGGGTCGCGGGCCTGCGCGAGCGCTTGCGGACCTCTCAGTCGCCCGCCGCGCAAGCCCTGCTGCCGATTGTCGACTATCTGGTGGTCAAGTCCGTATGGTGCCTCGGCGGCGACGGATGGGCCTACGACATTGGATTCGGAGGCCTCGACCATGTCATCGCCAGCGGCCGCAACATCAACATCCTGGTGCTGGACACTGAGGTTTACTCGAACACGGGCGGGCAGGCCTCGAAATCGACACCCATCGGCGCGGTGGCCAAATTTGCCGCCCAGGGCAAACCGACTTTGAAAAAGGACATCGCTGGCTACGCGGTGAGCTACGGCAATGTGTACGTCGCCCAGATTGCCTACGGGGCCAAGGACAACCAGACCGTGCAGGCCATGGCCGAGGCGGAGTCTTTCCCCGGGCCCTCGCTCGTGCTGGCGTACTCGCCCTGCATCGCCCACGGCTACAACCTCAACTTTGGCCCCGACCAGCAGAAGAAGGCGGTCAGTTGCGGGCACTGGCCACTCTTCCGCCACGACCCTCGCCGCGTCGCGGACGACCTGCCGCCGCTCAAGCTCGACTCGTCCGCCCCGCAGCTTTCGGTCCGCAACTACGCGGAGAACGAAGTGCGCTATCGCATGCTGATGACGACCGCGCCGGAGCAGTCCGAAATGCTCTTCGCCGCCGCTCAGTCGGCCATCGCCGATCGCTGGAAACGCCTGTCCGCCCTCGCCGCAAGCGATGAGGAGTAAGCGGCAGTGGCGAGGCCTTTCCGGCTACGCCAACGACGATGGATCGAAGGTGCGACCGTAGGCCTCGACTAGGACGAAATGACAAAAGACGAAACGACATCTGCTGCATGAATCTGGAGACCACCTATCTCGGCCTGAAGCTCAAGCACCCCTTTATGGTGGGCGCATCGCCTATGGCGCGGACAATCGACAACGCGAAACGCGCCGAGGATGCCGGCGCCTCCGCCATCGTGCTCCATTCGCTGTTCGAAGAGCAGTTCACCCGCTACCAATACGGGCTCGACCAGCACGTCCATGGTGTCGAGGAAACCTTTGCCGAAGCGCCGACTTACTTCGTGTCGACCGTAGCTTACCACTACGGGCCGGAGCAGTACATTGAACACGTCGCGAAGCTAACGCGCGCCCTTGACATCCCGGTGATCGCCTCGCTGAACGGTTCGCATACGGGCGGCTGGACCCACTACGCACGGTTCCTCGAAGGCGCGGGCGCAGCGGCTCTGGAGCTGAATCTGTACGTCACCCCAACGGCCGTTGGGCAGACCGGGGCGGCCGTCGAAGAAGAACTGATCAAGGTCGTCGCCAATGTTTCCGGAGCGTGTTCGCTGCCGCTCGCCGTAAAGCTTTCGCCGTACTTTACCTCGCTGAGCCATTTCGCCAAACAACTCGAATTGACCGGCGCCAAGGGCCTCGTGCTGTTCAACCGCTTCTATCAGCCGGATGTCGACCTCGAGGAGCTCGACCACGTGCCGACGCTCCGACTCTCAACACCCGACGAACTGCTTTTGCGCCTCCGCTGGCTCGCGATGCTTTGCGGGCGCGTCCAGTGCGACCTCGCGATCACCGGGGGCGTCCATGACCGCGAAGGTGCCATCAAGTCGCTCATGAGTGGCGCGGATGTCATTCAGTTGGTTTCCTGCCTGCTCAAGAACGGCTTCGGCACGATCGAGCGCCTTCGCAGGGAAGTCGTCGAGTGGATGGAGCAAATGGAATACGACTCGCTCGAGCAGCTAAAGGGCTCCATGAGCCACCGCCGCGCCCCCAACCCCGAAGCCATCGAGCGCGCCAACTACCTCAAGATCCTGCAGAGCTGGAGCATGTAAGGGCCTCTGCTGGCAGCGATGGCAAAGAGGTCAGGCGCCTGAAAGGCAGCCGGGGCCATTCGCCTGCGCGCCCTACCCCCACCTGTCGGCACTGCCTACCGGATGTCGCCGAGCGAGGGCGAAGCCCCTTGACTTCGCGGCTCGCTGAAGGCAACCCTTTTCGGTGATGGAATCGGCACTGCTCGCATATATCGGCCCCGGTCTCGGCGCGGGCGTCGTGGGGACAATCCTGGGCCTGATCGCGGCATTCTTCCTCGGGGTTGTGGCGCTGGTCTGGTACCCGGTCAAAAGGATGCTCAAGCGCAAGCGCGGCGACCGTGCCACCGCCGAGCCGGCAACGGTCAACGTCGAGGGCGAGACGCCCGTAAAGGACGCCTGATGAGCTGGATCATCCTCGCGCTCGTAGCCGTGGCGATTGCCTGGCTGGCCGAGCGCATGCGCTGGGCGGAGCCGTTGCGCGATGCCCGCCGCCTCCTGCAGCGCATCCGCTGGGTGGTGGGCTCTTCCGTGATTTCCGACCACTGGAAGGAAAAGGCGGTGCTCGTTTACGCCGGGCGCATGTTGCGGCTTTCCGGCGTCCTCCTGAGCCGGGTGCTCATCCTGGCCAGCCCGGTAATCGTCGTCGCCCTTTTCCCGCTGCCGCTGTTCCGCCGAGCGGCCTCGCTCATGATGGAGCCGCTCGGGATGGGGTTCGTCACCCTCGTCGCCGCGGGTGTTTTTTGGGTACGGCGACGGGGAAGTTCGCGAAACGAAGGTAAGCCTTCGGCCCGCGCGACCTAGGCCGGGCGTAAGGGTGCCCAAATGACGGCTCGGCGAAGCTCGCCCATGCCGGCCCAAAAAAGGTGAACAAGATTCCACTTTTTATTCTTGCATTGGCCTTCGGTTGCGCAAGCCTCAGGGGGTAGCAGCTATGGCGAAGACAGCGAAGAAAACCTCCGTTCCGGCCAGCGAGGCAGAGGAGCGCAAGGCCCTGGATCTAGCGGTCCAGTCAATCAATAAACAGTTCGGCGAGGGCGCCATCATGAAGCTGGGCGAGGCCACCAAGATGAACGTCGAGACGATCTCGACGGGCTCGGTGGCGATCGACCTGGCGCTCGGCGCGGGCGTTCCCCGCGGCCGGGTTTGCGAAATCTACGGCCCGGAATCGTCTGGCAAGACGACCCTGTGCCTGTCGATTATCGCCGAAGCCCAGCGCAACGGGGGCAATGCGGTGTTCGTCGATGTCGAGCACGCTCTGGACCCGCGCTACGCGAAGATCGTCGGCGTGGACCTCGACAACCTGATGGTCGCCCAGCCGGAAAGCGGCGAGGATGCGCTGAACATTACTGAGACCCTGATCCGCAGCGGCGCGGTTGATGTTATCGTGATCGACTCCGTCGCCGCGCTGGTCTCCAAGAATGAACTCGAAGGCCAGTTTGGCGATTCCACCGTGGGCCTGCAGGCGCGCATGATGAGCCAGGCTATGCGGCGGCTGACTGCGGCGATCAACCGCACCAAATGCACCTGTTTATTTACGAACCAGATCCGGGAGAAGATCGGCGTCATGTTCGGCAGCCCGGAAACCACCCCCGGCGGACGCGCGCTGAAGTTTTTCGCGTCGGTGCGGATCGACATTCGCCGCATCGGGCAGATCAAAGACACGTCGGGAACGGTGATCGGCAACCGCACCCGAATCAAGGTAGTCAAAAACAAGGTGGCACCCCCCTTCACCGAGTGTGAATTCGACATCATGTACAACGAGGGCATCTCGCGCACCGGCTCCGCCCTCGATCTCGGCCTCGCCCACAAGCTGCTGGAGAAGAAAGGCGCTTGGATCAGCTACAAGGGAGAGTTGATCGGTCAGGGCCGTGAAAATGCCAAGGACTACCTGGCCCAGAACCCGGAGGTCATGAAAGAGATCGTCGAGCAGATTCTCGGCAACGTGGAAGTGCATGGCGGCGATGCCATAGCCGCGGATTCCAGTGACGAGGACGAGATGGAATAATCCTTTTGGAATCTCGGGAAAGCACTTGCGTCTTCATTTCTACTCGGTTCAACTGAGCGAGGTCGCGTTGCCTGCCTATGCCTGTAACTGTTCTTCTTCGTCTATTTTTGCTGCTCAACATCCTCCTCGCGGGCTCTGTTGCGCGCGCGCTCATCAACGGCCACGTCAGCGGCGTCGAAATGCAGGGCGCCCGGGTGGAGCGCCCCCTGATCCAACTCGGTTCGGTCGGGGGCGAGGTCTCCTTCGAGGTCATGGTGCAGAGCGAAAGCGAACCGCAGGGCCCTGTATTCGTAACGGTGTTGCAGGCCCGCGGCGGGATCAATATGCCGGTCGTCACCCGGCAGGCGCCGGCGGAACCCGCTGGCCGCAACCGCTACACCGCGACGTTTGACCTTTCCCTGCCGGCCACCGCCGAGCCTTCGAAGTACCGCCTCGAATTCTGGTCGACCGCAGCCCTCGATGGCCAGACGCTCAATCTGAGCCTGGGCCAAGGCGAGTTGACCGTTTACCCCGACACTTACTTCGAGTTTCTTCGCCGCTTATCCCTCCAACACCCCTTCGTACTCGACCAGACCTCGCCGCCAGACGGCCTCGATACCTTTCTCAACAGCCGGGGGATCGGTTTTACGCGGGCTGATCGGAGTGAGCTGTCCTCCCTGGCCAGTGGATCGCTGTTTTTTACCGCGCGGGCGGTACCGCAAACCAGCGGCGTGTTCGTCGCGCTCATCGGTGGAGAACAACCCCTTTCCCTCATTAAGCAACGGCCAAATGGCGGTCTTCTGGTGCTGCCCGGCGAGCGCTGGGAAGCCCTTGGGACGAACGCGGCGCTGCAGTCCGAGCTCGCCCGCTCGGTGGAGGCCTTGCTCGAAGATTGAGTCGCCCGCCCCTCCGATTTCGGTCGGGGCCCGCTCTCTGCGTTCATCGTGAACTCTGCCTTTGCGCACGCCGTCATTGAGGCGCTTGGCTACGCCTTGCCGCCCGAAGTGTGGACCTCGGAAGCGATCGAGCAGCGCCTCGCGCCGGCCTACGAACGCTTGCGCATGCCCGTTGGCCGACTCGAGCTAATGACCGGCATCCGCGAACGGCGCTTTTGGCCAGCGGATCACCTGCCCTCGGACGCCGCCGCCGAGGCCGGGCGCGCCGCGCTCGAAAAGACGAAAGTTCCGAAAGAAGAACTCGATCTGCTCGTGTTCGCAGGGGTTTGCCGGGACCGGCTGGAACCAGCAACCGCCAGTAACGTCCACGGTTTGCTGGAGCTTCCCGAAAACGCGGCGATCATGGACGTCAGCAACGCGTGCCTCGGCTTCGCCAACGCGCTGACCCTGGCCGCGGCGCTCGTCGAATCCGGGCAGATCCATTCGGCGCTGATTGTGGCTGGCGAAAACGGGCGGCCATTGATGGACTGGACGCTCGAGGAAATGCTGCGCCCCGACCAGACCCGCCGCAGCCTGAAACGCTACTTCGCCAACCTGACCATCGGCGCCGGAGCGGTCGCTGCGGTGCTCACCCATCGCGAACGTGTTTCCAACCCCACCGGCGCGCTTGCCCTGCGCCATGCGGTCACCCTTACGGACAGCCGCGCGAACGCACTCTGCCAGGGCGGCACCTCCAGCGGAGGTGGCCTGGAGATGCTGACCGACTCCGAGGAGCTGATGGAAGCCGGTATTGGCCTAGCCGCCCGTACCTGGGACGCCTTTCGAGGGAACTGCGGCTGGAGCGCCAGCGATGTCGACCGCGTGGTCTGCCATCAAGTCGGGCGCCAGCACCAGCGCGTTCTGCTGGAGCGCCTTGGCCTCGACGCGTCCAAGGATTTCATTACCTATCCTACCCTCGGCAACATCGGCTCGGTGTCGCTGCCACTGACGCTCGCGCAGGCTGTCGAACAGGGTGCCATCAGCCCGGGTGACCGCGTTGCGGCTTGCGGCATCGGTTCGGGGCTCAGCTGCATGATGCTGGCGATGGAAGCGCTGTAGTTAATTTCCACTGCACATTTGTCGTTGGTCATTTGCATTTGACCGGTCAGAGTGAACCCCGTGGCAGCTCTCCCCGATAGCCTTTCCGAATTGTACCCGTTTACCCCGCGGCAGTTTCCGACGCTTTGGGGGCAGCTGAGCTACGTAGACGAAGGCGAGGGCGAACCGGTCATCCTCGTGCACGGGAATCCCACATGGTCGTTTTTCTACCGCGATCTAATTGTCGACCTGGCTGAGCACGGCTTCCGCGCAATCGCGCCCGACCACCTTGGCTGCGGGCTCTCGGACAAGCCGCAAGCGGGCTTCAACTATACCCTCGGCGAGCACATCGACAACCTGGTTTCGCTCGTCGAGGACCATCTCGAGCTTCCGTCGTTCCATTTGGTCGTGCACGACTGGGGCGGCGCGATCGGCATGGCCCTGGCCGCGCGTTTCCCGAAGCGCATCCGGCGCATCCATATTTTGAATACGGCAGCCTGGTCCGCTCCGCGCCTGCCCAAGCGCATCGCCCTGTGCAAGACTCCCATCGCGGGTGAGTGGTTTGCCCGCGGCCTCAACGCCTTCGCCTTGGCCGCCACGCGCATGTGCACCGTCAAGCCGCTGCCTCCGGAGGTGCGCGCCGGGTACCTCTACCCCTACGACACCTGGGCGAACCGCATCGCAACACACCGCTTCGTCAAGGACATCCCGTTGCGCCCCGCTCACCCGAGCTGGGCGCGCTTGAAGGAAGTCGAAAACGCGTTGCCGCAACTTCGCCACCAGCCAATGCAGATCTGCTGGGGGCTGCGCGACTGGTGCTTCGACGAAAAATTTCTCGACGAATGGATCGCCCGCTTCCCCGAAGCCCGGGTCGAACGCTACCCCAACGCAGCCCACTACCTCCTCGAAGACGCCGGTGAAGAGATCATTCCTCAAATCCGCGATTTCCTTAGCGCCTGAGGGGCTTCGCGTCGCCTTAACGCGTTCCCGGCAACGGATTCCCCACCGGGCCCACCGTTTGCAAACCGGGGCCTGGCGGGAAGGTGCCGGGACACCGCTCGCGTCCTCGGTCCCTGCTGTCCGTCAGTCCTCCTTGGCCATTTCGCGAATGGCTTTGAGGTTCATTTTGCCGGTCGGCAGCATTGGGATCTCGTCGACCTTCTTGACCTTTTTCGGGATCCAGAGGTTGGAGAAGCCGCGCTCACTGAGTTTCGCGCGGACATCCTCCTGAGTGAGCTCTTCGGTGGTCAGCAGGACGAGAATTTCGCCCTTGGCTTCATCCTGCCTAGCGGACACGGCGATGCGCGGAGGCTCGTCTAGCGGGAAGTCGTAGGCGTCGTTCAGGGCTTTTTCGATGGTGCCGTGCGGAACCATTTCGCCGCCGAGTTTCGAGAAGCGCGACAAGCGCCCCTCGATAAAGATGAAGCCGTCTTCATCAATGCGGGCAAGGTCACCGGTGTGCAGCCAGGTGCCGTTGTCCCGCAGCATTTCGGCGGTCTTCTCAGGCTGTTCGAGGTAGCCGGTGAAAACATTGGGGCCCTTGAGCTGCAGGATGCCCACGGAGCCCTGCGGCAAGGGCTCCTCCGACTCGGGGTCGACCACTCGCGCGACCATCCCCGCCAGTGGCTTGCCGACGGAACCGGCGCGGGTGCCGGTGAAGCCTTCGGGTCGCTCCTCGCTGGGCGGGATGTCCGGAATGTTCAGAGTGGCGATCGGGGAGGTTTCCGTCAGGCCGTAGCCTTCGAGGAACGTCTTGTCGGGGAAGCGTTCCACCCACTTTTTGTGAAAGCTCTCAGGCACCTTTTCCGCGCCCGCTACAACCAGACGCACGCTTTTGAGCTGCTCAGGCTGCACCTTGGTAAGGTACGGACGGAAGAAGGTCGGCGTGCCGAGCAGCACCTCGGCCTGGTCCTTTTCAATGGCCTGAGCGGCGAGTTTGAAGTCCAGCGGGCTCGGCGTGAAGACGGCACGGGCCCCGGTAAAGACGGGCACAAAGAGCTGCACGGTGAAGCCGAAGCTGTGAAAAATCGGCAGGTTGCAAAGCAGCGGACATTTCCGTGGGACGATGCCGAGCTCGCGGACCTGCTCGCAGTTGCCGATGATATTGCGGTGGCTGAGGATGGCCCCCTTGGGCTTACCCTCGCTGCCGCTGGTGAACAGCAGACCGGCTTCCTCGTTACCGCCCTTGCGCTTCGCCGCCAGCCAGTTCGCCAACACGCCTCCGGGAAGAAGGCGCGTGGCACCCCACACGAGTGCGGTATGCCACTTCGGGAGGCTCATCAGGACCTCGCGGACGTCGATCGTGTTGTCGAGCCAGGGGAAGTCGGGGAAGCGCTTCTCAAAGTCGTCCTTGAGCTTCTGCGCTGTAATCATGGTCCGCAAACCCGCCTGCTCAACGGCGCTCTCAATGGCGTCTCGCCCGGCGGTGTAGTTGAGGTTGACAGGCGTCTTTCCGGCAAGAACCACGGCGTAGTTGGTCAGGAGACCCGCCAGCCCCGGGGGCAGGACGATGCCGACCCGCCGCTCAGGGCAGCGGCTCTTGAGGTCCCGGGCAAGGGTTGCGGCAACCGCCAGGGCTTTGCCGCGACTGAAGCGCTTCTCCCCCACTGCGTAGTCGACCGCCAATTCCGCGGTGGAGCCTTCACAGAGGTGACGGACAAGGGCGTGCCCGAGGTTTTCGTCCAGTTCCGGGCGTCGGCTGAAGGCCTCGCTGGCCATATCGATCATCGTGTTGCGGGCGTCGGCGGTACTCATGGTTGTTTAGCTTGAAGCTTCAGGGATAAGGTGACGTGGCGGCGAGTTTTAGGTTTTCTTATGTTTTTTGGCGCGAAACTCAAGCGCGAGCCCCAAAGGCCGTCCAAATGAGCCACGAGCAACGGTGCGCCCGTGGCTTTGGCGATGCGCTCGTACCCTGCAAAAAACGGGCCGATACGACCATCGAAGCTGAGCATGCCTTCAGGAAATACGCAAACGACCTCCCCCTGGCGCAGGTAGCGCATTGCCTCTTTCAACGCGCGAGTAGCGCGTTGAGGCGACACCGGCACGGTTTCGCCCCAGCGCAGAAAGGTTCCTAGGAGCGGACGCTCGTATAGGCGCTCGAGCGCGAGAAATCGAATCGGCCGCCGGGTACCGGTTTGCAGAACCGCCGCATCGGCGTAGCTGACGTGGTTGCAGATTAGCAGAGCCGCTCCCGAATCCGGCACCGCCTCGGCACCGCTAACGTGCAGGCGGTAAACGAGCCGGGTAAGCAAGCGCCCGGTCGCGATCATCGCACGGCGGCGCCAGCGACGCAGTTGCTCGGCGCTAGGCCGCACCAGAGCGGCCAAGGCGAGGACGAAGGGAAGGTAGGTCGGAATGGGCAAGTCCATGCCACCGACTGTTGCACCCGCCTTGCCAAGTTTTCCGGGGAAAATGCATAGTACTGCGGGAGAGCAACTTGCGTCTGCTCGCGACCAGACTTGCCTCAGACTTTAGCCTCAAGAAAGACCAAAATTGCCGACGCTGGACTACAAAAAGAGCCTAAAGGTCCGCCAGCGCAGCCCGAATCCGCTCAAGGGCCTCGCGAAGGGTGGTCTCGGGACAGCCGATGTTGAGGCGCAGGAAGCGACGATCGCCGAAATCGCCTCCCGGGGAAAGGCCGACACCGGCGTTTTCGATGAGCCACTCCGCGGGATGCTCGATTCCCGCGTTCAGCATTGGCTCCACGTTCAGCCAGGTCAGGTAGGTCGCTTCGAGCGGCTGCTGGAGGCTCATCCAGCGCCCCAGGTGCTCCGGGACGAATCCGTAGAGCAGGTCGCGATTGGCCGCGAGTCGCTCCAGCAAGGCCTGCCGCCAGGGCTCTCCACGGGTGTAGGCCGCTGTCATCCCGGTGTAGCCAAGTGTGTTGACCTCGGTCACAAAGCCCCGTGCGGCTTGCTTGAACTGCGCGCGAAGCCGTGAGTTGGGGATCACCGCGAATGCGGCCGACAGGCCCGGCAGGTTGTACGTTTTGCTCGGCGCATGCAGGGTGACGGTGCGCTGCGCGAGCGCCTCGTCCAGCGTGGCCGTCATTATGTGCTGATGCGGGTCGAACACCAGGTCGCAATGAATCTCGTCGGAACAGAGGATGAGGTTGTGCCTTTCACAAAAGTCGCCGAGCATCCGCAGCTCTTCCCGGCTGAATACACGCCCGACGGGATTGTGCGGATTACAGAGGATGAAGCCGGTCGTCTTTTCGCTGACCTTCGCCGCCAGATCATCCCAATCGAAGGTCCAGCGGTCGCCTTGCAGGGTCAGGTGGCTCGTCACCAGTTTGCCACCCTGCCAGCCGGGGGCGGTGAGAAAGGGAGGGTAAACGGGCGTGCAGGTCAGGATTTCTTTGTCATCCCCGCCGAAGGCTGCCGCAAAGACATTCAACGCCGGCACGCAGCCGTGAATGAAAAAGAGCCAGTCGCGCTGAGCCGAATAGCCGTGCCGTTCGCCCAGATAAGCCAGGACCGCACGTTCCACCTCCGCATAGGGGACCGTGTAGCCGAAGACCCCGTGGCCGACGCGCCCATGAAGCGCGTCAATGATTTCCGGAGCGGCGGCGAAATCCATGTCGGCCACCCACAGCGGCAGCACCTCGCGGCTGTGCCGGTCGCGGCGGCCAGCGTATTTATCCCACTTGAGGCTGCCTGTGTTGCGCCGTTCAATCACGGAGGAAAAGTCGTAGGGTTCGTTCATCTTCCCAGTTTCGCGGAGATTTCCGTAGTGAAGCAAGCGGCGAAAAATGGCCACCGCTGTCCGCTTGATCCCAACCCTACGAAGAGACTATGGTACCGTAATGACGACACCTCCCCCCGGCGCCTGCATCGATGATACGGTCTTCGCGCTGATCCGCAAATACGACCGCCCCGGGCCGCGGTATACCTCGTACCCGCCAGCCAACCACTTTTCGCCGGAAGTCGACCCCGCGCGGCTGATCGCGGCGAGCGCAGAGAGCACCAGTCCCCTTTCACTATACCTGCACATCCCGTTTTGCGAATCGCTGTGCTGGTTCTGTGGTTGCCACACGACGATCACCCTGAACCGCAACAAGGCCCAACATTACCTCGACCACCTGTTTGCCGAGATCGCGCAGACCGCCGATCGGCTCCAGCCGGGGCGGCTCGTCGACCAGGTGCACCTCGGCGGGGGCACGCCCAATTTCCTGACGCCCGAGCAGATCCGTCGCCTGGCGGGCGAATTGCGCCAGCATTTTACCCTCACGCCCGATGCCGAGATCAGCGCCGAGCTCGACCCGCGCATTTTGACGGAAGCGCACATCGAGGCGCTGCGCGAGCTCGGGCTCAACCGTGCCAGCTTTGGCGTGCAGGACAGCAATCCGGATGTCCAGAAGGCCGTCCACCGCGTGCAGCCGCCAGAAATGAATGAGCGTGCCATGCAGTGGCTGCGCGAGGCTGGCATCGGCTCGGTGAACATCGACCTCATTTACGGGCTGCCGCTGCAAACGCCGGAAGGCTTTCGCGCGACCTTGCGGGAGGTCCAGGCTCTCGGGCCGGACCGTTTTGCGGTTTTCAACTACGCTCACGTGCCCTGGATGAAGCCCGCGCAAAAGCTTCTCGAGCGGCACCCGCTGCCGCAAGGCGATGAAAAGCTGACGCTGCTGCAGACCATCGTGAACGAGCTGACCGCCGGCGGCTTCGTGTACGTAGGCATGGACCACTTTGCCAAGCCCGATGACGAACTCGTCGTCGCGCAGCGCAGCGGGACGCTGCAGCGTAACTTCCAAGGCTACAGCACGCGCGCCGGCGCGGAAATCCTCGGCTTGGGCATCTCCTCGATCAGCCAGACTGCTGACACCTACCGCCAGAACCACAAGGAGCTTCCTGTGTACCAGAAAGCCATCACAGAGGGCGAGGCACCCGTCAGTCGGGGCTTCATGTTATCGCGCGAGGACCAGCTGCGACGCGAGGTCATCATGGAAATCATGTGCAACCTTCATCTGCCCTTCGGATCGCTCGCCGAACGCTGGCAGCTCGACCCTCGGGAACACTTCGCGCCAGAGCTAGAAGCGCTCCAACCTATGGCCGACGACGGCCTTGTCGAAATCGCCGCAGATGGGCTCCACGTTACCGAGCGCGGCCGTTGGTTCCTGCGCAACCTCGCCATGCCTTTCGATCAGTACCTCGCCAACGCCCCCGGACGCTATTCGCGGACAGTGTGAGGGCAATCGGCACGAGTGCTCGGAAGCGTGCTCGCACCTGTCGGGCCGAACCCGCGCCGCAATCGCTGGTTTAGGAATAAAGATCCGCGGTGACGAAGCCGTGGGCGATGGCATAGCGCGTCAAACCGACCGCATCGTGGATATCGAGCTTGCGCATGATGTTGTTGCGATGGGTTTCAGCCGTTTTGACGCTGATTCCGAGGCGCGCCGCGATGTCCTTGTTGCTGTTGCTCTCCGCGATCAGCTGGATGATTTCCCGCTCCCGCGTGGAGAGCTCCGTCGGCGCTACCGCCTGCTCCGGGTGGAGCATCATCTGCCGCAACATTTCCGTAACTTCCGGGCTGTAGTAAGTGTTGCCCGCGGCGACTTGGTTCAGCGCCTGCTCGAGCGTCGGCAGGCTCTCGGACTTGCGAACGAGACCGTCGGCCCCGGCCTCGACCAGCTTCCGCAGGCTTGCCTTGGTCGGGAAGGTGGAAAAGCCCAGAACCCGCAGGTCCGTTAGTTCACGTTTTACGCGCCTGAGAACCTCGGTACCTTGCAGGCTTGGCAACATGACGTCGAGCAGTAGAAGATTGGGGCGCGTCCGCAGGCAGTCGTCAACAGCTTCACGACCATCCCCGCAGGCACCCGCCAGTTCGAAGTCCGGCAACTGCTCGATCAGGCGGCATAAAAAATCGCGGAGAACAGCTTGGTCTTCAATGATGTAAATGGTTTTCATGTGATGTAATCCCCAGAGTACAGGATACCTGAAACGATCTCTGCAAGGCGAAACCCTAGAAAATGTCATTTATGCCAGAAAAGTTACAGCCGATAGAGATGGCTGAGCGTAAGACACCCAGAATCGCAATGGTAACTCCCTATGAGCACTGAAGAATGCGTATGGCTCCAGTTTTCAAAACAGAGCCCCGACTGGTTAGCCGTGATTGACGGGGAAGGCCGTCTGCTCGCGTCAAATCCAGCTTTCGACGGGATTCTGATGCCCGACACCGATGACGAGGGGACGCACCGGCTCCTCGCTGACAGGCTTCCGAACGCGGAACCCGGAACCGCGGAGCTGGTTGGGCTGATCAATACCGGTTCCAAGGGGCTGGTGCGCAGGGCCTTTCGCTGGGGGGATCCACCGCGTACCCTGCTTGGCACGGCCTGGCCGCTGGACGATGGAAGCGTGGCGGTGGCCTGCCGGCCCCGGGCCGAAAACGGGAACGTGGCCGAGGCGGAAATGACACAGGAGGAGCTCAACCGCTTCGTCTATGTCGCTGGCCACGACCTGCAGGAACCGCTGCGCACGGTGACGGCCTACCTGCAACTGCTGGCCAAAAGCCTGCCGGAGTCGAGCCAGGAGGGGCGGGCGGGCCATTTCCTCGAAAGGGCACTCCACGGCGCTTCCCGGATGAAAGGCATGGTGTACGGCCTGCTGGAATACACCCGGGCCAGCACACGCCCGACCACCCCTCAGGCGCTACCGCTGGAGCTGCCGCTGCAGGACGCACTCGCCAATCTCGAACTCGCGGTCCAGGAATGCGGAGCCGCCATCGAAGTCAGCCAACCACTGCCAACGGTCTGCGGGGACGCTGCGCAGCTGACGCAGGTCCTTCAAAACCTGATCGGGAACGCGCTGAAATTTTGCCGCCCCGAGGTTGCCCCTCAGATCACCGTTTCTTCGGAGCCAGCCGACGGGGTTTGGTTGGTCTGCATCGCCGACAACGGCCTCGGCGTTGCCGAGGGCGAACGCTCGCGGATCTTCGAGATCTTCCAGCGTCTGCACCGTTCCGACGAAGTCGCGGGCAGCGGCATTGGCCTGGCCGTCTGCCGCCGGATCGTCCAGCGGCACGGCGGGCAGATTTGGCACGAGCCGAACGAACCCCAGGGTAGCCGTTTTTGTTTCACGCTTTTGCCCGCCAACACTCCGGAATTTGGGGCCGGGCAGTGCGAGCTTTACTGCGATTTGTAAAATGGAGGCGCCACTCGGCGTTAGCCGCGCTGAGTAGACTCGGGCACGAGCGCTATCCAGACCAAGCGAACAAGTGGGAGTCTTTGACAACAGGCAGAGTACGGAATCAAGTCCGGGGCTTCTTTTAACTGCCGTACGCTAGCGGTCATTCGCCGTGTGGGTCCCCGTGATAGACAAGCAGCAGCATGCCGACGGCTGCGAAGGTTAGCACCAGCATCCAGCCGGCCAACTGAAGCCACTGCTTTACCTCCATATCGAGAAAACGCCGGTGCAACCACGCATATTTGCCCTTAGGTTCAGAGGGTGTTGGTTGAGAGGGAGTTGTCATATCAGGTTCATGCTGAATCAATTGCGAACGCTTCGCATTAAAGCTCCAAATGTCTTATTTAGTCGATTAGGTGCTTTTATAGTGGACATTGAGCGTCGCGAATTATTGCCACTTATAGAAAGTAACGATTGTAAGTCGGTCCCGTTATAGCAAGGCATTGATTCATGAGCTCGTCTTCGTTCTACATCCCGTCCCTCGTCAAGAAGTACTTGATGGCGGTCACTGGTCTCATCCTCGCGCTGTTTGTTCTCGGGCACATGCTGGGCAACCTGCAGTTCTTCATGGGGCCGGACGTCATTAACGCTTACGCGCTGCACCTGCACGAGCTGCCTCTGGGTATGCTGTGGTTGATCCGGGCCTTCCTGCTGGCCTGTGTCGCGGTGCATATCGCCATGGGCGTGCTGCTGTACAAGGAGAACCGCGCGGCGCGACCGGAAGGCTACGCCATCAAGAAAACCCAGGTTTCGTCGCTTTCGGCGAAGCTGATGCCGGTTACCGGCCTGGTGCTGCTGGCGTACATCGTTTTCCACCTACTGCACTTCACGATCCGGATGGGTCCCGGTGAATACGCTGCCAGCGAAATTGGCGACGTAACGGTCAACCTCGGCCACGGGCAAACGGCCATTTTCCATGACGTTTACCACATGATGGCCGTCGGCTTCCAGCACGCGGGCACTTCGCTCTTTTACATTGTCGCTACGGGCCTGTTGTGTGTGCACCTCGCCCACGGCTTCTCATCGATGTTCCAGACGCTCGGCCTGCGCAACGAGCGCTGGCGCTACACCTTGGACAACGTTGCGCTCGGCTATGGCTGGGTCGTCTTCCTCGGCTTTGCCGCGATTCCGGCCTCCGTTCTGCTGTTCGGCGTTGGCGACGATTACGTCGACGAACGGGAGGGGCTCGAACCGCCGCCCGCTCACGCCACCGCCGCTCCGCACGCATCTCACTAACCTTTAGTCACGAGAAACTTCGCTATGCATCTCGACGCCAAAATTCCCGAAGGCCCGCTGGCCGAAAAGTGGACCAACCACAAGGCCCACCTCAAGCTCGTCAACCCGGCTAACCGCCGCAAGCACAAGGTCATCATCGTGGGCAGCGGCCTTGCGGGTGCCTCTGCTGCCGCTTCGCTGGCCGAAATGGGCTACCAGGTGAGCGTGTTTTGCTATCAAGACAGCCCGCGCCGGGCGCACTCCATCGCCGCACAGGGGGGCATCAACGCCGCAAAGAATTATCAGAACGACGGCGACAGCGCCTACCGCCTATTCTACGACACGATCAAGGGGGGCGACTTCCGCAGCCGCGAGGCCAACGTCTATCGCCTTGCCGAGGTGTCGGTGAACATTATCGACCAGATGGTCGCGCAGGGTGTGCCGTTTGCGCGGGAATACGGCGGGTTGCTCGACAACCGATCCTTTGGCGGGGCGCAGGTTTCCCGTACCTTCTACGCTCGCGGACAGACCGGCCAGCAGCTTCTGCTCGGCGCCTACCAGCAGATGAGCCGGCAGATCGGCCTTGGCGCGGTCAAGATGTACAACCGCCACGAGATGCTCGAGCTCGTTATGAGCGAGGGACACGCGCGCGGAATTATTACGCGCAATCTCGTCACCGGCAAGATCGAGCGCTGGGCGGCCGACTGCGTCGTCCTCGCTACCGGAGGTTACGGCAACGTCTTTTTCCTGTCGACCAATGCCCAGGGCTGCAACGTTACAGCGGCCTTCCGCGCCTACCGGCAGGGTGCCGGCTTTGCCAACCCCTGCTACACGCAGATCCACCCCACCTGCATTCCGGTGCACGGCGATCAGCAGTCGAAACTGACGCTGATGAGCGAATCGCTGCGCAATGACGGGCGCATCTGGGTGCCGAAGAGCAAAGATGTCGCCGAGAAGCTCCGCAAGCGCGAGATCGATCCTAAGGATGTGGCCGAAGAGGATCGCGATTACTACCTCGAGCGCAAGTACCCAAGCTTCGGCAACCTGGCTCCGCGCGACATTTCCAGCCGCTCCGCCAAGGAGGTTTGCGACGAGGGCCGCGGCGTCGCCAGCACGGGCCTCGGCGTGTACTTGGATTTCAAGGATAGCATTGCCCGCCTCGGCGCCGAAACCATCAAGGCCCGTTACGGCAACCTCTTCGATATGTACAACCGCATCACCGGGGATGATCCGTATAACTACCCGATGATGATTTACCCGGCCGTGCACTACACGATGGGCGGTTTGTGGGTCGACTACAACCTGATGAGCAACCTCGAAGGGCTGTTCGTCGCGGGTGAGGCCAACTTCAGCGATCACGGTGCCAACCGTCTCGGCGCCTCCGCTCTGATGCAGGGCCTTGCCGACGGCTACTTCGTGCTCCCGTACACCGTTGGCGACTACCTCGCCCGCGAAGTCGGCGTCGCCGGTGCCGGCAAAACCACGACCGAGGCCCCCGGTTTCAAGGAGGCCGAAGAACAGGCTCAGGAACGCATCAGCAAACTGCTGTCGATCAAGGGCAAGAAGTCGGGGCGTTACTTCCACAAAAAGCTCGGCCAGATTGTCTGGGAGCATTGCGGGATGGCGCGCAGCAAGGAGGGTCTGGAAAAGGCCTTGCAGGAGCTGCCGGAGCTTCGCGAAGAGTTCTGGAAGAACGTCAATGTCCCGGGTGATGCCGACGAGTACAATCCGGAGCTCGAGCGCGCCGGGCGCGTGGCCGACTTCCTCGAATTCGGGGAGCTGATGTGCCACGACGCTCTCGACCGCGACGAATCCTGCGGTGGTCACTTCCGCACGGAGCACCAGACCGCCGAAGGTGAAGCGGTCCGCCGCGACGACGACTTTTTCCACGTCAGCGTATGGGAAACCCAGGGGGCCTTTAACAAGCCGGTGCGCCATAAAGAGCCGTTGGCTTACGAGGAAGTCGAACTCGCCGTTCGCAGCTACAAGTAAGCGCGCGACGGCATTTGAAAACTACGATCAAAAACCTTATTGTTACCGTAGCATGAAGCTCACACTCAAAGTTTGGCGGCAAAGAAACCAGAGCACTCCGGGCCACTTCCGGGAGTACGAACTGCCCGAGGTCGACGCCGATGCCTCCTTCCTGGAGATGCTCGACATCCTCAACGAAAAGCTGATCGAAGATGGCGACCCGGAAGGGCCGGTCGTCTTCGACCACGATTGCCGCGAGGGCATCTGCGGCATGTGCTCGCTGACCATCGACGGCGTTCCGCACGGCCCGGAGCGCGCCACCACGGTTTGCCAGCTGCACATGCGGCACTTCAGCGATGGTGACAACATCACCATCGAACCCTGGCGTTCACAGGGCTTCCCAGTCATCAAGGATCTCGCAACCGACCGAAGCGCCTTCGACCGCATCGTACAGTCCGGCGGTTACATCACCGCACGTACCGGTTCGGCGGTCGACGCGAACGAAATCCCGATCGCCAAGGATATTGCGGACTCGTCTATGGATGCCGCCGCGTGCATCGGCTGCGGCGCCTGCGTCGCCGCCTGCCCCAATGGCTCCGCGATGCTCTTCACCGGTGCAAAGGTTACGCACCTCAACTTGCTTCCGCAGGGGCGACCGGAGAAGGATCGACGCGTCATCAGAATGGTCGAACAAATGGACGCCGAGGGCTTCGGCAACTGCACCAACTTTGGCGAATGCCAGGCCGTTTGCCCGAAGGAAATCACCCTCGACGTCATTGGTCAGATGAACCGCGACTACGCGGTCGCCAAAGTCCGCAGCATCTTCAGCAAAGCAAGTTGAGGGCGGAGTAATCTGTTACTTTCCGCGAAGAAGCGGCCCTGGGTTTTCCGGGCCGTTTTTTTGTTGCCGACAGTCTGGGCAACACCTTTCGTCAACCCGCCCGTTCTGACGAAGGACGCAAAGACCAAGGACCCAACCGATCGCCCACCCATGGCCGTAAGACTGAAGAAGCGCAGCTATCCGGAAGAGGAGTTCCAAATGGCACCCATGATCGACATGGTGTTCCTATTGCTGGTGTTTTTCATGACGGTGTCGACCCTGGCACAGTCGGAGCGGCTCGAATCGGTCGAACTGCCGGAATCCTACGAGAGCGAAGTACCCGAGGATATTGCCGACCGGGGCATCGTCTCCCTCGACGCCGAGGGCAAAGTCTACGCCGGCACGACGCAGGTCACGATCGCCGAAATGCAACGCCGCTTGCGCGAAACCCTCGCCGAAAACCCCGAGCTTCGCGTCACCGTCCGAGCTGATAAGAACACCTCCTACGGTGAAATCAAAAAGGTTCTTCAAGCGTGCGCTGAAGCTGGCGCCTACGATGTGATCTACGCAACGTACCAGCGGTAGTCGTTTCGCGAGTCGGCGCTTTCTCATGAGTCTTTCGGCTTGTCGCCCGCTGCCTCTCGTGACGAAGGTCGAAACAATCCTCAGCCCCCGCGACTCCTTCTCTCATGGCACTCAAGCTGCGGAAACGACCCGATGAACGGGTAACGGTACCGATCGCGCCCATGATCGACATGGTGTTTTTGCTGCTCATCTACTTCATGGTCAGCTCGACGCTGGAGAAGCAGGAGGCGGATCTCTCTTTTGAACTTCCGGGAACGGTCCATCAGGAAGAGCCGGTGGAGCTGCCGGACGAACAGGTAATCGAAATCCGCGCCGACGGCCAGGTCGTCGTCAACGAATACGCTTACGACAGCCCTGAGGCCAGCCGCCTGCGCGAACTTCAGGCCATGCTCACCCGCTTTCAGGAAGCCGCCGAGGCCAATCGCTCCACCGCGCAAGTCACCATCGCGCCGGCTGACGACGTCTCCCACGGCACCATTATCAAAGTGATGGACGCCGTGGCCGCAGCCGGCATCGAGGCGATCAACTTTGCGCAGTAGCGCCCCACCGACCGCGGCTTCCGCACGAGCGACTGAGCCTGCGGGTTCGTAAGGGGTCGGCTAAGCGCGTTTTCCGGATTTGCTATTGCGCTGCGGTGACGCTTTCCAAAAGCCTGCACCCGATGGAAAGCCACTTGGCCATCGACGAAGACTACCTGCTGGAAGTGCTGCTGCGGCTGCTGCAGATCCACAGCCCCACGGGCTACACCGACCCCGTGGTGCGTGAGGTGTGCCATGAGCTCGACGAATTGGGCATCCACTACGAGCTGACCATCCGCGGCGCCATTCGCGCCACCCTGCCAGGGCGTGCCTACAGCCCCGACCGCGCCGTCGTCACCCACGTGGACACCCTCGGCGCAATGGTCAAGGGCCTTAAGCCCAACGGCCGGCTCGCGCTGACACCGGTCGGCACCTGGTCGGCACGCTTCGCCGCCGGAGCGCGGGTTTCGGTGTTTACCGACGACAGCATCTACCGTGGGACGATCCTGCCGCTAAAGGCCTCGGGCCATATTTTCGACAACGAAGTCGACACCCAGGTCACCGATTGGGACCATGTCGAGCTGCGGGTGGACGAGCGCATCGAGAGCGAACGTGACCTCGAGCGCCTCGGGATCAACATCGGCGATTTTGTCGGCATCGACGCCCGTGCGGAGGTCTCTCCCAGCGGCTACGTCAATGCCCGCCACCTCGACAACAAAGCGGGTGTCGCCGCCGTACTTGCCGCAGCCAAGCACATCATCGACCAGCAGATCACCCTGCCCTGCGACTGCCACCTGCTGTTCACCATCAGCGAGGAAGTCGGCAGCGGCGCCTCCGCCGTGCTGCACGGCGACATCGGTGAAATGGTGACCATCGACAATGGGACCGTCGGGCCCGGACAGAACTCCTTCGAGCATGGCGTGACTGTTGCCATGGCCGACTCTTCCGGACCGTGCGACTACCACCTGACCCACCACCTGCTGTTTATCTGCAAACAGTTCGGCCTGCCGTACCGCCGCGATATTTTCAAGTACTACCGCTGCGACAGCGCCAGCGCCGTGGAGGCCGGTAACGACCTGCGCACGGCCTTGCTGACCTTCGGCATCGACGCCTCCCACGGCTACGAGCGCACCCACCGCAGCGCCCTTGAAGCCGTTGCCCGCTTCGTCGTCTGCTACGCGCAGAGCGCCCTGCTGCAGAAGACCGGCAAACCGATGATCGAGGCCCTCGAAGACTTCCCGCAGACGCGCAAGGTCCGCATCGATGCCGACCCACGCCGTCAGCGGACCTCGATCGCCCAGGTGCCGATCGAAGGGGATGTCGACGATGTGCAACACCCGGAGGCCGGCGATGGTCATTACACTCCGGAACCGGCCTCGCGCGACGAGCCCCGGCAGGACTGAGCCGGACCCGCTCCGCCGGTAAAAGCCAGGAGGCGCGTTACGGCACTGGTCCACGACTGATCGTGCGAACGGGCGCGCCGATTTTTCCTCTGCGGACAGCCGAGATCGAGAGCTGGCCGAAAAATGCCTTCCGCCCCGGCAGCAAGGGGACCACAGGTGATAGAACGGCTATGTCCGTTGTTTACCACTTTAGGTCTCGTTGTCTCCTATGGAAATCGTGCTCGCATTCGATGATCTTGGCTGTGATTTGTCAGGGTACGAGGCGACCGCACTGGCACGGGATATCCTTTTGCAGTTGCACCCAAACTGGCAGATCACCTGCACGCCGCTGAACCGCGGCGGACGGGACTTCACGCCGACGCTGGCGCGCACCTTTTACGGCCGGACGATGCAGACGGCCGTACTCGGACCGCGGTGGGAGCCGGTGCCAGCCGAGATCGGCCTGTTGGAGGCCGAACGTTTGCCACCGCGCGTCCGCAATGCCCTGCGCCTGCCGCCCGACGGCAGTATCGCCATCATCGAGGCCGCGCGCGGATGTGGGCTGCATCTCGTTCCGCCGCAGTCCCGCAACCCCTACCAGCACTCGAGTTACGGCGTCGGCCAAATGATTGCCCGCGCTGCAGATGACGGTGCCCGCGCGGTAATCATCTCCGGAGGCGACAGTGTCGCGCTCGACCTCGGCATCGGCGCCCTCGAAGCCATGGGTTTGGAGCCGAACGGCGAGGACGGGCGCCTGCTCAACCGACTCGCGCCCGAGCGGTGGGACTGCGTCTCCCGCCTCGGGGGCGACATCTGGCCGCACATCCCGCCGTTGTTCTATGTTTATGACAGCGACGTAACCCTGCTCGGACCCAATGGAGCCGTCGCTCAACAGGGCCGCATGGCCGGCCTGCCTCCGCACGCTCTTGGCGACTTCGAGAAAACGCTCGGAACCATGGCGAAAAAGCTGTGCGCGACCTTTGACCAGCCCCGCAACCTAATGGCCCAACGCGGCAGTGGTGACGGTGGCGGGCTCGGCTTTGGCCTGCAGGTGGCCTGCGACGCGGAGTTGATTCCCGTTTCCGAGTTCCTCCCCATCTGGCAGGGCTGGCGCAAGCACTGGGCCAGCTCAGACCTCGTGGTTATGGGTTGTCGGACACTCGACCGCCGCACCTTGCAGCAGCCGCTCCTGCAGCGCGCGCTCGACCAGGCGGAAGTCTTTGGCAAACCCATCTACGTCTTCACGGAGGGTGTGGAAAAGGGCCTCGAACTGCCGCCGAAACTGCAGGCGCACCCCTACGTCCCCAAAGGCACCTGCCGTGAGCAGCTCGACAGCGAGCGGCGCAAACTCCTGACCCATAAACTGGTTAACGTTTTCAAAAACTAGCAGCGCCGATTCGAAAGTCGGCGCAACCGGGGCCTGTACCGCCAAGGGTTCAGCAGGAAACACTCTCGGGAAAGGAAACCGCTTGGGCCAGGCACCTATACCATCTTACCGGAAGGGTCGGTAAAGTGAACGAGATGATTTTGGATGCAGAGCAAGGCAGCGAGGGCGACGGCTGGGCCTGTAGGCCCCGCCTCGTCGGCACGAACGCCGCTCTGTGCCAAAAGCATCCAAAGCCGCCACCCGGCGTTCAATCTACCGATCTATTCGGTAAGGTGGCATTTGCGCGCGGGCCGGAGTTCTTGGCAGCATCTTGACGGCCGCGTCCTCTGGATCCAGGCTTTTCATTCGCCAGCGATCTTGCTTAGGCTTAGCACGTGGTATTTGCATCAGATGCGGTTGCTTCAATCAAACGCGCGTTGCTGTGGGGCCTTGCCGCCTTTGCGATGGGCGTGGCCCCCGCGAAGATCGAGCTGGGCATCGATGTCCTGGCCGGGCGCAATTTCGACATTCTTGCCGGGCAGCGGGTCGGTTTGCTGACGCACCGGGCGGGCGTCAACCGCGAGGGCGTACCAACCTGGCAGGTGCTGCACGAGGCCCCCGCAGTGAACCTCGTTGCGCTGTTTGGGCCTGAACACGGTATCGATGGCACCGCAGGCGCCGAGGCATATGTCGAAACCCGCACCCACCGCCCAACGGGCCTTCCGGCGTTTTCCCTTTACGGTCCGACGCGATCCCCGACGCCCGAAATGCTCGCGCGCATCGACACCCTTGTCGTGGATCTTCAGGACATCGGGACGCGCAGTTACACCTACGTCAGCGCGTTGAAGCTCTCGCTGGAAGCCTGTGTAAGCGCGGGAAAACGGGTTGTCGTGCTCGACCGGCCCAACCCGCTCGGAGGGCGAAAAGTCGACGGGCCAGGGCTCGACGCCGGGCTGGAAAGCTACGTCGGCGCCTACCCGGTGCCCTATGTCCACGGATTGACCATTGGCGAGTTGGCGCACATGGCCAGGGCCGAAGGCTGGCTCGACCTCACCGAGGCGCAACGCCGCCAGGCCGATCTGACCATCGTGCCCATGCGCGGCTGGCGGCGCGACATGCTCTGGCCTGACACCGGGCTGGGGTGGGTGCCGACATCACCGGCGATCCCGGATTTTGCCGCTGCGGTCGGCTACCCGATGACGGGGCCGGGGTGCCAGCTCGGCGGCTTCCGCCACGGCTTCGGCGGCCCCTACCCCTTTCGCCTGCTCAGCCACCCCCGGCTGACGCCGGAAGCCCTGGCAAGCAAGCTCGAAGCGCTGCAGATCCCGGGTCTGCGGTTTCGAGTGGTTCGCCTAAACGAGGGGGACATTGAACGCTTTACAGCGGGCGTCTACCTGCTCGTCACTGACTGGCAGGCGCTTCGCCCGACGGAGCTCAGCTTCCACCTGATGCGCCTTGCCGCCGAGCTTGCCGAACGTAACCCCTTCCTCGAAGCCAGCGAGGGCCGCGCCCTGCTGTTTAACAAACACACCGGCAGCTATGCACTCTGGGAAGCCCTCACAACCTGGGGCGCCACTGCCGATGTCGCCGCCTTTGTGGAACGCTGGGCCCGCGAAGCACAAGCCTTTCAGGAACGCGCGCGGCAATACTGGATTTACAAGTAATACCACCTTACCGAATAGATCGGTAGATTGAACGCCGCGTCGGGCTCGGATGCTTTTGGCGCAGAGCGGCATTCAACCGGTGAGGTTCAATCTTTCTCCTCAGCTTCATGTGGGGAATTTGAGCCGACCCCTCAAACAAGCTCTCCACCTGAGATTCGGAAAAACCGTCCTTAGCGTCGATGCAACCAGCGGATGAGCTTGAGCAGAAGGGAAGCGTCGCTGGCGCGCTTGGGGTCGAGGTGCGGATGGAACGGCCAGGTCTGAGTGAGGATAGTCTGGCGCTGCGCCATAGCGCGCAAGCCTCCATGCCCACGCGTTGCGCCATAGCCACTTTCGCCACACCCCTCGAAGGTCAGCCGGGGGTCGGCGGTAGCGACGATTAGCTCGTTGATCGAAACGGTGGGCGCTGGAAGAGCGCAGGCCAGCTTTCGGGCGGCCCCGTGATCGCGACCAAAAACCGTCGCGCCCAAACGGTAGGGGCAGGCCTGCTCCCAGGTGAGTGCGGTCGCCTCGTCGGGATAGGTGACCAGGCAGGCGACAGGTGCAAAGAGGTCCTGTGTCCACACCGGCATTGTGGGCGTAACCCCTTCGAGAATCATAACCGGCGGCGGAGCCTCCCGGTCGAAGCTGCCCTTGTGCGGTACCGATTCACGGGCACCCGCCGCCAGGGCACTCTCCACGGCGGCGAGGGTCTGATCTGGCCACGAATGAAGCGAGCCGTCTGGCGAGCTCGCCGCCAGTTGCACGTCGAGCGCCTGTCGAAGCTCCTCGCGAAAATCGGCCAGGAGCGCCTCAGGTACGAGAAGCCGCCGGGGGGCGATGCACGTGCGCCCCCGGTTGAGCAGCAACCCGTAAGCAACGCTGCGGGCGGCGAGGCGAAGGTCGGCGTCGGGGCGCAGCCAGACGCTGTCGCAGCCGGACAATTCGACCACGGCGGGCACAAGCCGCTCCGCCAGGGCGGCAAGAAGCTTGCGCCCGTGCGTCGACGAGCCGGTAAACACCGCAAGGTCCAGGCCGGTTTCGATCTCCCGGTAAACGGCCTCGACCGTGCTCTGCGCAATGCTGAAGCGCTCCACTGGGCCGCCCGCGGCTCCCAGCGCTTGAGCGAAATGCCGCGCTGGCGCTTCCGCACCGGGAGCCGGTTTCCACACCACCGTGTTGCCAGCGGCGAGTGCCTGGAGCGCTTGGGAGCCGGCCAGAAAAAGCGGGTAGTTGCCGGGGGCGACAATCAGCACGCGCCCCCGCGGTCGCCAGCCTTCGAGGGCCACCACGCCGCCGAGCCACCACGGGCGCCCCGCTCGCGGCAGACGCCGCGGGCGGAGATCCGCAAGAAGGTTGCGCTCTAGAAAACGCACGGACTCCAGCAGGGGCAGGACTTCACTTGCAAGCGCCTCCGCTAGCGGACAGCGGCGAAAGCAGGCCAACTCGCCCGCGATCTCCTCAGCACGACTGGCAAGCGTCGTGCGGAGCTTTCGGAGCCACCGAAGGTTTGCCCGGAGGTCGGCACGGTCTAGCATGGTGGGCAAAGGGGATCGGGGCACGGTTGACTTTGGCGTTTACGCGACCTTGGCACAACGCGTAAGAGACCCTGCACGTTTCGCTCGATCAGCGCATATGTCACGCCAACAACCACGAAAAAAACGCCAGCCGGCAGAAGCAGGAGCCTTTGGACAGGTTACCCTCGGCAACATTCTCAACTGGCTTACCGTTATCGCGCTGGCGTTTATCGTCGCATTCCAGATCAACCAGTTAGGCGCTGCGCGTCCGGAGACCCAATACCTTTCCTTCGTCCTGACTTGCTTGCTGTTGCCCCTTCACGGCTTGTCGACGTTTTTCTTTTTGCGCGAAGGCAATTACGTCTTCGAAGCGGGCATCCTAATTCTCTACGGCCTCTCCGCAGGTGCGTTTCTTTTGCTGCAACTGGCCGTTCCCGGCAACCCCGTGGCGGAGGGCGCGACCTTTCTGGCGCTGCTGCAGGGGGGCATCTTCCTCTACCTGATCTGCCACAGTGCGCGGATCCGCAGCCAACAGGTCGCGCTGCTGACCGTGGTTCCAGTGATGGGCGTGTTGTCGCTCTTTCCGTCGATCCAGCAGTTCTTCCGGGAGCGACCTGAGTTACCGGGTCTTATCAGCATCGCCAATCCCGGCCAACACCGGGTCGGCCTGCCCGAGGAGTTTATCGGTCAGGCAGTTGGCTCGCTCGCGTACCCCGGGGCGGCCGCGCTGTTCTTCAGTATCGCGGCGATCCTTTGCCTCACCTTCGCCCTCGGCAAACGGGGCGGCGCGAGCGCTATGGTCATGCTTTATGTACTGGGTTTCTCCTTTCTGCTGGGGGCTCTGCTGACGGTGCACCCCTTTGCATGGATGGTCCTACCGTTTCTGTGCCCGGTGCTGCCTTTGATGGCGGGAGCGCCCGCACGAACCGGGCTCTACTACGGCGGGGCGCTTGTCGTCTTTTTCGCCCTCACGTTTTACCTGACACCGGTGTTCGCGCCGGAGATGCGTGCAGAACTTGCCGAACATCTCGCCGGGAAAGCCGAGACCACTCGCGAGACGCTCGCTGCCGGCGCCTGGGATGTTCACCAGCTTTCGCCAGTGACGGGGGTGGGCGCGGGCGGTTTTGACGTCGCCTTCGAACGCACCCGCCCCCGAGACTTTTGGCAGCACGCCGAAACGCCCCCCTCGGATTTCGGCTTGATCCTTGCGGAACGGGGTCTTGCGGGCCTGGGAATCGTCGGACTGTTCTTCGGCGTCATCTTGGCCTTGCTGGTAATTGGCTTTCTGAGCCTGCCCGCCCGAGTGGAGCTCGACGACAACGAGGCGCCGCGGCGGGGATCGCGGGCACGGTCCGTGAGCTCCCTGCGCCGGGCGGCATTAGGTGCTATCCTGGCGTGCCTCTGCCCAATTGCGATCGGTTTTTGGTTCCTCCGCCTCAGCGCAACCCCCGCGATCTTCTCCCTTTTCCTCATATTTGTCGGCATTGGGTGGGTCTTGCGACCGTGGATGAGCTTTCGTCTGCCCCGGGTGAACGCCGTTGTCGCCATGCTGGTCTTCTTCGGCTCGTCGCTGGTGGCGGCCCTGCTGGCGGTACTGCCGTTTGGCGGGGTGTCCGGGCTGGTTTACGACGATGAGGCTTCCCGCTTTTTCGACCCGCTCTGGAGCGCCCCAATAAGCGACGAGCGGGGCTTTGACCAAAGGCTGCTGGCCGCCGAGGCTTCCACGCTCCGGGCGGAAGCGGCTCTCGGGCAGTATCCGCAGGCTCAGCAACGACTGGCGCGGATTGAGCTCGTTCGCGGCTATCGAAACCTCGGGCAGGCCGACGAGCACGGGGAAGCGGCCGCCGCGCTGCTCGCGCGGGTCGTCGAGGCGCAGCCGAATAACAGCATCGCCTTTACAGAGCTGGGGCTTGCCAACTGGATGCGCGGGCGCTTTCCCGAGGCTGGCGACGCCTTCGCCCGAGCCACCGAACTCGCGCCTAACTCCCTTTCTGCCTGGTACCACTACGCGGCCTGGCTCAACGAGTTCAGCAGCAACCGGGCGCTGGTCAACGAGGCGCTGCTTCGCGCCGAGCAGCTAGGCGGAGAGCTGGAAGGCCTCGCCCGATTGCGGCGCAAAATCAACTTGCCACAATCGTTGCGCGCCCAGCGCGTGCGCGGACGCACGTTTCCAGAGCCGCTGCTCCCCCTGCCCTCAGCGCTGCCTACTGCAGGCGGACTGCGGCCCTATCTCGATATTGAGGATTTGATCGAGGGCATCGTGGAGGCTCCGGCAGAAACGGAAACAGAGCGCCGCTGACACCAAAGGACCGCTTTTCACTCTCGTACCTTACCTCCCGCCCCACCTACGGATGAAACTTTGGCAGCACCTCCCCGTCGCCCTGCTTGTTCTTGTTTTTCCGGTAGCCTGGTGCCTGTTTGCAGCGATTCCTCTCCTGGATCCGTTTTACCGCGATCTGCAGAATATGGCGATGGACTGGCGATTCCAGGTCCGCGGCCCCCTCAAGACCGAAGTGCCGGTCGTGTATGCCAACATCGACGCGAGAACGATCGACCTGTGGGGCGAGCAACCTTTCCCCCGCCACAGCTACGCCACCTTCATCGATGCTCTGATTGAACAAACAGGGGCGAGCGTGGTGGGCGTCGACATGGTGCTGTCCCCAAAAACCAACTCGGAGCTCGTCGACGCCCGCCGGGCGCGAGCCAGCGACCGGGCTTTCGCCCAAGTACTGGACGCCCGGCCCGAAATTGTACTGGCCGGCCAATTTTCCGGAAGCGCCCTTCCCCCAACTTTAGAAGAGCGCGCAGACCGCCGTGCCGAGCGCATCCTGCGCGCACGGCTTTTCCCGGTTCGGGGCGGCGAGGTGCTGCCGTCGGAAACCTATCCGGAGGTCCCCGGGCATCCCCTGGTCAACCTCGACGACATCACAGAGGGGCGCGTCGGCCTGATCGACTGGAATACGCAGCGAAGCGGTGGCGGCAAGCCGCGTTACCTCCCCCTGTTTGCGGACGTCGAGGGGCCCTGGGCCAGTCTCAACCAGCTCGACAGTTACCTCTCCCACCTCGACATCCCCCGTGACCACTACGACCTCCCGGAGTTCGCCAACCCGGAGGCTCAGATGGCCTATATGGCCGATGGTTTCTACGTTGCCCAGGACAACGTTGTGGCCTTCTCACCGCCCAAAGGGGTCGAGGCACAGGGCGGAGGCTTCCTGCAATTGGAAATCCGTGACATGGAGCACCGGTTCTTCACCTTCTCCCTCGAGATCGTCCTGAGGCACTTGGGCCTGGGGCACGAGCATGTTGAGGTGACAGAGGAGCGCCTGACGGTTCGTGACGAGTTTGGAGACGTCGTGGTGCAGGTGCCCCTGATCAACGGACAGGAGATGGAGATCAACTGGTTTTCGCCCTGGCACGACATTTCGGCCGGCGCCGGGATGGCCAATCCCTACAACCCGCAGGACAGCATCGCGACGATCAAACAGCACCTCATCAACGCCCGTGACGCGCAGGATCCCAAGATCCGCGAGCGGGCCGAAGCTTACCTCGAGCGGTTCGAGGGGGCCATCGTCATGATCGGGCCTACGGATCCGCTATTGCAGGATCTCGCTCCGACCCCCTTCGACCGGGGTGAGGTGCCCAAAGTCAGCGTCCACGGTAATGCCGTTAAAACAATGCTATCGGGCGAGTACCTTCACCGCCTCACCGGCCCGGCGGAGCTTGGTCTGACGATCCTTGCAACCTTCGGGCTGACAGCTGTCGTGGCAGGACTCGGCGTCTATAGCGGTCGGGGCAGCAATCTCGCCCGCGTCGCCAGTGCCGGGGTTTTTCTGCTGTACGTCGTGGCGGTTTTCGCCGTGTTCAGCTGGTTTCATTTTGTGCTGCCGCTGGTTGCACCGGCGGGTTCGGCGGCAATGGCGGCCTCCGCGGGTTTTCTCTATCAGCTGACCGCCGAAGAGCGCCGCCGAAACCGCATCAAGGGCCTGTTCGGCACCTACCTTCCACGCGAGCAGGTCGAAGCGATGGCCGAAAAGGGCGAGGAACCCTCCCTCGGTGGCGAGGAGTGCGAGATCACCGCGTTCTTCAGCGACGTCCAGAACTTCTCGAGCTTCTCCGAGGCCTTGAGCCCGGCCGACCTGCAGGCGCTGATGAACGAATACCTCGGCGCCATGACAGACATTCTCTTCGAGGAGCAGGCCTGCCTGGACAAATACATCGGTGACGCCATTGTCGCTTTTTTCAATGCGCCGGTGCGGCTTGAAGCACACGCCCTGCACGCCTGCCGGGCTGCCGCCAAGATGCAGCTCAAGCAGGCTGAGCTGCGGGAAAAGTGGCAGGCCGAAGGCGACCGTTGGCCCGAGATGGTTCCGCGAATGCGCACCCGCATCGGCCTCAATACCGGCCCGGCAACCGTCGGCAACATGGGCTCGGCCCAGCGCATGGCCTACACCATGATGGGCGACACGGTAAACCTCGCCGCACGCTGCGAGTCGGGAGCCAAGAGTGCCGGCGTGTACAGCCTGGTTTCCGGCGCCACTATGGAAGCCGCCACAGCCCAGTCCGCCGAAGTCGTCTTCCGCTTTGTGGACCGCTGGAGGGTAAAGGGCCGCAGCCAACCGGTGGACATGTTTGAAATTGTCGGCCTGCGTTCGGTGGTCAGTGAAACCGAGCTGCAGTGCGTGGAAACCTACGAAGCGGGCCTGCAAGCCTACTTCCGACAGGACTTCGTAGCCGCGCTTCAGCTGTTCGGCGAGGCCGAAAAGATCGAGCCGCTCAGGCCCGGCAAGCATGACGGCGTTGCCAACAATCCCTCCTTGATTATGCTGGAAAGATGCACTAAATATAAGGATAAACCACCGGGCGAAGGTTGGGACGGAGTTTACACCATGACCACCAAGTAGCACGTTTCCAAGACATCGTTAACTCAAACCGAGTGGCTCTGGCACAAGCATAGCGCCTTGATTCTCGACAACTTAACCCGATAACCTTGGGCCACTCACGTTGCCATTGATAGGGTTGATCCCGCGTTTTCTGCACTGGCTCCGAATTAGGCTTCCCATCGGAGCGGGAAGGCGATACCTTACCGTGGAATTCAGAAACTGCCCCCATGAAGCGAGTTGTAATTGTCGAAGACCAGACAGCCGTGCGGGAGATGATCGTGGAGATCGTCTTGGCCGCCGGGGATTTTGAAATCGCTGCGGAATGCGGTGAGGGGCAGCGAGCCCTCGAGCTGTGTCTCGAGATCAAGCCCGATTTCGTTGTTCTGGATATAATGCTGCCAGGCCTTAACGGCGCGGAGGTGCTCCGCCGCTTTGCCAAGCACCTGAAAAACACGCGTGTGCTCGTTTTCAGCGGCTATCAGAACCCCTCCCTGGTTCGGGAGCTTTTACAGGCGGGGGCGCATGGTTTCGTCGAAAAAGCGGCCTCGCTTGGCGAACTCAAAAAAGGCATCGAAATCGTTTCCAGCGGCGGCAGCTACTTCGGCCCTGAGGTTGCCCAGATGCTCCGGGAAGCCGTGCTCAACCCTAACTCTTCCCAGAAAATCGGAGTTGAGCTGCTGACGGCGCGCGAACGCGAAATCCTTCAGCTGATCGCCGAGAGCTTTAGCACCAAGGAAGTCGCCCAGAAGCTCAACATCAGCGTAAAGACGGCGGAAAACCACCGCACCAACCTGATGAAGAAGCTCGATCTTCACGACGTCGCTGGCCTGACGCGCTTCGCGATTCAACACGGTCTGATTGAGACCTCCATCCGCGAAACCCCGGCCGCGCAGAGCTAGCGCGGAAGAAGCGGTGCGGGATGTCGCTCCCGCCACGAAAAACGGTTCACGTGCCCAGCGGCGCTGTCTGCAGGGCCTGTTTGTAGCGGTCCTTCAAAATGGATAGCAGCAGCGGATGCTCGGCCACCAGCTCGGTCATGTAGGGCCGCAAATTTGGGGCGAAGTTACGGGCTTCCTCGCAGATGGTCGCCACATCACCGCCGGGACCGGCATGACGCCCGGGATTGAGAAACATCATGCTCACGATCGTCTGCCCGTCACAGAAAGGCGGTCGGCGCAGCACCCGGACCAACAGCGGCTCGTTGAAGTCGTACTCCGGTCCATCACGACGCTCCATCGAGGCGACCGCGAAGGCGCTCACCTGATCGCCGAGCAGGCGGCGCAATTGGGCGCCGATGAAATTGCGAACTTCCGCGACCGGGCGAATTGGTGTGCCATGGTCGACGGTTACCACCGGCGGATGCTCAAGGT
>JBHJGW010000028.1:0-3178 GCA_050331415.1 Opitutales bacterium | reverse complement strand
CGCCCCTCGAGCTCCCCGAAAGCGCCGCCGATGTGGCCCGGATCGAGTGCCACCCGCAACGGACGCCCTTGCGGAGGCAACTCCGGGCGCCAATTCGACCAGAGGACCTGCCCCGCCCCATCGGTATTCAATGGCACTTCGGTGGTTTCGGGTCCAGGCTCCGCGGTCGCCTCGCGCAGTTTGAGGCGGTAAAAGGAAGTCTCGCCATCGTCTTCCCAAGAGCCTTCACCCGTGAAAATAAGGGCCTCCCCGGCCTCCAGGCGGATATACGGCCGCCAGGCATCACCGGGTGCATAACGGGAATCGAGGAGCCAGCGCAGGTCGCCCCGCGTCATCTGTCCGTGAAAGGCATCGAGCCGCTGCCAGTCTGTTGCTTGCACCGCTGTCGCGCCTGTCATCGCGCCCAGAGCAATGCGCATCCACAGAGAGGTCAACGGCATAGCCCCCACCAAAGCGGTTCGCGAGCGCGGCGCAAGGCAAGTTTTCAGCCACCCCTGTGCTCGGCGCATCCGCGCTCGCGGCTTGAATCGTCCGGGGCCTTCGCGAAAACTGAAAAAATGCCGAGGACGGAAATCCACGACCCCCGCTACCTTGCGTACTTCGAGACCTTCAACCAGCGGCTTTACTACGAAGCGCACGAAGTGCTCGAGGACCTGTGGCACGAGCACCGCCCGCACCGGCCGGACGCATCTTTCTACCAGGCTCTCATCCAGGTCGCGGGCGGCTTCTGCCACCTCAAGCTGCACTTTGAAGCACCCGGCCACCCGGTGCACCAACGCCGACTGCGGCCCTCCGCCAAACTCTTCCGGCTCGCTGCAACCCGGCTCGCAGCCTACCCGGGCGTCCATCGCGACTTCGATTGCGCCGCAATGATCGCCCTTTGCGAAAGGCAGATCCAGCTGCTCGAGCAAGCCCGTTTCGCCCGGAACCCCTGGGACCCCGAACGCGCCCCTCGCCTAATCTTGAACCTGCCAGCGGCGCCAGCGCCGGAGCGATGAGGTGTGCCCTCGGACCTCAGATCGCCAGCGGCTTCAGCCGGTAGTCCAGCGCGAGCTGACCCTCACCCCGATGAACCCGACACCCGAATGAATGCACCGGCTCTTGAGGTAGACAAGGAAGAGTAAGCACAGCGGTCAATCAGCGCTCCCAACCTGCAACGACGCAACAAGTGCCCCTTCAAAAAGCCAGCGACGACCTTCGGCTCAGTTTTTTTCGAATCCGCAAAAAACGCGGTTGACTCACCCCACACCTCAGCCATGCTGGCAGTTTCCCATCAGTCAGGGGGTGGTAGTTCAGTTGGTTAGAATGCCGGCCTGTCACGCCGGAGGTCGCGGGTTCAAGTCCCGTCCATCCCGCCACTTGACTGACGATGTCAGTCGCTGCCTGTAAGTGACGTTTAGGCTTATCATCAGCGACTCGTGGTTGCTGTTGTGCGAAGTGGTGCTCTTGAATTTCAATTCTGGCCTGCTGACGGCTTCTCTCCGGGAAAAATCGGGTGCATGAGTTGAACGCGGGATTGCGGTAGTCAACCTATTGGTATTGCCCGATGTGCCGCTCTGACGCCAACGATGCTTCGCCTCGACCGCCGAACTCCCACGTTTTACGCTATTTCGGGAGGTATGTGGCGTGGACGCTCCGGCGAAATTTTCACGCTGTGCGGGTGGCAGGGACCGAACGGCTCGAGGGGCTCCAAGAGGCTCCGCTGGTGGTCTTTTCTAATCACCCCGCCTGGTGGGACCCTTTGATGGGCCTGCAGCTGCACCGCAGCTTTTTCTCCGAGCGACGCGCCCACGCGCCGATCGAAGCAAAAGCGCTGGAGCGCTACGGTATCTTTAACATGCTGGGGTTTTTCGGGGTCGAGCCGGGCCAAAAGGGCGCACGCACGTTTCTCCGTATTGCGCGAACGCTGGTCGACGACCCAGAGGCAAGCCTTTGGCTGACCCCGGAAGGCGAACTCCGCGATCCGCGCGAGCGGCCGGTGCGCTTCGAGCCCGGGCTTGCTCATGTCGCAGCCCACGCTCCGCGGGCGGTTTTCCTGCCGGTGGCCTATGAGTACCCGTTCGGGTACGAGCGCAAACCGGAGGCTCTGGCGCAGTTTGGCGAGCCGATTTCCGGAGAAAGGTTCGCAGGCCTTGACACCCAGCACATCAATGTGCGCCTCGAAGCCGCCCTGACCCATACCATGGATGAGCTCGCCACCGCTGTCCTGACACGGGACTGGGCCCACTTCCCGGTTGTATGGCAGGGCTCCGCGGGCACCGACCTGATCTACGACACCTGGCGGCGCGTAAAACGTTGGTTCACGGGTGAGACCTACGCCCCCGAACACGAATCGGTCATCCGCTCAAAATTCTGACCTTGCCATGCCTGCCTGGATCTCTGCCGAAACTATTCTTGCTCTGGTCGCGCTTGCCTGCGCGCTGATGCCGGCCCTGATGATGCTGGCGAACGGTTGGTACTTCCGCCGCGCTGAGGAACCCGACAACGGCGAAATGCCGGAAGTCACAGTATGCGTGCCGGCACGGAACGAGGTCGAGCGGATTGGCCTCACGCTGGAGGCCCTTCGCAGGCAGACGCAGGTGCGCCTGACGGTGCTTGTGGGCGACGACCACAGCACCGATGGTACCGCGGAACTCGTAGAAAAAGTCTCCGCCGAGGATTCCCGGGTACAGCTGGTTTCTGTTCCCGGATTACCAGCGGGATGGTCGGGCAAACAGCACGCGCTCAACCACCTGGCCGGTCTTGCAATAACCCCCTGGGTTGCCTTTCTCGACGCTGACGTGAGCCTCGCACCGGGCGCCCTTTCCCGGCTTGTGACGTGCGCCCGGCAGCGCAAGCTCGATTTGGTCAGCGGCTTTCCGCGGCAGGTCACCCGCAGTTGGGGCGAGGCGCTGCTGATCCCGCACATTCAGTTCATCCTGCTGGGGTTCCTGCCGTTTTTCATGGCGCGGGCCTGGAATCATCCGGCGTTTGCGGCTGGCTGCGGCCAACTCTTTCTGGCACGCCGGGAGAGCTACCTCCGGGCGGGTGGTCATGCGCTCATCAAAGCCAGCTTCCACGACGGGTTGCACCTGCCGCGGGCCTTCCGACGGGAGGGGCTGCGCACCGGAGCGATCGACGGCTCCGACCTCGCGGACTGCCGGATGTACGCCGGCTTCAGCGAGACATGGGCCGGCCT
>JBHJGW010000027.1:0-10440 GCA_050331415.1 Opitutales bacterium | reverse complement strand
CCGAGGCGGATGGGCCGGGCGTGGACCAGATTTGTCCCGATTGGGGGGCGGGTGGCGACCGTGTCGCTGAGCTGGAGCGTGCACTGGTAGCAGCGGATCTGAAGGCTAAAGAAGCGGAAGACGCCCGTCTGCGGACTTTGGCAGAAATGGAAAATCAGCGGCGGCGCCTCGCGCGGGACCGCGAGGAAGCCCGCCGCACCGCCGCGAGCAAGATCATCGAAGAACTGCTGCCTGCGCTCGATAACCTCCAAATGGGCCTACAGATGGCCGGAAACCACCCGGAAGCGGCCAACGTGGCAAAGGGCTTCGAGTTTGTGGTGCAGCAGATCGAGTCGATCCTAGCCACCAACGGACTGGAAAAGATTGACCCCGGCCCAGGAGAAGACTTTGACCCCCACAAGGCCGAGGCCGTTGGTCAAGAGGCATCTCCAGAGGTCGAAGACGGCCAGGTTTTGCGATGCCAGCGCGCCGGCTACGAGCTTAACGGGCGCCTCCTGCGCGCGGCGATGGTCGTCATCGCAAAAAGTGAGTAGAGCCTTTTCTGGCCCCGCTTCCGATCCGGCCCGGTCAGCTGCATCCGGCGCGGTCTTGCGCCCTTGCCGCACAGTCCGCTACAGACGCCAGCCGGACCGGGAGTAAAGAGCGAAGGACGAGTATTCCAAAACCGGCATACTTTCTGCCGGAGAGACGTTAACGATAATTTGGCTTTTGGTGCATGGCGAAACGAGATTATTATGAGGTATTGGGTGTCAGCCGCGATGTGGGTGAGGCCGACTTGAAAAAAGCCTACCGCAAGCTGGCGGTGAAATACCACCCGGACAAAAACCCGGGCGACGCGAAGGCGGAGGAGAAATTCAAGGAGGTCTCCGAGGCATACGACGTCCTTAAAGACCCCGACAAACGTTCCGCCTACGACCGCTTCGGCCATGCCGCATTCGAAGGTGGCGGAGGCTCGCCGCGTGGCGGAGCCGGCGGCTACGGCGGCTTCCACGACCCCATGGACATCTTCCGCGAAGTGTTCGGCGGCGGCGGAGGCGGCGGGGGCGGCATTTTCGAGGAGTTTTTCGGTGGAGGTGGCCGCGGCGGCCCTGCGCGTGGGGACGACCTGCGCTACGACATGGAAATCTCGCTCGAGGAAGCGGCGAAAGGAACCGACAAAGAGATTTCCTATCGCCGACAGAAGCCGTGCGGGCGTTGCGATGGCAACGGCGCCGAACCCGGCAGCAACAAGCGCACCTGCCCGACCTGCGGGGGACAAGGGCGGGTCATTCGGTCACAGGGTTTCTTCGAGATGCGCCAAACCTGCCCAAGTTGCGGCGGAGCCGGACAGACGATCGACTCGCCCTGCAGCACTTGCGGCGGCTCGGGGCGGCAACTCGAAACCACCAAACTCAAGGTCAAGGTGCCCCCAGGCGTCGACACCGGCTCGAAGCTGCGCAGCGTCGGCAATGGCGAGGCAGGCATGGCCGGAGGCACGCCGGGAGACCTCTTTATCGTGCTGCACGTCAAGGATCACGAGATTTTCGAGCGCCAGGACAAGAACCTCTTTTGCCTGATCCCAATCAAGTTTACGGTCGCCGCGCTGGGAGGCGCGATCGAAGTACCCACGCTCGACGGTCGGGCGAATTTGAAGATTCCGGCGGGCACGCAGTCCGGCACCACCTTCCGGCTCCGCGGCAAGGGCATGCCCGATCTCCGTGGCGGCCCGCCCGGGGATCAGCTGGTACGCGTCGAAATCGAAGTTCCGAAAAAACTCTCGGGCAAGCAGCGCGAGTCGCTCGAGCACTTCGCAGAAGCTTGCGGCGATGCGGACAACCCGGTGGCCGAGTCCTTCTTCGAAAAGGCGAAAAAGTGGTTTTAACCCGCTGCCTGAGCGCCAGCGAACGCCCCTTTTTTTTGAGGGTTTCGATATTCTTTACGGTGGCAAATTTCGGGTTAAGTCACGTGGTTTAGAGGGTTGCGCTCAGGCGGGTAGTCGCTAGGAATTGGCAGGATGGTTCGAGTGGTGGTCCTGGGCTCCGGTCGCGGCAGCAATGCCCGCGCGCTGCTGCAGGCCCATGTTGATGACGGGCTTGGCCTGGCAAGCATCTCCGGCGTTTTCACGGACGTGTCCGACGCGCCGATCCTCCAGCTGGGCCCGCAATTCGAAGTTCCGGCCTTTTATCTCGAACCGGGCCCCTACCGGACGAAGCTTACCGGAGAAGCCGAACAGCACTGGATCGAGGTCATCAGCATGCTCAATCCGGATCTGGTGGTGCTTGCGGGCTTTATGCGCGTCGTCAAGCCGCCCTTTCTGGAAGCATTTCCGCGCACGCTGAACCTTCACCCAAGCCTGCTGCCGGATTTCCCGGGCTTGAACGCTATCCGGCGGGCGTGGGAAGCCCGACGCCCCGCGACCGGCTGCACCGTTCACTGGGTTTCCTCGGAGGTGGACGCCGGCCAGATCATCGCGCAAGAGCGGGTCGAAATCGAACCAGGAATGAGCCTCGACGAACTCGAAACCCAGGTACATGAAGCTGAGCACCGCCTGCTGCCACGCGTAATCAAGGATCTCGCCCGACAGATCTACCTCGAGCAGCTCGGACGATAGCGACGCCCCAAAGAACGAGGGCTCAACAAACCTAGGTAAGAGGCGGAACCGGCGCTCCAATAAGCTGTTGCCTTAGGTTTTCGGTCAATTGGTCGAGGCTTGAAGGCCAGCTTCGGCAGCGTCCCGCCGTTGCATGAATTGCGGGCTCGAAACGGCAGTATGGATAGCCGACCGGATCGTGAGGTCGCTGGCCTTCATGTCCTTGACCATTTGCTCGATGACGGGCTTGTCCGTGGGCAGGATGGCGCGACCAAGGCTGTAACCAAGAAGCTTTTTCGCGAAGGTCTCGAGGAATTGCTCCTCCTCTGCATGCATGAACTGCCGGAGCTCGCTAAACCCTTCGATGGTCCGGCCATCGCGGTATTTGCCGAGGGCGTCGACGTCCTGACTGCCGGTCTTGGTGCGCCAGCGGCCGATCGGATCAAAGTATTCGAGAGCGACGCCGAGGGGATCGAAGCGGTCGTGGCAGCTGTAGCAAGCGGGGTCTTCGCGGTGCTGTTCCAACTGCTCGGCAATGGTCAGGCCTTCCTCGTTGACCTCCTAGTCAGAAAGCAGCGGTACGTTGGGAGGAAGCTCGGGTATCGGATAGTCGAGGATGTGCTCATACACCCACAGGCCACGATTGACCGGACTGGTACGCAGCTGGGCCGAGGTTTTGGTCGGGAAAGCCGCCATGCCGAGGATCCCGCCACGCTGGTCAGTTTCGAGCTCGAACTTGCGCATCTCCTTACCGCGAATGCCCTCGATGCCATAATGATTGGCGAGCATCTCGTTCAGGAAGGTGTAGTCAGCATCGTAAATTTCGGTCACTGGCCGTTGCTCGCGCAGGACGTGCTCGAGGAACAGTTTGACCTCCTGGTACATAGCCTGACGCAATTCAGGCGCTCCAAAGGCGCCAGTGTCGGGCCGAGCTCCAGGCCGCCAGCCGCCTGTTTCACCCAATAGTCGTTGGGGTTGTGCCATCCCTCGTTGGCTGGTCGAAGCTCGCCTATTATTGTTTTTTAAACAGGTTGCCGCAACCGACTTACAACTCCCGCAAAAACGCCTCGTCCACCACCGTAACGCCCAGCTTCTCAGCCTTCGTGCGCTTGCTGCCGGCCTTGTCACCGGCGACGACATAGTTGGTCTTTTTACTGACGGACGTCGCCACCTTGCCGCCCGCAAGCCGAATGATTGCCGCGGCCTCGTCGCGGGTCAGGTTCGGTAGGGTTCCCGTAAGCACCAGCGTCTTCCCGGAAAGGGCGCCCTCGCCTTCGCCCTGCTCGGAAGCCGCCGCCTTGAGCTCCTCCGAAAGCGCCTCGGTGTTAACACCCTGTGCGGCCAGGTCGTCGACCAGCTCGGCATTCCCTGGCTCCCGGAACCATTCGATAATCGCTTGGGCCATGATCTCCCCAACCCCGTCGATCGCGTCGAGCTGCTCGACATCAGCCTCGCGCAAGGCCGCCAGCGACCCGAACTCCCCCGCGAGCAACCGCGCTGTCCGGGCACCGACGTGGGGGATGCCCACACCGTGAATAAGCCGCCAAAGCGGGTTGGCCTTACTCGCCTCGACCGCTCCCACGAGGTTCTCGGCCGACTTGCGCGCAAACCCTTCCAGCCGCTCGACGTCATCGACAGTCAGCCGGTACAGATCGGCAGGCGTCTTTACCAGATCACGATCGATGAGCTGTTTGACGACGGCCTCGCCGCAGTGCTCGATGTCCATCGCTCCGCGCGAGGCAAAATGCTGCAACTGCCGGTAGCGCATGTCGGCATGCGTGCCCGGCCTAACACGCCAGGCGGCCTGCCCCTCAACGCGTTCGGCATCGTAACCGAGCTCCTTGAGGTAGGCGCCAAAATCAAAGGGCTGACTGTGCTCCGAGCGCTCGGTAGACGGGTCAACCCCGAGCACCTGGGGAATGATCTCTCCCGCTTTCTGAACGATGACGAGGTCACCGGGACGGATGTCCTTGCGGCGAATTTCGTCCTCGTTATGCAGCGTGGCGCGTGAGACCGTAGTGCCGGCAAGCTGCACCGGCTCGAGGTCGGCAACCGGGGTCAGGGTACCCGTGCGACCCACCTGGACGCGGATGTCCTTGAGTTTGGTGACAGCTCGCTCCGCCTCGAACTTGTATGCGATCGCCCAGCGCGGCGCCTTCGAGGTGTAGCCGGCGACCTGCTGCTGCGCAAGCGAGTCGAGCTTCACCACGGCGCCGTCCGTGCCGTAGGCGAAGCCACCGCGGAGGCCGTCGAGCTCGTAAATCTTCGCAATCGCCGCATCGACGCCTTCGGCCTCACCAATCCATGCCTGCATGGGCAGGCCCCAGCCACGCAGCGCAGCATGAACCTCACTCAGCCGCTCGAAAGGTTGCGGCTCCGCCCCGCCGAAACCGTACGCAACGAGCTCCAGCCGCCGGTCCCCCACGCCCTCGAGCTGCTTCAGCGTGCCACTGGTCAGGTTGCGCGGGTTGGCATAAAGGGCTTCGCCGCGCTCGGCTCGTCGAGCGTTGATGCGCTCGAACTCCTCGAGCAGCATGTAGATTTCCCCCCGGATCTCGATCCACTCAGGCGGCTCGGGGCCCTCCCCGGCGAGCTGCTCGGGCAGCGCCGGGATGGCTTCGCGCACGTTGCGCGTAACGTCGTCGCCCTCCTCACCGTTGCCCCGCGTAACGGCACGCACGAATTTACCGCGCTCGTACGTGAGACTGATGGCGACGCCATCTACTTTGGGTTCGATCAGGTAGTGCGGCGCGTCGATCTGGAGAAGACGGCGCAGCCGCTGATCGAACTCGCGAAGCTCCGTTTCACTGTAGGTATTGTCTAATGACAGCATCGGCACTCGGTGCCGACGTTTGACAAACCCCTCAGTGCGGTCATCACCCACGCGCGCGGTGGGGCTATCTTGAGCGGCCAACTCAGGATAACGCGCTTCCAAATCGGCCAATTCGCGCTTGAGCTCGTCGTAGGTGGTGTCGTCGACCTCCGGCCGGGCCTGCCGGTAGTACAAGTCATCGTACCGGGCGATATCGGCACGCAGCTCGGCAACACGGGTGGCGGGATCGGCGGAAGCAGCCATGCCACAACGAGAAAACCAGCGGACCCGGAATGGCAAGCGGCCCTTTCGCGAAACCGAACGCCCAAAGGGCCCGACGACCACTCAGAGACGGCTGCGCTCGTCGCCGGGCGCATTTCCCAAAGCTACTCGCACCCCACGCTCAGCCGTTCGCAATCGTACAAGCGGCTGCCCGGCGTTAAGTTCGGGGCGAGCCGGTCGGGCGACCTTATTCGCACATAGCCGATGGCCGACGCGCGTCGTGAAGTTCGGACAGTTGGGAGTCGGTGGGGGCAACCCCATCCGCGTGCCGTCGATGCCGACCTTGCTGATAATCTCGCGCTTCTCGTTTTACTTTCCACCGCCCTTCCCTAAGATAGAACCATGTCCGTAAAAGAAGCCGTACTCGAAAATGTCGCCGAGCTGCCGGATGATGCCTCGGTAGACCTCATCAAGGAGCGCGTCGACTTCGTCCTAGGCGTGCAGAAGGCCATCGAGTCTGCGAACGCGGGCCGTTTACATTCTGTTGAAGCGGTGCGAAGCATGGTCCCTCGATGGGCACAAGCGGTTCCGGGCTGGGAAGGCGCAACCATCGCGTGGGATGATCGTGATTCGCTGTTCGAGGATCCCGACTATCGCGATCATGTTGATGCTTGATACCAGCGCGATTCTCTTTCTGGCGTTTGGAGACTCGCGCTTGAGCGATGGCGCACGCGATCGTATCGCGAACGCGGACCAGGTTTGCTATTCCTCCGTCAGTGCCTATGAGATTAACTTCAAGCACAAGCTCGGCAAACTGCTCTTGCCAACTGAACCCGAATCGTTCTTGCGCACCGTAAATGCAACCTACGGCTTCGCGGTGATTCCCGTCTCGGAAGTTATTGCCAACACTGCGGCAGCCCTGCCGCTCCACCACCGCGACCCCTTCGACCGCATCATCATCGCCACCGCCGCCGTTTTCAATACCGAGATCATCACCAGCGACCGAATCTTCTCCAACTACGCGGTCACCGTTCACCACTGAGCGCCTTCGGCATCAGTCGCGCCGCTACACCCGCCGCCTCCGCACGCGCGCCGTGATGGTCGGGCCGGTGGGTGTGGGTGGGGGCAACTCCATCCGCGTGCCGTCGATGACGACCTCGCTGACGCCGGAAACCCCTCGCTAATCGGGCTTGGCAACCGCCATCTTGCCCGCTAGATTCTTCGCATGATTTTGGAAACAATTCCGCAGATCGGCGAGTTGAGTGCAGAGGATCGGTTGCGGCTGGCCAGCGAGATCGTTGAGCAGGTGGCACGCGAGCGCGACGATCTGCCGGTGGCGCCTGAGTACCTCGAACTGCTCGAAGCCAGCCGCCGCGAATATCAGCACCATCCAGAGCGCGCGCGTTCTTGGGAAGACGTCAAGCAAGGGCTCGCGGAGCGCTACCTCAAGTAGGCGATGGCGTACGAAATCGTCTGGCTAGAGCAAGCCGAGCGCGCCATCGACCGCATCTATGCAAAGCTGCTCACCCCCGACGACGATGACACTCGCTCAAAGCAGTTCCTGGTCGAGGCGATTGGAAAAGTCGATGACCTCGCCACCTTCCCCCGGCTCGGACGTGAAGTCGGCAAAGGCTTTCGACGGCTCCTACTCTGGAATAACCGCTACGGGCTTTACTACGAAATCGCTGGTCGGCGCGTGATCATCCACCGCATCGTCGACCTGCGCCAAGAGTCTGAACAGATCGAACGCGAACTGAAATGAGCGCTCTGTACTGCCAGTCCCGTTTCCACACCCGCCGCCGCCCCACGCGCGCCGTCATGGTCGGGCCGGTGGGTGTGGGTCGGGGGCACCCTATTCAGGTGCCGTGGATGACGACCCCGTTGAGGCTTAACGCCGGTTTCAGCGGTGGAGCTTGATCGGCAGCACCGTCGCGAACTGCTCGAAGTCTTTGTCGGTGGAGAAGATTGCCACCGCCAGGCGGGCTGCCACCGCGCAAATCAGGAAATCGATGTGCGACCCTTGAATGCCCGATGCCCTCGCGCGGTTGCTGAATTCTGCCGCAGTCAGATAGTCCTCGTCTTCAACTCGCTGATTCGGAAACGGTGCCAGCTTCGACAACAGTTTTTGGAAGCGCGCCTGGTCAGAATACCCCGACAGCACCTCCTGGCGGATGGGGCCGATCAGAAGCGCCTCGTCCAAATGGACAAGGCGTGCAAGTTCTGTCGCAACGGTCGCAGTCGGCAGGGTCCGCCGCAGCGCCAGCGACCAGACCGACGTGTCCACCAAGACGCTCATCGCTGGCGCGCCTGCTTGTAATCATAACCGGGGTCAGGGTCCATCGTCCCGAACAACTCGATTATCTCGAGACGCTGCCGCTTCGCCACAAACTCGCGCAACGCTTCCTCCACGGCTGCCTCCGGGCTGCCAAGCTTACCCGCATCACGGGCCCGCTGCACCAGCGTGTCATCCACCGTCACCGTCATACCGCTAACTCTGCAACGCTCGCCCCGAAAGTCAACGCTTGCGCCAAGGGCAGAACCGGCGAAAACTTGCAGTATGAAAGCCCCACGCGCGCCGTCATGGTCGGGCCGGTGGGTGTGGGTCGGGACAGCCCCATTTGCGTGCAGTCGATGACCACCTCGCACAGGCCGCGCATGAGTCAGTCGATTTCGCGCTCCTCCTGGATTTCGCGGGCTTCGATTGCTGCGGGGTCACTTCGGGCATCCACAACCGCGCGCACAAAGACCAATTCCTCATCGAGCTGATAGTACACGTAGAAGGGAAACTTCTTTGCCAGCAGCCGGAACTGCGTACCCCGTTTCTGATGGCGCCCGGGGAAAAACGCGAGTGCGTCGATCTCTGCGGTAATTGCGTCGAGAAAGTATTCGCCCAGCCCCTCGCTCTGGCAGTCATAGAAGCGCCCCGCTTGCCGCAAGTCTTCTTTAGCAAACGGCAGAATGATCACGCGCTTCATCGCCGAAATTCTGCGCGAAGCTCTTCTTTAACCGTCGCCCAGTCCTCGCCAACCTCATGCCGGCGCGCCCATTCATCGTCGCGGGCGGCCAGCAAGCGTTCGTGCCACGGCAGCGTGTCCAGCCTAGGATTCCGCGCCAGCGATTCCCACAAACGCTCCATCAAGCGCAATTTTTCCTCGGTGGAGAAGGTTTCGACATCAATCGCATCAACCGTCATACCCGAAAGCATGAACAGATCCACCTGCGCCGTCAATCCACCACCCAACCGCCGCCGCCCTACGCGCGCCGTCATGGTCGGGCCAGTGGGCGTGGGTGGGGACAACCCCATCCGTGTACAGCCGATGACCACGTCGCTGACGCCCTGCTGAACGATGCCTACGAAGGTTCGCGAGATTCTGAAAACCCTTTCCGACGATGGCTGGTATTTTCACCGTCAGAAGGGCAGCCACCGGCAGCTCAAGCATCCGGTGAAGCGCAACACCGTGACGGTGGCCGGCAAGCCGAGCCTCGACATTCCTTCCGGCACGCTCAAGAGGTATCCTAAAACAGACCGAGCTGGAGGACACGCTATGAAATACGCCATCATTATCGAAAAAGGCCCTGCTCCCTACGGTGCCTACGTGCCCGACCTTCCCGGATGCGTCGCCGTCGGCGAGACCCGCGAGGAAGTCCGCCAGCTCATCGCCGAAGCCATCGCGTTCCACCTCGAGGGCCTCCGCGACGACCACCAACCCATCCCTGAACCCGCCTCCGAGATGGACTATGTCGAAGTCGCCACCGCCTGACACCCGCCGCCCCCTACGCCCGCCGTGATGCTCGGGCCCGTCGGCGTGGGTGGGGACAACCCCATCCGCGTGCAGTCATGACTACCTCGCTGACACTCGCCTAACTAGAAATCAGCGGATACCTTTCCGGACGAATGATCCGATCGAGGTCGAGGTCCACGTCTAGCTCCGGCCAGTAAAAATGGTCTTTGTGCGAACGCTCGACTTGGGTGACCTGCGCGATGGTGCCCTCCCGAAACCACGGGAAAGCGTCGTAATCGAGGAAATGCTCCTCCCCATCCACCAGAAGCCAGAGACCGTGCGGCGATACGTTCGTCACTTCAACCGAAGTGTCGGTGCCAAGCTTCGCTAATTTCATTAGATCGCATTTTGACCTGCTCCTCGGCAGTTTTCAAGGCCGAAGGGGAAAGTCCCTTGTTCATGGCGAGTTCAATCGTTGGCTCCAGCCAGTATTTTGCCTCGCCATCGGGACCCGTTACGTGGATGTGCATCCGCGCTTCTTCCCGCGAGAAAAAGAAGAAGCGGAGGTTTCCATGACGAAAGACGGTCGGCATCAGCCCTCTACATGACAGCACCATAAACTCCGTGCCAAGCCCACACTTGCACCGCGCACCCCAACCCGCCATCGTAGCGGGCATGCAGCCGCAGAATCCCGCCGCCCCCATATTGCCAGTCGCGCTTCTACTCGCGCCGACGCCCCACGCGCGCCGTTATGGTCGGGCCCGTCGGTGTGGGTGGGGACAACCCCATCCGCGTACCGACAATGACCACCCCGCTGCCTAATGCCTGAGTACGCCTTTACCGAATACTTTGAGCGCAAGGTGCTGGTTAAGCGGCCTTATCTGCGCAGGGAGTGGTGCATCCGCATCATCGAGAGCCCTTTGCGGCGCGAGGTGCAGCCGGATGGCGAGCGGGTGCGCTTTTGGGGCAGGATTGACGAATTTGACCGAAAAGTGTTTCGTGTAGTTACCTTGGCCGACGAGACCATCATCCACAACGCCTTCCCTGACCGGGGCTTCAAGCCATGAAGATTGAATACTTTCCCGATACCGACTCGCTCTATATCGACCTCGCCA
>JBHJGW010000026.1:0-41148 GCA_050331415.1 Opitutales bacterium | reverse complement strand
CGCCCCGGGAACCGCCGCCAGCAACCGCCCCGTGCGCGGGCCCGCCCAGCGTTCGATCCAAGGCGCGGCGGCGGCAGCAAGGGCAAAGGCAAGGATAAAACCGAAAAGCATCGCAAATCAGGTGCGGCGAACAGGCCCCATCAGGGCCGTTCGAAAGTCGTTGGGCAAAGTGCGGGAAAAACCACAGGGAAAGGGGCGTCAAGGGCAAACCAAATCGCGTGCCGTCCCGCGAGATTCCCCGCGCGCCCGTTCGACGGTGACGGATCGAGCCAAAAAACGGCCTACTACTGGTCCGAGCACGCGGTCCCTGAATCCAGCTGAAGGGCGTCAACGGCCCCCTCCCTGCCCCTTCCGAGCCCCCCAAAGCAGGCGAGCTGCAGCTGCACGGTTGACGTTTCCGGTGGCCGTCTTTCCCATGATAGGGTTCGTGGAACTTTCCTGGTCGTTGTTTCTGCTGGCCGCATTAGCGGTTTCGATCCCCTCGCTGACGATACGAGCGCCACAGCGCAGCGGACTGTTCGCCGGGCTCGTGGTATCGGCTGTTTTCCTCTGGTTTTTGTACGCTTCAGGGCTCGTTTACAGCTACGATTACGTGGAGGAATCCCTTGCCTGGTGGCCGCAACTGGACGGCGTCTGGGCCTTCCACCTGGACCCGCTGAGCGTTTTTTTCGCCTTGTTGATCCTCGGAAATGGCGCGCTCAACTTAAACTTTACTCAAGGCTACTACCGCCTGAGCGAGCGGGCCACCCCGACTCCTCAAGTGCGCCGCGACTTGGCCAATCTGTTGCGTTTGCTGGTCCTGCTGATGCTATCGTTGCTCGGGCTGGTCCTCGCCGACCACCTGCTGCTGCTCTTTTTTTTCTGGGAGGCGTCGACGCTGGTCACCTATTTTCTGATCAGTTTCAACCGTGCAGACCGCGAGGCCAACCGCGGCGCGACGCGGATGGTGCTCGTCAACGTTTTCGGCTCCGCCGCCCTTCTGCCCGCCATCTGGCTGCTGCAGGACGCCGGGGGTTCCTATTTACTGTCCGACCTGATGAGCCGTGGCGACCTTGTGCGGTCGGCACCGACCTACCCGTGGATTCTCGGGTTGACGGTGACTGCTGTCGCTGCGAAGTCGGCTCTGTTTCCGTTCAGTTTCTGGCTCGAAGCAACAATCCGCTCACCCATTCCGGCAAGTTCCGCGGTTGGGATGGTCAAGGCGGGCCTCTTCCTGCTGGCCCGCCTGCACCCCGTACTGGGCGAAACGGATGTCTGGATGGCCACGCTGTTGATCCTGGGCGGCGGAACTATGCTGTTGGGCGCCTACCGGGGCCTGATGCGCACCCACGCTAAGGCGATCGTGATCAGCCTGACCGTGGCCGCCATGGGCATGATCTCCGCGCTGTTCGGCCTCGACAACGAATTTGCCATCAAAACCGCGCTGCTGCTGCTCGCTGGCCAGATCATATACAAGACCGCGCTGTACATGGCCATTGGCGTGATTTCCCAGCGCATCCATGTCTATGACGTTACCCGAATGCGCAACCTCTGGCGTCTTTTCCCCTGGACGGCGAGCGCTGCAATGGCGGCGGCGCTTTCAAAGGCCGGGTTGTGGCCGTTTTTCGGGTCAGTGAAGAAATCCGGGTTTCTGGAGGCGCTCGTTTACGAGCTCGACCTGGCCCTGTGGCTGGTCGTGCCGGCAATGCTGGCAACTATGTTCATGCTCGTGCTGACCCTGAGTGTCGGCTGGCACCCCTTCAGCTCAGAGGCTCCGGCCTGGCTGCGCCGCAGCATCGGGGGAAACCGCCGTGCGGAATCGCCACCCAATTCGGAAGCCGTCAAACCAGCCGAGGAGGGCCAAGCCGGTCACGCCCACGAGGGCTACCCGCCCACCCTGAACATGACCGTGCCCATTTTATTGCTAGGCCTGGCCGGCCTCGTCTTTGGCGTTTTCCCGCGAACCTTCCTCGATCCCTGGATTCTCCCGGCGACCGAAATGGTACTCGGGCGGCCTGTGGTCGATTTCGAAATGTCGCCACTAAAGGACTGGTCTAAAGTGACCACCTTCTTGGGCATGTTCGGTATCGCGCTCGGCTTACTCCTTTTTGGGGCGCGACGGGATATCTGGAGGACAGCCCAACGCAACCTCCGCCAACCCATGACCGAAGTTTTTTTCGACGCCCTGGGCCGTTTTGTCCTCGCGGCCGGGCGGTGGACGGTCGCCCAGCTTCAACCCTTGCTGGTCCGCCCGGCGGCTCTTGTGACGGCCACGGTCATCTTCGGCGCTATTGTCTGGTTCGTAGGCGCACCTTGAAACCCACCAACCCCTTTGAACCCCATGAAAGAGTTATACTGGGACGTATTCTTTTCGAACGGTTTCCACACGGTATTCGGCGCAAAGACGAAGATCTCCACGACTGTTTATAGCGATTTATCGCCACTTGATTCAATCGTTCGTGTAACTTCGGCTTTGATGCAAAGCGGGATGCCCAAGCTCACAACCCAAATTAAACGTGATTCGTACCGTACTCTTTATTTTGTGTGGTAATGTCACCCGGAGATCTTCGCTTGGATTGAAGGCCTCGCTTGCCCGCCTTTAGCGGGTTTCGGCGTAGTTCTTACCCTCGGTAGGTAAAGGCGTGGCAGAGGGCGGTAGCGGCGGCGTCGGATTCATCCGGCGGAATTGCCTCGGCAAGGCCGAGGTGCTGGCGCAGCAGGCCCCCTACCTGCTCCTTGCTGGCCCTACCGTGGCCGGTGACTGCCTGCTTGATACGCAACGGCGCATACTCTGCGATCTCGACGTTAGCCCGGGCGAGCGTAGTCAGTACGGCCCCCCGAGACAACCCGAGGATGAGGGCCGTTCGCTGATTCTGGACAAAAACAGATTCTTCGACCGCCGCCACCGTTGGTCGATACTGCGTCAGCAGGGCCTCGATGGCATCGGCAATCGCTCGCAGGCAATCGGCTTGGGAAAAGCGGGCGGGATTGCGGACCGTGGTGCTCGCCAGCAACCGGGGCGGGCCCGGAGGCGAACAGTCCACAACCGCGAGGCCCGTTCCGCGCAGGCTTGGATCGACCCCGAGAATGCGACCGCGAAATGCCGGACGATGGCCGGAAAACAGAACCGGAGAGTTCCCCTTGGCCCGCGGTTGCCCTACTTTGCCGGTGCGAATGGCCTGTGCCCAAAGTTGCCGACTGCTCGCCATCGCTAAGGAAGGTTTTCACCTCACAAACGTTTTGGCAATGCTAATAAACACCACTCCGGGCGCACGGCCTACTTGGTGAGTTTACTCTGTTTTTCGGATCACCGTTTATGAGACGTGGTCGGCTTTTGCGGGATTCGTTTATCGCGTTTGGTAAAGTCTTGGGCAAATGGCTTATCTGTTTGATGCCAACCCGTATGTGCCCAGCCGGGGTCCACATCAGGCCTGGCGAGCTTGCTTGCAGACTTCGCGGATGCCAGCTTCATCGTCGATGCTTCGGGCGTGATTTTGTCGGCAGCTGGACGGCTCACGACAAAAAGTCCTCCCCTCCACGAGAGTGCCCTTGTTCACCATACCCTCGCAGCTACTTTTCCCCTTCCAGAGCTGGACAAACCTGCGCCTTTTGACGAACTCACCGCCCCCCTTGCCGATACGGGCTCTCAGGATCGGTGGATTGGCGCCTCCAAATGGCGCGTCAACGTGCGCAAGATTCACCTGGCAGCCTGCCCGGAAGCAAGGTGGCTGGTAACCGGTGTCCGCCTGCACGGCGAGGTGCCTGCCATATCGGCCCGCTTTGGTTTGGGGACTATCGATCCCGAAACGCTGCGCCGGAGGGTCGAGGAGCTCGAACGCGTGCTCGATGCTGTGCCCGCCGGAGTCTGGATCGCGCGCGACCCCGCCTGCGAGTTCATCACGGGCAGCCGTGTCGCACACGAATTCCTGCAACTTCCTGGCGGAAAGAATTTCTCGAGGACGGCCCCTGACGAAGAGCGGCCGGATCATTTCCGCGTGTCCCATGCCGATGGGCGCGAGTTTGCCGATGAGGAGCTGCCGATGCAGCGGGCCACCGCTACGGGGGGAGCCGCAGCGGAATGTTACGATGGACATCCGCTTCGATGATGGCAGCCGCAGCGTTGTCTACGGAAGTGCCGAGCCCCCTTTCTCTGAAGACGGCAACCCGCGAGGGGCAATTTCAGCATTTGTAGATATCACCCAAATGGTAGAGGCTGAGGAGGCATTGCGCCGTCAGGAGCGCCAGATTTCGCTGATCCTCGAAACGGCGCCTCTGATGATTGCTCACTGCGATACCCATTGCCGCTACCGATTTGGCAACGCGCGTTACCACGGAGTTTTCGGCCTTGAGCGCGAGGAGGTCATGGGCCGACACATTCGCGAGGTCTTCGGCGATGACCTTTTCGAATCCGCTCAGCCCCACATTACCAGGGTTCTGAACGGTGAAACCGACGATTACGAGCTGACCGCGCTCAAGCCTCCCATGGTCGCCAAGGCATCGGGCTCGGCTGACTATCTGCCGACGGCTCAGCGAACTGCTCGGGGGCTCGACCACGGTACGTAGCACGCCGGGCGCCGCGGGTGTCTTCACGGTCGTGATCTGCAATCGCCCCGCCGCCGAAAGCGTCAACGCCAGCGGCCTTCCCAGCAACGACGTGGAGGCGGACGCAGCCCCACAAGATGTCGAGCTCGACGGCACGACGGTTCTGCTCGCCGACGACACCGACAATGTTCGCTCAGTTGCCCGGCGCTTTCGGCGAGAGGCTGGCGCGGTCGTAGTCGAAGCCCGAAATGGCGGCGAAGCGCTAGCCGCCCTGGAACGTGGCACCCTTCCTGATCTTGTCCTCCTCGACCTCCACATGCCTGGCCTCGACGGCTACCGCACTGCCGCTGCCCTTCGCGCCAACGCCTTTCGCGGTCCGATTATCGCGCTAACGGCTGATGTCACCGAAAGCAGCCAGCGCCGCGCGACCGAGGCTGGTTGCAATACCTACCTGCTCAAGCCGCTCGACCGCCGCAACCTCCTTTCCCTCGTAAGAGACAAACTTTGAGCCCCGACCGACGCAATCTCCGCACATCGAAAATATCATAGGCGAAGCGGAAGGCTTACGGGTCGTCTGTCCGGCGATGGGTCACGCGGAAGGTCAACCGGCGTCCCAAAGGCCGCCACGGGCTTGCGTCGCCTGAATCGGCAACACGAAAATCCAGCGACAGGGTCACAAATCCCTCGGGAAGGTCTCCGGGCGGCAGGATCGGCAGGCAAACGAGGGTAGGTTCAACCTGGTTCGGGAGCGGCTCTTCCAGTTCCACATCCGCTTGAAAAAGTTGGTGGCCAGTCGGTGTCCGCAAAGCCAACGTAGTCTGCAGCGCCGTCTGGTGGCGCAAGGCCAACTCCAATTGGAGGGGAAGCGACGAGTCGGGGGCCCGATAGCTGCCGCCATCCACCAGGAGCTTCGCGTCTCCGCCCTCCCGCGACTCCAAAAGGCGCGCAGACACCAATTCCGGTACCGGACGAGCTTCGTCGGCGAACAGTGCAATTGAAGGGTCCCGGACGTTATGGCCGGTGATGGCAGTCTGTCCCGACGTCACCAGAAGTGATTCGCCGTCGACGGACTCCAGGCGTACACGTCCCTCCGTTACCTGCAGCTGCATGCGCTGATCTTCAAGCGAAAGGCGAAAGGTTGTGCCAACCACAGTCGCATTGCCGTACGCGCTGTGCACTTCGAGCGGATAGGCCTGGGGCGAAACCTTCGCGGAGAGCGTGCCGACTTTTAGGCGGAAGTGTTTCGCTGGCTCGCGCTGGGCAATCTCCACAACGGAGTCTCGCTGTACCGTGATGACTGTTGGGCCGGTCGCATCCTCCCAGCGCAAGTTGACCTCCCCATCGCTGCCGACATCAATCTGAGTGCCCGGCGCCAGATCGACCGGACCTGGTCGCAGCTCCCGCAAATAACCCCGAACATCGCGCAGTTTCACCTCGCCGGTCCACTTGAGATAAGCCGCTGTAACCTCAGCCTGCGGCTCCGCTTCGGGGTACAGCACCGTGAGCATCCCAGCCAAGAGTACCCCGGCAACGGACACGGCAATATACGCTTGCTTGCGACGAGGCTCGGCTCGCTTGTACAACCGGGCAAAGCTTCCCAGCAGGGGGTACCGGGCACCTTCGGGGTTGGCGCTTCGCTGGGCGATTCGAGCCATGACACCATTCGCGAAGACGCGCCGCCCCGAGCCCGCGCGCAGCAACACGTCGACCAGGCGGTGCGGTGCCAACCGTCGCCTCCGTCGAAGGCGTGAAGAGGCAGGTGAGGGTTCGGGTTTCACAGCGTGTCGGGCCTGCTTTCGCAAACCATGCAATTTCTTGTAACCCTACAGGCTGCTCGGAGCCTTTAAGGTTACAGCACCATTGGGAAAACCCCTGTCCCCGGTGTTTGTTTACCCAAAATCACCTCGTTGTCATGCCTTTAATTCGTCCCTGCTTTTGCGCGGTCGTGTTTCTGTGTTGTCTAGGGCTCGTACCGGACCTTCTCGCCCAAAAGGCCGCAGAAGACATGTCCATTGCGGAGCTCATTCAACGGGTACGCACTACCTCCGCCGAGCAGGCGGAACCCTACCTGCAACAGATTGTTGTCCGCCTGGAAGAGCAGCGGGAGGAAGGGGACGAGCCCCTGGCGGACGCCGAGAACAACCTGCTGGCGCAGGCCTACCTCGAGCTCGGTCGGTACTATTTCCAGCTGTTCACCCAAACCCGCGATGAAGCGCATGCCCGGACCAGCCTCGGTTTCTTGGACCGGCTCCAGGAGCACTACCCCGAACACCAACTAAACCTGCGCGCGACCCTTCTGGAGCTGCCCTTATTTCAGGCCCTCCGCAGTTGGGATAGCTTGAAGGAAGCCTTGGAAATCGGCATTGCCGGCATCGACGCGGGACGCTTTCCACAAGTGTACCTGCCCGAGTGGCTGGAAACCTTGTCGCTGGTGTACGCGGAGCAGGATGAATGGGAGCGCGGCCTTCCCGTCTTCCAACGCTTTCACCGCGAGCTGCTCGTAACGCCGCAAAAACGCGCCCTCGCGGCCATCTACCTCATCCAAGCATACCAGGCTCTGGATCGACCCAGAGAAGCCCTGCCACTTTTGCCCCAACTGAGCGAAGCCCCGGCGACGGACCGGTTTGACCCGAAGCTCAACCTTGCGCTGTTCAAACTCGGCAATCAGTTTTCCGATCTCGAGGAGTATTCCAACGCGAACTTCCTGTACTTCCAATGCATCGCGCTCGAGGACATCGCAGCATTCTATGGACGGCAGCTCGAGGCTCTCAACCAGCGGGCTCTGCAGTATCATCAGCGGGGTGCCAAGCTCCCGGTTGAATTAGCGGAAGAGATTGCGGCATTGCAGGGTTTTGTCGATTCGCTCGGTGAGCAGGAGTCGTACACTGGGCCGCTCAAGTACCATCGGGCTCAAAACCTGGAGCGGATGGGGCGCCGTTACGACGCGTTCTTTGCGTACTACCGCCTCGTGCGGGAACACCCCGAGCACAGCCGGGCGGAGCTTTTCCACTATTCCGCATTCGAACAGGCTATTGCCATCGGCTACCACGAAGAAGCCATCGAGCTCGGAGAATGCTACCTTGCGACAGAGGGCTATGAGGAATATGAACCTGCCGTGTATGCCCGCCTGGCCAGCGTGCTCTTTCAGGTAGAGACCTACGATAAGGTTGTTGCCCACGGTAAAGACTTTGTCCGCAAATACCCGGAGCATGACTACGGGCTCAATATCGTGCACTTCATGGGCTTCTCCTGGTTGCGGCAGGAGGCTACCGATCCGTTGCAGGAGCAGCTTGGCAACTACCTGAGCCGCCATCGCGGGGCGCCCCTGGTTGAAGCTGCCCACTACTGGGTGGGAATGTCGCACATGGTTGAAAAAGAGTACATGCAGGCCCAGCGCCATTTTGAAAGTGTGATCGAAAACTTTCCGGGTGGGAGTTTCTTTGCCGAAGCCAGCTTTCGCCGTGCGGTCTGTTTTTTCGGGGAGAGCGACTACCGTCGGGCCGAGGAGGCGTTTATTGCCTGGAAGGAGCAATTTCTCGGCAACCACCTTCGCGGCGAGGCCGAGGTCTTTCTCGGAGACCTCGATGCCTTCAACGCCAATGTGGCTGAGGCAATGGCGCACTACCGAGAGGTGGAGCGCCATACCCGAAAAATCTCGTTGATCGATCATGCGTACTTCGAAGGCGCGCGTCTGCTCGAAGCCAACAACCGCTTCGAAGACGTGATTGACTACCTCAATCGCTACCTCGAGCGCTATGCGGACCGGGGTAACCTGCCCCGCGCGGTGTTGCGCATCGGCCAAGCTTACGAGGCGATCGACCGGCCAGAGGTGATGATCGAGGTCTACTATGAAGCGATCGTCTCCCACGGAAACAATCCTGAAGCCGAGGGCATCGACGCCATCCTCCCACGCTTTGTTGCCCGCTATCAGCAAATCCTCCAGCGCTACGACCGGACTCTCGCCTTTCTCAACCAACTCCTCGAGGACGACGCTTTCCGCCTGAAGCTTGCGGACAGTCGGCAGGCCCTCCACATGCACCGTTTGCGGCATCCGGATATTGACGAGGAGGTCATCGAAAAGCTTCTCCGCAATGCGGACCTGCGTCGGGGGCTCGGTCGCCGCGAAATTCCCCTGACGCCGGAGGAAGAGGAAGCCGGCGAGGCACCCCGCTACGACACATCAATCCTTCCGGAATCCCGGGAAACCCTCGAAGAATGGATCGCCGAGTTCGAAGCGCTGAAAAACCGCCTGCCGCAAATCCCTCCCGGCGAGCGGCTTTTGCAGCTGTTCGAAACCGCTCGCGAGCAGAACCAGCGCACCCTGGTCATGAGGCTCTACCCGGCTTTTGACCAATTGGGCATCACGCCGCCGCAGCCAGCGAGCTTTCGAGTACAAGACCTTGAAGACGCCAGCCCAGCCACCCTCGCTTGGATGGGTGAGGCACTGCAGGAGAACGAGCCAGAACTCGCGCGCCTGGCCATCGAACGCGTGTTAACGGAGTATCCGTACTCCAACGCGGTGCCAAGCGCGTTGCGCACACGCGCCCGCCTGCTCGTGAACGACGGCCATTGGCAGGAAGCCGTCGAGATCTATGAACGGATTGGCGAAGCGTTCCCCACGTGGCCGGGCACTCCTGACGTCATGCTCACGATCGCTGACGTCTTCCGAGAGAACGGTCGCCTGGAGGAAGCCCTCGATCGCTATCTGGCGATTCTCCAGGTGCGCGACTGGCGTGGTCTCGTCTGGGCTGAAACCTGCCTGCGAATTGGCAAGACTTTCGAGCTGATGGGCGAGCTCGGAAAGGCTCACGGCTATTACGAACGCACCTATATTTCGTACCCTCAATTCCCCTCGATCGCGGGAGCGGCCTTAGCGGCCGACGGGCGCGTGCTGGAAGCAATGGATGAGACGGACTCCGCCCGCCGTGTCTACGCGGAGTTCCTCGCCCTTCCGCAGGCCAGCCAACACCCGGAGTATCAACGTGTGCGAGAACGTTACTATGATCTCTAAACCCTCATTCGGCGCCACCTTGCCATGGCTGGCACTGCTGGGCATAGCTTTCGGTATGCCGGCCGGGCGTGCCCAGGAAGGCCTTGAAGTCCAGGCACTGGACCGTTCCCGCGAATTGATGCGGGCGGACGCAACCGTGGAAATGCGGCGAGGGGACAGCCGGAACCAGGTGCTGATGACAGGCATCGAAGACGGCTTCCTTTATGTGCGCTTTTCACGCGAGGGGGCCACTGCCTCCTTCGCTATCGAAAACCTCGGCTCGATTCGGTTTTTGCCAACTTCCGATAGTGAGATTACCCGTATTCGCGGCAAGATCGGCGGCGGTCACCCCCTGTCCTCCGAAGAGCTTGACCGACTGCGAGAGGCCTTTTTCCCACTCGTTCGCTTTTTGGAGCTCCCTGAAACCAAGGCTGCTTTTCAGCAGCCCGTGGCGAATTTGATGCTGGCGCTCGTCCGGTCCGGCCATTCCGAGGAAGCCTTAATGCTTTTCCATCAAGTGCCTGAGGAAAAACGTGAAGGCACCCTTAACCGCGCCGCCCTCGAGCTGGCGCGGAAGCTCTGGCACAAGCAATCCCCCGAGAACGCTTACGGCTTGCTCAGTCTCCTGCCGCTCGAGCGCCTCGACAAACTCAACGTCGAGCTTGCTTTCGAAATTGCGTCCGATATGCGCATGGGCGAAGGCCTCGAGAAGGCGACAGTCTGGTACCGCAGGCTGGCGGACAACCCAAACGCGGACCAGCGTCGCGCGCAGCTGTGGCAACGCTACTGCGAGCTCCGTCAGGGCCAGCACGTAAGCGACCACCGATTCGCCCGCACGTTGCCCGAAGTGGCACCGGGCGAACGCTTTTTCCCTCTCCAGAAGCTTGTCCTTGGAATCTATTACCAAGAGCGGGAACAGTCCAAGGAGGCGATGCGAGCCATCGCCGAGGGCATCGCCTACGCCACGCCCTTCGAAACCTGGACGCCGGAGCTGATGTATCGTTCCGCACAGGCCTACGAAGCGCTGGAACAGAGTGCAATTGCCTCCGCCGTCTACGCCGAAACCCGAAAGTTCTTTCCTAACTCTCCCTGGGCCCAGCGTAGTCTCTGAGGCTTTGGCTTTTTCCCATATCTATGAAGCTCGTTCTATCGTCCTCCTCGCATCTCCTCTCACGCCTCTGGTTACTGGTGGTACTGCTACTGAGCGCAGGCCTGCTTTCCGCCCAGTAAAATACCGCCGAGGAGGCTTCTGCCGAACCGGGATCTGTCGCTGAAACCAGAGAAGCCGCCGCCGCTGGTACCGATGATGGCACCTTGATCGGGACCTTCCGCACGGGCGGACCCTTCATGTGGCCGCTGCTGTTTTTCTCCATCGCAGTAGTCGCCCTCGTGATTTATAATGGGCTGACCGTACGCGAGCGAGTTATCATCAATGAACCGGCGCTTTCGCAAGAGGTGGCGCCACACCTCGATGAGCTCGATTTTGCGGCGGCCATGGAAGCGTGCGACCGCAACCGGGGCCCGACGATCAATATCCTGCGTAATGGCCTCGAGACGACGGAGTCGGGTCGGTTCGACCCTGTCGCTATGGACAAGGCATTCGACGAGGCTGCATCCGTGCAACTGGCCAAGCCGTTCGTCTTCGTAAACTACCTGCAGGTTATCGCCTCGGTGGCACCGATGGTCGGCCTGTTGGGAACTGTCAGCGGGATGGTGAAGGCCTTTCGTACGATCGCAGAGCAAGGCATGGGTCGCCCTGAACTTCTGGCCGACAACATTTCCGAGGCGCTGATCACAACCGCCACCGGCCTAATGGTCGCAGTCCCCGCCCTTATCGCCTACTTTTTCTTCAAGAACCGGTACGGCCGGATTGCTTCGGAAGTGTCACAAGTTCTGGGTCGTACCCTCCGCCGCTTGACCGTCAAGGTGGAAAACCAGGAAGCCTCGGCCGCTTGACGCCATGAAGTGGGCTTTGGAACAGACCGACGATCGTCCGGACCTCACGCCGATGATCGACATCATCTTCCTGCTGATCGTGTTTTTCATGACGGTGGCCAACATCGTGACCTCAGAACGGGTGGAGATCGACGTACCGATCGCCGATCAGGCACAGGTACCGGAAAATCAGCAGTTCCGCGAGACGGTAACGATCGACGAAGAAGGTAGTTTGTTCCTCGGTGCTCGCGAGGTTACGCTCGGCGAGCTGCAAAACGTGGTTACTGCCGGTGTCCAGGGGTCCCCCCAGTACCAGGTGCTGCTGCGCGTGGATGCCGCTACCGAGTACCGCTTCACCCGCGAAGTCATGTCGGCCTGTGCGGAAGCCGGCGCCATCAACATCATCTTCACCACCTATCAAAGCGAGGTTTGAGCACATGAAGGCCACTGACAGTTTTCTCAAAAGTGAAGACCGCGTCGACCTTACGGCGATGATCGACGTCGTGTTCCTGCTGCTGATCTACTTTATGGTCACGACGACCATCATGAAGCAGGAGTCTGACATTGGCCTGAAGCTCCCCAGCGATGTGCCCGCAGCTGCGGACACGCCACTGCCAGAAGAGCACCTCGTGGACATCCTGGCTGACGGAGGCATCCTCTTCAATGGGGCCCCAATCGGAGATGCCGACGACCGCGATCTTCCGGAATTGGTCGGGCTCCTGACCCGGGTACGGGAATCCTCCGAGCGCGCTGGCTTCAAGACCCTGGTCTTGCTCAATCCGGAGCCATCCACACCCCAACAGGACATCGTCAACGTGCTCAATGCCTGCGTGGAAGCGGGCGTGACCTCAGTCACATTCGCCTCCGAAGCCTGATTTCGCTCGAATCGCCATGAAGTTCGATATCCTGTTCCTTTTTCGACGCGGGCGCCTCATGAAGGTACTCGCCGTGAGCATCGTCCTGCACCTGCTCGTTGGCGTTTTCTTCGGCAGCAAGGTTATCTTCGACATGCTGAATCCTCCCGAGCCGATGCTCGAAGCCCCTCCCATCCCAGAAGGCGTCGATCCGATCAAGCGCGAGTATCAGGTGAAGCTGCAGCGTTCGCAACAGCAGTCGTCGTCGCCGCGACCGGCGCCTATAGCCGCCTCATTACCTTCCGATATTGCACTGGACAATATTGACCTCGAGATCACGAACCCGCGCAGTCGCGCGGATCTTCGGGGAGCCGGTGATGAAGGCATGGGCGATGGGTTCGGTACGGGTTTTGGTGCCGGCTTCGGCTTCGAGCTCGATGTCAATATCGAGTTCTTCGGTACCAGGGGTGGCGGAAAGCGTGTGGTTTTTGTTGTCGACTACTCGCAGTCCATGGCAGGCGGCGGCGAGCGCTCGAAAGATACGATTATGCGGCGGGAGATGATCCGCGTCCTCGAAGAACTCGACGACAATACCGAATTCGGCATGATCTTCTTTGCCGGTCCAGCCTGGGACGCTTTCGAGGAGCCGGACTCAACCACCGGTGACTGGGTGCATAGCGGCGGGCCCTCTACCTTTCGCCCTAAAGATTGGAACGATCTGCCTGAAGTAGAGTATCACTCTGGAAGGCGTCGCGATCGTGCGATCGATGCTGTTGAAGACACGCCCTTGATCTTCGGGACCATCTACGATGCGCCTCTGTTCATGGCTCTCCGCATGCGCCCCACCGCGGACACAATCTTTTTCATGACAGACGGAGCATGCTCAGAAGACCGGGGTATCGTGCCGCTTCGAAAAATGATCACCCAAATGCGCGAAGCAGGCCTCAGTATACCGAAGATCAATACCGTCGGCTTTGGCATCAGTAGCAACCGCCAGCTGACGGAGATCGCCCAGCTAACTGGTGGTCAGTCGAACTTCCTTACCGTCGACGAGTACATTAACAAGTACGGCGGAGGTGACGTCGCTGCCCCGGAGAACGACGACAACTTCAACGCCGCGGAAGAACTTCAGCAGGTCGACGGAGACGAATACCCGCCCAACTTCTCCTTCGCCGCTACCAATTGAACCTGTTTCACCGAAGTTCGAGTCTGGCAGCCAGCCGCTTGCGGGCTCGGTGCAGCTTCACCTTGACTGCCCCCGAGCGTAGCCCCAGTTTCTCAGCGGTCTCCTCTACGCTGAATTGCTGGAAGTAGAATGTTTCCACCACTTCGCGCAAGCCGCTTGGCAAGCCTTGGACAGCCTCCACTAGACGGGCGATCATCTCCGAATCCTGTCCTTCGTCCGTGGCCAGAGCAGCTTCCCAATCCGGTGTATCCTCCGGATCATCGGCCAGTGCAGTCAGGCGCCGACGCGCGCGGCGTCGGCGATTACGCTCGGTCAGCGCGACATTTCGGGCAAAAGCTTTTGCCCAAGCCAGAAAGCGGGTTCCCGGCTGATACTCGTGAAGATGCTCGAACAGCTTGACGTAAACATCCTGGGCAATCTCATCAGCGTCATCCGCCTCTGGCAGTAAGGAGAGTACAACCGCCCGCACACTGATTTGTGTGTGCTCCACTACAACGCGGAAAGCTTCCAGATTTCCTGACAGCACTTCATTCACGGCGGCCTCGATGAGAGGGTTCGCGTCAAGCGCTACGGTGGCGGCACCCTTCTGCGGACGGGCCGGCGAACTGTACGCCGCTTGCTTTCCCGGAAGCATGGAGTAATCTATCGCTTATTGTAGCGAAAGAAAACCCAAAATCTTTCCAAATCCCCTCTCAGATTCTGGTGGTCGACTCAAAGACCTCATACGGCACTTCCCAAAGTGCAGTCCGTAGGGCCTTGGACTAGCCCTTGGCCAGGCGTCGTCTTGCCGATCGGGATTGTTACCGCGCTCGTCGGCATCCCCATGTTCCTCGGCCTCGTCCTCACCCAAAGGAGGTCACTATGACCGGCACAAATCTCACCGTTTCAGCGCTAAATGCAGGATACGGGAACCGGTCGGTGCTTAAAGAGCTGACCTTGCCGCCCTTGTTTTCCGGGACCGCCGTGGGGACCCCCGGTCCCAACGCGGCGGGCAAGTCTACCTTCGTCAAGGCGCTGGTCGGTTTGGTGCTCTGCTCCGGTGAAGCCCGATGGGCCGGGCAGAATCTGTTGCAGATGACGTCCGAGCGGCGTCCGCTCCTTTGGCTACCTTCCCCAGACACTTCCTGCAGGGAGCCGCCTGTTGGTCTACGAATAGCTGTTCAGCGCTGGCCGCTGCCGTGGTCACACCATTACAGAGCAAGCAATCGAGGCGCTTCTCGAAGAAATGCGGATTCCGAAATTGCACTGCGCCCGGTCAACGAGCTTTCAGGAGGTATGCGTCAGCTCGTCGGTTTCGCGAAGCGGAACCGCTGCGATTGTCGGAGGACGTGGCTTGGAAGTAAGCCTGCTCGCCCGCAACTGCCCTCAGATCAGGAGAGGTTAATGACCTGCTCGCCCGGACCCTTTTATCAAACCTGCTTATAGCCGCAAGGCCTTCTCGTTGCAAATGCGACTCGTTCTCTAAAAGAGGCTGATCCGGCCACGGCAATAACGTGCTAATCGCCGTGCCAACGCTTCCCATACAGCCGACAAGGGCTCTCAGGATCGCATTTCCTGTCGCTCTCGTTTGAAGACCACGCAAAAAAACGGAACGCTTTTTCGATGAACCCACATGATAAAGATGCTCAACGCCCATGCCGCTATTGCCAGCGAGCCCAGTACGCCCGCTTCGCCTTCAAAACCCAGCCGCGTGACGTGAGCCAAAATGGCCCCGGACATCAACCCCCAGGCCAGCAGAGCTCCCCACGCGATGCTGCTCGGAATGAGCAACAGAACACAAGCGATCAGCTCCAGCGCGCCGATAAGCTTATAGCCAAAAGCACCCATTCCAAGCTGACCAAAAAGTTCAACGGTCTCTGGAGCATCTGTGAACTTGAAGAACAGCGTTTGTCCAAGGATGATGGCAAGCGCAACTTGAGCTACCCAAGAAAGAATTTTCAGCGTCATAGATTGATTAATTAGAGGATTTTATCAGGAGGCAATTTTGATTAATGATGCGGCGAGTTGAGGATCCCGGACCAGCGTGTTTGGGGGAATGTACAAGTTTTCCTCGGAGAGTTCGCTAAAACTCGAGCAACCCGTCGCCCGAAGCAGTTCCTCGAGATCATGTTCGGCATGTCGTACGTAGCTCACTACGCGAGGCGCACGCGCCGAAACGACTAAACCTTTTTGCAATTCTGGGTCGTGAGTTGTGATACCAATGGGGCAGGTATTGTTGCCGCATTGGAGAGCCTGGATGCAGCCCAGGGCGAGCATGAAACCACGTGCGGTATATATGGCATCCGCCCCGAGCGCCATCGCCATCAGCTGCCGACCGGGCGCGACCAGCTTGCCCGATGCGTTGAGTTTCAGCCGGTCCCGCACGCCGTGCTTGACCAGGCAGGCATTTACAGCGTGCAAGCCAGCCGCTAATGGCATTCCGACTCTGTCCAGAAACGACTTGGGGGCTGCTCCCGTTCCGCCTTCGGCACCATCTACTGTGATAAAGTCAGGGAAAACGCCTTGCCGTTTCATTTCAACTACCAGAGCCTCAAATTCTCTAGGATTACCTAAGCATAGCTTGAAGCCAGTCGGCAATTCACTGATGTTCTGGACGCGAGCAATGAACTTAACAGTGTTCTCGACGGTGTCGCATTCTGGGTGAAAGGGAGGTGAAATGACGTCCCGCCCCTTTTCGATTCCTCGCAGCTGGGCAATTTCGTCTGTAATTTTTTCTTTCGGCAGAAGGCCACCTTTCCCGGGCTTTGCACCTTGGGAGAACTTTATTTCGATCATTCTGATCTGCGGATGCCGTATAATTTCAACCAACTTGGCATCGTCTAGCAAGCCTTGGGGATTTCGGACCCCAAATTTCGCGGTCCCGATCTGAAAGATGAGGTCGCAATCCTCCATCAAATGATATTTCGGATAGCCCCCTTCACCCGTATTCATCGGAATGCCAGCCAATTTTGCCCCTCGCGCAAGCGAGCGGACCGCGTTGGCTCCGAGGGCACCGTAGCTCATCGCGCTTACCATGATCGGACGTTCGATGGTGTACGCTGTATCGAGACCTCGCTCCTCTCCGTAGGTGACGCGGAATGGTTGCAGCCGGTCCTTCGGCGTCGGAAACATCGAGTGTCGCACCTTCATTTCGCTCGTATCGAAGAGCAGCTGCGAACCAAACGAGCTCGCCGAATCTACGTTCTTGGCCTTGCGATAAACCTCTGAGCGTTCGTCGCGGTTGAACGGCTTTTCCTCCTGATCGCTGGCAAAGAGGTATTGCCGCATCTCGGGCCCAATGCTTTCGAGGAGGTAGCGTGCCTGCCCGAGCAGTCCAAAATTCCTTAGAAGCGTATGATCGGTCTGAACGTTGCGGTAGAAAAAGTTTACCGCCATCAAAAAGAAAAATGCGACGGTGAGAAAGTGAAAATAAAAACTTAGGTAAATTCCACCCGCCAGCGAAAGCAGGAAAAGCAGTGGAATCACCTGATTTACGAAGTTGGAAACCTTGTGAAGGTCAACGGAGAGCGAGGAGTCCATGGGCGTTCTGATGGAAATTATGGTGACTTTTCCGAAGTATCTGCAGCTTTGTTCACAATCAGTTGACGAAGCGTCACGGAGTTCCTTTCACCGAAGCTTGGACTGAGGACGGCAAGTCCGCCATAATGCGCAGCGAGGGACAAGCAATCCGCTGCCGACAGGCGGTTGGGCTGTATGGGGTGTAAACGAGATTCGGAAACAAATCCGAAGCCTTAACCCGCAGATTTTATGGCTGAACCGAGCGCCGTCCACGGATAGACGTTTGCTTCGCCAGCCCGCCGATTCCGATTGACTTCACGGAATCTTAGTTCTGAGCGAGGTGGTAGCGAATGCCGTTGAGGGTGGAACCCCTGCCCTTGAGTGGCCGGGCCCAGGCCTCGTTTGGTTTTTGGCGGCGAGCTTCACCAACGGCCTCGTCATCTCACCGTAAGCTGGCACGGGGGCATCGCCACCAACCCGAAAGCGCATGAACCGCTGGCGCATCTATTCGCGGGAACGCTTTCCACTGGCGCAGCATGGCCCGCTGGTGCTCGTCTTCAGCTTTTACGACCGGCGATGCAGCCGGGCGGAATCTGCAGTTGCTACTCGGAGTGATATCGACGGTGCTCGCCACGTTGGCTTTCTACCGCGCGGCCGCCTTCGTCCGGGAGCCAGCCAAAACCCAACAGCGTTGGTTTGAGCCGCTCTCCGGCCTGACGACGCTTGCGCTGTACGGCTGCCTCGGCATCGCACCCTTCTTTTGACCTTTCCTTTTTCGCGGCCTTTCGTTGAGGATATTGGCGATGGGAAAGGGGTGGCTGCACAGGCCTGAGGTGGATTCGACGGACCTGCGGACCGGCGGTAAGGCTCGTTCCCTCTTGTGGGTGAGGCGGCTCGGGTTCGCGGTTCCGGATTGGATCGTCATTCTTCCCGGGCTGTGTCCGTCGGAAGATGGTAGCGGGAGCTTCGCGGTATCGGACGGCGAACGAGAGGCCCTCGAGCGCGACTTGCAAGCGCTTGCTGGCGCGGGGGCTCGCCGGGCAGTTCGCTCATCCGCACTCTCAGAAGATGGCAACGCCGCTTCCTTCGCTGGCCAACTGGAAAGCTTTCTGGACGTTCCAACGGATGCGGTGGCCGAGCGCGTTGGACAGGTCTGGCGAAGCGGTTTCACCGAACGGGTGCGGGCGTACCGTCGTCAAAGCGGCCTCCCGGGAGAACCGGAAATGCCCGCCGTGATCGTTCAACGGATGGTGGATGCCGAGTGGGCGGGCGTCGTTTTCAGCATCGATCCGCTGACGCGGCAGCGGCGCTCCATTATCGTATCCGCGGTATCAGGACTGGGCGAAAGCCTGGTAAGCGGGGAAGCCACCGGCTTTGCCTGGAAGCTAGCCAAAGACGGCTCCCTTCTCGAAGCACCGCCAGGCGCGACTTCGATTCCTCCTGAGTTGTTACCTCAGCTGGTGGGTGTCGCCAATGCGGTCGAGCAATCCTGCAGCGAGCTGTGGATATCGAATGGGCCCGAGTTGACTCACAAGTAAATGACACCGGGAGGTGCTGGGGTGCGGGGGTTCGTTGCCTCAGAATGGCTGACACTTTGGGTGGATTGATTTTTTACTTTGATTTATACCAAAATCCGTTATTAGGCAGGTAAATTTCATGAAAGCTGCTTGTGTTGGTTGATCGAGCAACTCGAAGCCGAAGTCGCACGGCACCTCGAAGCCTGGTGGACTGACGCCCAACGAGTCCTCAGCCTCGTCGGAAACGGTTGGCAGCACTCTCAAGCAAACGATTCCTAGCCAATCAATCTACTCACCTATAGGCGGAAATGGTATCAGAACCCGGAAGATTGCCCACATGGCCCTCGATCTGGCAATATACCATCGCTGCCTCCGGGATTTCAAGGAAGGACAACCCCGCCGTTCGCCGTTTGAAGAGGGATCGGGCTTGCCGACACCCGTTACGTGCCGAGCCCTTGAGAGATCCGTGACTACCAGACCGTACCCAGGGAAAATGATCGAAAAAGCACCCTTGCGGCGAAAAATACAATAGGTAGATTTTGCCTCAAAATAGTCGGTTAAAGACTAATTTTCCCAGATCATCATTTGATTTTTTAGCTTCAATGAGAGACCGGGCTCGGGTGACTGTTTCCCAAAACCAACGAGCGAAGGCCGCGTGACGGGGCTCGAACGCCCTTCAGTGGCCGTCAGCATTTTCCGTGCAACTCTCGGCACCGCTTGACTTCACCCAGAAGGCTTAGGGTTTTTCAGCCCTTGTCAATGCTTTCGCGACATTGTTACGGCCGACTCTCGAGTCTCTAAACTTGGCGATCAATTTTCACTCGCCATTAGCCCCACGAGAAAATGATAAAGTATACCCCAAAATCGAACCTTCCATCGCAAAGATGGATTTTTGCCGGTTGCCTTGCGGCGATCGGACTGGCGCTCGCTTCGAGCGTCGCCGTCGCCCAAACGGTGACCCTATCCGGCGAAACGAAACGTTGGCACAATGTCATCCTCACCGTTGACGGCCCCTTCGCTTCGGAGACCGGTAGCCCAAATCCGTTCATGGACTACCGCATGGACGTTACGTTTACACACTCCTCGGGTACACCGAGCTATGTCGTGCCCGGTTACTTCGCGGCCGATGGCGACGCGGCCAACACCAGCGCGGACTCCGGCAACAAATGGCGGGCGCACTTGAGCCCGGACAAGATCGGCACCTGGAGTTACTCCATTGATTTCCGCACCGGCACCGACGTGGCCGTCAGCGATAATCCAGGTTCCTTTGCAACGGTCAGCCCGCATGGCGTTACCGGCACGTTCAACGTGACCGAAACCGACAAGGGCGGCATCGACAACCGTGCCTACGGTCGCCTCGAGTACGTGGGCGAGCACTTCCTGAAGTACGCTGGCAGCGGCGAATACTTCATCAAGCAAGGAACCGACTCGCCGGAGAACTTCCTCTCGTACGCCGATTTCGACAACGCGACAAATGTTTTGCAGCGCAAGACCTGGCAACCGCACCAGCAAGACTTCGACGCCGCGGCGGCGGATCCCAATGATCCCGTCGATATCACCGCCTTCACCTGGGACAACGGACGCGGTTCCGAAATCCTTGGCGCGGTGAAGTACCTGGCGACCGAAGGCCTTAATGCCTTCAGCTTTATTACCTTCAGCTTGGACGGCGATACGAAGGATGTTTACCCGCACCTGATCACCGGTTCCGTTTCGGATTTCGAAAACAACTTCGACCATTCCACGGAAGGCGCGTTGGGCGAGAAGGGACTCGCCTGGGAGCAGGGTGCGGTGTTCAAGGATCGTTTCGATGTCTCCAAGTTGGCCCAATGGGAGCAGGTCTTCTCCTACGGCGACACCCAAGGGATGTTCCTGCACTTCAAAATGAATGAAACCGAAAACGACCGCAAAATGGACGGCGGTGTCCTCGGCCGTGAGCGCAAAGCCTACTACCGGCAGTTGGTCGCACGTTTTGGGCACCACTTGGCGCTAAATTGGAACTTCGGTGAAGAACTGGACTTGCACAAGGAGAATGAGCTGAACGATTCCAATCAACTTAATCTGAAAGCGTTCACGGCCTATATGGCGGACATTGATCCCTACGATCACCATCGCGTGGTTCATACCTTCCCATTTCAGAAAAACGCGGTTTACGGGCCGACTGTCGGCGATCCCGCCAACGGCGGCTCTGAGCTGACCGGAGCCTCCCTACAGACCAGTCGGGGAGATTTCAGCGAACTCCACGGTGACGCGCTGACCTGGCGAGCCAATTCCGCCGCCGCAGGCCGTAAGTGGGTGATCGCGGTAGATGAGCCAGGCTCAGCGAATTCGGGTCTGCGCCCAGATGGCGATCGCCCAGATGGCGATGCCGTTAACCAAACCGATCCCCGCAAAAACGCCCTTTGGGGAACCATGATGGCCGGTGCCATGGGTAACGAGTGGTATTTCGGAGCAGGGCTTGAAGGTGACCTCCTGAACGAGGACTTCCGCGAACGCGACGATTACTGGGATATCTGCCGAATCGCGCTCAATTTCTTCAGGGACGGCATCCCCTTCTGGGAAATGACACCTGACGACGATCTGGTGGCGGGCGATAATGATTACGTCTTCTTCAAGGATGGTGAACTCTATCTGGTCTATTACAAAGACGCCAGCGCCGCGAATGACCTCGACCTCACCGGTGTCGGGGGGATTTACAGCGTGAGCTGGTTCGACCCGCGCAACGGCGGAGCACTGCAATCGGGCTCGGTTACCAGCGTCACCGGCGGCGGACTGGTCGACCTCGGCAATCCTCCGTCCGCGTCGACCGCCGACTGGCTGGCCGTTGTGGAGATCATCGGCGGCGGTGCCACCAACTCCTACTTCGAAGCGGAAAGCGGCTCATTGTCACCAAACTTTGCTCCGTTCGAGGTACTTACCGATGCCGACGCCTCGGCGGGTGAATTCATCGCGGTCCAGCCCGGCAACAACAGCATTGGAAGTGCTCCGGCAAGTGGGATTGCGGAATACTCCTTCACCCTCGAACAAGCGGACACGGTGGAAATCTACTTCCGCACGATCGCGCCCTCCGGCACCGATGACTCATTCTGGGTCGACGTCGATGGTAGCGGATTCATCCGTTTCAACGTGCCGAACAGCAGTGACTGGCAGTGGAATCCCGTCACCGATGGCGCTGTCGGCAACGCAATCGTCACCTATCAACTCGGTGCCGGGCAGCACACCCTCAACGTTGCTTACCGCGAGGACGGGACCCTGCTCGACCGGATCTTCGTCTCCGCCGACGGCTCCCTGCCCGTAGACGATCCGGCCCCGCCGCCGCCGCCGCCTGGCGGCGACTACGAAGCGTCCGTATCGATCGACCCCTGGTCCAGCAACTGGGGCTTCACCCTGGAAATCGCCAACAACTCCAGTTCGGCGAACCTCGCCTCGATGAAGTTGCTCGTCAGCGGCGGAGGCGAATTCGATAAATTCGAGCCAAACAGTGTGTTTACCGTCACGCCCGATATCGGCGGTGGCGGGGGCGACCGGGCAGCGGAGGTGACGCTCGACTTCAGCGGCAGTGGACTTGCCGCCGGAAGCTCGGTTACCACCGGAGCGGACAACTCCTTCAACAACGATATCGACGGCACGGTCACTGGCATCGAAGTCGAATTTACCTTCTCCGACGGCACCATCCTGACTGGATCGCTGGATGACGTGGGCGACAGTGATGATGGCGATGCGCGCTTCTACACGGTCACCCTCAGCGGTGACGGCGACGGTGGCGATCCCGCTGGGCCTATCTTCGAAGCGGAAGCGTTCGATGCGAGTTCGCTGCCCGGTCCCTGGCAGGAGTTCAGCGACGACCCGAACGCCAGTGGCTCTTACATGTCCGTTCCGAACACGGCAAACATCACGAGCCTAAACGCCGCACCCAATCCCGGCTACCTGGATTATCAATTCGAGCTGGACAGCGCGGGCCCCGTCTTCGTCTGGATCCGCGTCCGGGCTCCGACCTTCTTCGATGACTCGGTCTGGATCGATATCGTTGAGGACTCCGGTTCGCCATACAAGTGGAACGGCTTTGCGGGCAGCACCGTGGGTGATGAGTGGGTCTGGCTGGAGTGGACCAACCAGAAGCCCAGCAGCCTGCCCGCGGGTACCAATACGCTACGAGTCTACTACCGTGAAGATGGGCTCGGCTTCGACCAGTTCGCCATCACGACTGACCCGTCGTTCGACCCGAACAACAATTAAACTCGGATCTGCCCGTCACCGGTGCGGAAATCATCTTCACCAAGCCCCGGCTGTTCGTCAGCCGGGGCTTTTTTACGGGCAACCGAAAACGCATGCCCCAAGCGGAAGGAGCGCCGATGAGTTACGCAGGCTCCCAGTCCGCTCTGATCTTGACGGTATGATTTCCAATCAACGAAGTAGTCGCGATGGCACCATCTTATTTTCAACTCACGGAAAAAGACTCCGTCGAAAAATTCACCCATCGGCCCGCTCGGATTGAGGAAAACCAACCGGGCCGCGACGAAAACGATACCCGCCTGAGAATCGATGTTTACCCCGAGTATCGTTTTCAGCAGCTCGAGGGCATGGCTGGATCCTTCAGCGAAATCGGAGCCGAGGCGCTCCTCACCTTGCCGGAAGCCAAACGGGCCCAGGTAGCCGATAGTTTGTTCGGTACGGCGGACGTTCCTGGTCTGGCTTGGGGGCGCTTGCCCATCGGAGCCAGCGACTTCGCTTTAAGCGCCTATAGCTTCAGTGAGGTCGGGGACGACTTTGCGCAGGAGCACTTTTCGATCGAGCGTGACCGGCGGTGCATCCTGGAGTTCATCCGCCTCGCCAAGCAGCGCAATCCGGCTTTTCAAATCCACGCCTCACCCTGGAGCCCACCTGCCTGGATGAAAACAAATGGCGCCATGGACGGCAACGAAAAGGCCGAGGGCAAACTCCGTCCGGAGTCGGAGGTCCGTCGGGCGTACGCGAGGTACCTGCGCAAGTTCGTGGAAGCCTATGCGGCGGAAGGGCTGCCGATCGCACGGCTCGCCGTTCAGAACGAACCCGACTCGGAAGCGCCCTTCCCTGGATGCCTGATGATGCCCGACGACATGGTCGACTTTGTCGTCAACTACCTTGCGCCCGAGTTCTGTCAAGCTGGGTGCGATACCGAAATTTGGGCGGGCACGTTTCGCACCTTGACCGGATTGCAAGGCCACGAGTGCATGCGTAATGAGGCCTTTCGCGCCAGTGTCGCCGGATGTGCTTTCCAGTATTCAATGCATAAATACATCGCGCAGTTTCATCGACAGTTTCCGGATTGTCCCATCCTGCACAGCGAAAGCGTTTGCTACGGCGGTCAAAACAGCGGCGCGCAGGCAATCTCCCTGCTGGAAGACGTTATCGGCTTCTTCGAGGCGGGCGCGAAGCTGTACACTTACTGGAACATGATTCTTAACGAGACCCAGACCAGCACCTGGGGATGGAAGCAGAACTCGCTGGTAACGATTGATCGCAACACCGGCGATGTCGCCTACCTGCCTGACATGGAAGTGATGCGACTGCTGGCGAAGACCGTCGTGCCCGGCTCCACGCTGCTGCAAAGCTACTGCTTTCACGCTCCGGTCCTCGCGGTGGAAAAGCCGTCGGGCAAAATCGGCATCATCTTCTATAACCGCCGCGAAGCCCGCCCGGTTTCCGTCACTGTTGCTGGCCGCACCTTCAACTTCGATGTCCCCGGCCATGCCTTTGTGAGTCTCGAGGTCGGCTAGAGCGAATCTAGAGCCGCCGGTTACCTCACCGCATGCGCGACAGGTTGGTTCTCGGCGGCTTCGAGGCCGAAGCGATGAGCGGCTTCTGCGTTGAAGTTCCCATGAAAGCGAAAGCGGTAGCGGGCCCGGATCCAACCGCCTGGGCGGCGGAGAAGTTGCAATGCCAGAAGTTTCCGGTCACCCAACTCAGCAACCACGGGTGTGGCATGGTGAACTTCTCCGCTCCTTCGCCAAAACGAATGCCGCCGAACTGTACCATCGGGTTTTCCGGCAGGGCAATGGTCACGCCGCGACCGGTCTCGGACAGGTCCACCCAGTTCTGCGTCGTTAAATAATCGTGGCAGCATCCGGGGATTTGGTCCTCGCCCGGCACCACGACCCCGCCGGCAACATCAACCCGAGGCGTGGCGTTCGCCAGCCGGAACGGAAAGGCAAAGTAGTGGCCTTGGGGCTCCGTTACATAGGGCATGCGGAAGCGCGCGCGGCATTCAATCCAGTCGGCGTAGTCGGGCAGGAAGATCTCCTGGCGCAGGCCCTCGCGATGGCCGTCAAGGGCTAGCCATTGGATGAAGTGCAGCCCGATCGGCGAGCGCACAAGACGGTTGCTGGTGACGCCCCTGGCTCCGCTGCGGCGCATCTGAAAGTCGCGCTGCCAACTGTCGGGCGTCTCGATTGACTGCGCGCCCCAGTCCATGTGGTTGATGTCGTCGCGCGGCCACTGGGTGCCTTTTGGGCTCAAGTTCCTCTCGAATCCACTCAAACCCGCGCCAAGGGCAGTTCCTGTCCAGCCATTCGGCCTCGTCCGCTTTCGTCACAAGGAAGTGAATACCGCCATTGGCGAGGTCGACCTGCAGGCGAACCTGGTCGTTCTCCCAAGCCTCCGAAGGTTCCATTTCCTGGACCTGATTCGACACCAACGGCTCCGCCTTCTTGATCCAGAGGTGGCTTTCGGCGGCCACGGTAACCGGGCGCAGAAAGGTGTCCGGGTAGTTTTTCCAAGGCATCTCGGGCACCTCCATCGGGTCCAGCGGATCGAGGTCGTCCTTGCGATCCTGGTAATGGTTGGTGCTCTCGGAATTGAGCACGCCCCGCGGGTTGCTGACGCCCGTGTTGAGCACACCCGCAAGGGTGCGCTCGAAGGGCAAGGGGTTGACGATCAACACATAGCCCTCCCCTAGCTGGGCCCGCGCCAGGGCCACGAGGGCATGAGCGAGGAACGAGCGGTGGCGGCGAATCCTATATGCGCACTTGTCGCGTCAAGCTTCTCTTACCTTGGAAATATCGTCCTCCACATCGGGCAGGAAGTCTTGCCAGTGGAAATCGAGTCGGTACCGATGAGGTGGTCGCTCGATGTAGGGTACACGGTTGTAGCGGCTGACGGTCAGCGTTGCAAGCGAACGCCAAATTTCGAGCGCTTGCTCCAATTGCTCAATGGCCAGGGCTCGACTCGACTCCTCCCGCTCCTGTCGAAATCGAGCCAAGGCCACCGCGCCACGGAGTTTCTGGGCAAAATACCGAGTCAGGAGGCACCAGGCCTCGAGGTCGTCTAGCTCACATCGATAGGCGACTGGTCTATTGGCCGTATCGTTGCGCAGTTGGTCGAGGCATTCATCGAGGGCCTTTGCATCGTGCTCGAGTTCATCCGCCATTTCGATCGGAGTGGTCCGACCGTTGGGTTCCTTACCCGCCACAAAATCCTGAATACTCATCCAGGACGGCTCCAGAGTGGGATGTTCGATCAGTTCGTCCACGCTGAGGAAAGCCCGTCCGTTATGCCTTCCTTGTGACGCGAAGGGCGTTAGAAAGCCTTCCGCGTAAAGGGTGTAGTCCCACGTGGCGGCGTGGAACGAAGCCAGCCGCAGAGGCATCCGGCTGCCCAGACGAAAGGCTTCGACCAGTTGCGGCCCTATCCCCTCGCCGTATCGCCGTTCGAACTCGTGGGCGAATCGTGTATCTGGTGTCGTGGGATCGAAGACCAGGCGTCCCCATTGGAAGCTGAAAAGCCATTGGCGCTCGAAGGCGTAGCGCCAGCCCCGCTGGTGCTCGGGCAGTTGCTCGGCGACTTCTTTGGCCGGGATATGGCCCTCGCTGCCGACGAAGTAACCGCCCACCCAGGGATGGCCGTTACGCGAAATATGCTCACGAATGAAGTCTGGCTCGCCCCATCTCAGGACGAAGAAGTCCTCGTTGCGAGCCATCCAGGCGACGCGATAATGCTTCGGGGGCGGGGACCAAAGCCCCTCATCGATCCCACCCGCAGCTCCGTGCGTCATGGCCAGAGTCGGCGTGGAATGGGCGTGCGACCAGTTGAACTTGTATTCGAGAATAACGGGCCCCGGAAGATCTGCTCCTTCGATCATCTCCCGAACGGAACGGCTGTCCGCTTTCAAGGAAGCGCGCTGCACGAAGAGCACCGGTCGCTTCGCGGCCCGGACGCCCGCGAGGACGGTTTTCTCTAGCCAGGCGCGCTGTTCGGCGGGGTTCAAATTTTCCATCCGCTCACCCATGCACACGCCGACTCCGGCCAGGTGGTCGTAACGGTTGATGAGAGCGGTAGTCGCTTCGCGGTTGTAGCGTTCAATTCGTTCGTCGGTTTGCCCAGGACCGAGATGATACTCGCCGCTCGAGTAGTCGACGCCCCATGCGGATTCGAGATGGGGTGGTACAAAGATGGACCACCAGATCACGATTGGTTGCAGGTGACGGCGGCGGGCTTCACGGAAGACAAAGCTCCAGAGCTCCTCCCAAGCTTCCATTTCGGCGTCGGCGCCCACGGCAGCTTCGGGAAACCCGGGCACGCGGACCATCCAGGGGAAGGGCAGCAGATTCCACAGCGTAAGAGCGTTGAATCGGCACCGCGCCAAGTGGTCGAGGAAGCGCCGCCAGAAAGCAAATTCACGGCAAACCTCTTGATGCTGCGTCATCACCTCGCCCCATCGGTAGGCGTTCCACGGCAGGTTGAACTTGAACGCGCGAAAGGGAAAGCGTGGCGTCTGCACGACGGTCTCCGCCTCTGCCAGCCCACCGCAACGCAGCCGCTCCTCCAACTCCAGCATGCCATAATGCGCTCCCGATGCCGAGCTGGCCTCAAGGACGACCTCCTCATCACCTTCTCGCCGCGCGCGATAGCATTCTGCTGGCAAGTCAGGCTCGTACTTACAACGAACGCGAAGGCAGCTCCCTACCTGAGACAACTGCTCTTGAGCCCAGCTGAAGTCGCCGGGAATATCACCAGGATCGATCGTCAACATTTCGAAAGCATTGAAGCTTGAGATGCTGTTTTCCCGTGTCGCCAGCTAGGAGGCCAACAAAAACTGAAATCGTTCGAAAGACGGACGTAATTGGAACCCGTTCCAAAAGCTCACTAACGCGAAACACAGGTGCTCAATCTACCCGCAGCTGAATCCGGCCCACGCCAGCGAAATGGAGCCAGGACAGTCCTCGGAAGTCGTCTCGTCGGCACTCCACAGGTTTGCCTGCCGCATCCTCCACCGCGACTCGCCCACTCAAATGCTTGAAGCAAACGACATTGTGGCCGAACGCTTCGACCGTGTAGTCAGTAGTGCCGTTCGGGGCTTCCCTGTAATTTTCCAGCAGGAGCGTCGAATCGATAAGCAAATTTTCGTCTGCTTCCGGGACCCGTTCCAGTTGCAGTTCATTTTGGTTTTTGGAGAGCGCGGACAGCGGGATCTGCCAGGTGCGGCGCAGGGGTTCGCCATTGATCGTCAAGCGATGGCCGTCCGCCTTCGGCTCGCACTGGCAAAATTTAACCGCTAGCTCTTTGCCGCGATACGAAAAGGCCTTGATCTCATCGAGGAACTTGGTCGGTCGAACCGCGAATCCGCAGGCAAGCCGACGCAGGCCGAACCCTACCACCACGGCCATCCAGGGAGCACTGCTGTAGATAATGGGCCGCACGTCGCGGAACGGGTGCCCGTCCTCCACATCCACGACTTCAGGGATGGTGTAGGGCATCGGCAAATATTTGCCGGGCCTCACTGATTGCGGGACAAGGTATTCCAGCATTTCCATCAGGGGATCCTCGTCATGCAAAGCAGTATCCATCGCAGCAAGCGAGACGAGGATGCTCTTCACCAGACAACCTTCGGGATCGTATTTCACATCGGCTAGAAGCTGCTCGCGAATGTGGTAATACTGCTGCGGACGGTGCGGCTGAAGCCAGGGAATTGCGAGTGCGCCGCGGTAGCTCGACTCGGCGATGCCATAGGGCTCATCCTGGACGACGCTGCTATCGTCGAGGCGCAGGGAGCCGTAGGAAGGCATGAAATCTTCCCGCTCGAAAAACGGCTCGATGCGCTCGAGTAATCGGTCTGCCTGCTCCCGGTGCTTGGCGGCTGATTCAGCTTGCCCATCCGCCGCCTCCATTGCTGCGAGGAACAGCCACGCGTTGTAGAACATGATGTTGTAGAGGTCGAATGACTGAGTGACCTGCCGACCGTTCCAGGAAACGTCCGAAGGTTCGGTGGGCGCTCCGCACGCATTGTCCGCACCGTCGTCGATACTGCCCGACAACGGTGTCTCGCTTTTATAAAAGCGACCGAAGAGGCCCAACTCTGCATCGAAACAATAGCGCTCAAGCCAGTCCATTGCCTCTTGCATCACGGCGAGACGTTCACCCTGACAGCAGGTGCGGTCGCCCGATTGCATCCAGTAGGCGAAGGCCTGCCAAATGACGTAGAACACGCCGTCCTCTTGTCGCTTGGTGATGGGACCGGCAAGCATCTGCCCAAAGAAACGGCCGCGTGGCTCGATTTCGCTGAAGGAGGGATTTGCGAGGGTCGCCGCAAGGTTTTGACGAAGGGGCTCGAGCCAGCCAGTGGAAGAGAGGTACAAGGAGTTGACCGCCGCATCGCGTATCCAGATCAAGTAGTAAATAAATTGGCTACAGGTACGCATTGGCCCTTCAAACGTCTGAAGCGAAAGGGCGATCCGCCGATTGCGCTCAAGCAACTCTTGCATTTCCGGACGTCCCTTCAACCGAAACTGGCCAGTGTGCAGAGCCGCCTCCACCATGCGCTCATTATCCGCCAGAAGGCCCGCTAGCGGCTGTTGCAGGTAGGGGCGCAAGACGCTGGCGGGCTCTTCGCTACACAGTTCGCCCGCAATTAACAAAACCTGCCCGGGGGCGAGATTGGCCCGGGCGTAGACGCTGCGCGCCTCGTCCAGGGTTTGCTGATGCTGAAAACTGCCCACGCCGGGAGCCAGCATGGCGGCAAATTGAAAGTCGCGGCCCCGGCTATCGCGGCGGACGACAAAGGCCTCCTTGGTTCGTTGCTCCGGCGTTCCCAGAACCTTGAAATCGACCTTGCCGCCCTGCTCGAACCACAGAAGGACCGCTGGCTGATCATAAATCTGCGCCAGATGGAGTTTTTGTTCTCCATAATGCAGGACACAGTGAAACGGGTCGAAATCGCATTTCTGAAAAGCCTCGAGAGAAAGCCCGGGAACGCGGATGCGGTCGAAGATGGCGGTGTGGTCGTCGCGATTCGACCAGTTGCGATCGCGATAATCATCTGACTTGCCAGCCAATGGCGAAATCCAAAGCTGGAGGCTCGAGCGATCTACGCAGAACTCTGTCCGGACGCCACGCCGATTTTCGAAAAGCACGAAGGTTTCCGGGTAGCGAACTCCGAACTGAGAGGCGTTGACGGCATAGAGCTTAAAGCTGTCCACGTTGGTTTTGTCGCCAAGCGAACGCTGAGGGCTTTTTTGGGAAGATGGGTTGGTCATCAGGAATGGGGAGATTTTGTTCGTTGTCCAAAGAAGAAAGCGGGGGCTGTCCCGTGGCCCTCGCCTGAAAGGGTACACCCTCCTTCGCAAGAATAGACAACAGAGTCAACCGTTGGGCACGGCGTTGGTCGACGCCTTTCGGATGCAGCAATACTGCCTAAACTCGGGGCCGTCGCTGCGGATTCAGGTTGCGGGCAAACGAAGCGAGGCGACGGTCGCGAGCGCGAGAGCGTCCTATTCAAAAGCGACCCAAAGCCTCCAAACCCTTTGGTCGACCGTGCCGCCAGGGCATCTCGCGGCGATCTCCGGAAATGGCACCTGGATTCCCGGAATTCATGACGTCATTCCCGGATATGGTGGCGTCATTTCCGGGAATGGCGCGGAGATTTTCGGGAATCGTGGTCACATTCCCAGGGGATCGTGCGACCATTTCGAGGAATCGCGGTGCCATTTCGAGGAATCGCGGCGTCATTTCCAGAAATGGTGACGTCATTCCCGTTCGAAGGGACTTCCTGCCGCGGGATCGTTGGTGGTCTTACGCGGGTTACTGAAGCGGATTCTCCCGGTCTATTTCGTTACTTTGGTTCTGAGCAATTCGGTGGTGGTGTCGTCTTTATCACTACGCACGCTTATCGATTGCTAACGATATTCTTTCAACCCGATGGCTAAATTTTCGGCTCTAGAGGCCTTCCCGAAACCTCTAATCACAGCCCCCAATCCGGAAGCTTCAAACCACCGGTTTTGCTCAATTCGATTGCGGCAAAACGCAGGTCTAGAGAGGATTCGGGCCCGGCAAGGTTTGTCCTTCATTCCAGATAGGCTTTACGGTTTCGCGAACGTCGCTGAGCTCGCGACCGGTTAAGTTCGTCCGAACCATCTGGTCCATCAAGCTGTGAACGCGCTCGTAAAAGCGATACTTCTGGTGGCGCATTCCCGTAATCTTGCTGTGGGAGATTCCAAACGGAATGGCCAGGCATGCGGTACCGATCGGGGGGGCAGTTGGCCATTGCTCCAGGACGCCTTGGATCACGAAGTAATCAGGCGCGATCAGGCTGTCGATCTGATGATCTTGAGCGTAGGAAAGGACGGTTCGAATTTCGCGATCCATCGCGTCATCTTCAGCGCGATGGTGCGGAAGGTAGCAAACCGGCAATTTTTCACAGTGGGAGAAGTTTTCCCGCGCTGCCAGGAGACCTCCAAGTTCCGAAATGACACCGCGGCTGGGCGACACACGCCGCATCACGATGCCAGTTCGCCGGTAGCCCCTTCGAGCGACTTCTTCGAAAACCTCAAAGCTCTTCATTAACTTTTCGTTTTCGATCACCGGTATTCGCGGATTGCGCACTTGGCTGATGATGCCAAGGCATGGCCAGGAAGCTAGCACCTCGATGATATCGGGATCGAGCTTCGGAACCATGGGTACGTATATTCCGTCGACACGGAGAAATTCCAGCTTTCGGCGCAGCGCCTCAGGCGTCAAACTCGTCAGTTCGATCACCTCGAGCCCATAGCCCGCTGCCTCTGCTCCAGCGACAAATAGCGCCCGGTCTTGTTTCAGCAAAATTTGTGAGAAAAACTGCTGCTCGTGATCGGCGGTGGTGATGACTGCAAGCGAAGACGAAAGGTGCTCAGCGCGGCTGCCCGCTCGGCTCGCACTTAGGCCAGGCGTAGGTCGATAACCCAATTTTACTCCGAGCGCCCGGATGCGTTCACGCGTTTTGACTGAGATACGGGGGTGTCCGCTGTAGGCCAAAGATACGGTAGCGACCGATACCCCGGCAGCCTCCGCTAATTCTCGTTGTGTCACCCTTTTCACGAGGTTAATCTATTAACTTAAAGCCAGAGCCTTTTATCTTCAGGAAAATACCATTAGATCTACTGGGAAACCCGATTATCACTCTGCTCTTGGATAGCATAAGTCACTTTCAAAGAGCATTTTCAGAATATGGACACCTGCATGATAATATTTTATCTGTGTTTCTCCAATAAGGGTAGCTAACAGAGGTTTCGCTGTGGGTTCAAGCTGTTAACCAATCTTTCTCTCGCTTCCGAATCGGTTGGCAGCAAGAGTCACATCCGGTCAGCAAAAAATCTCTTGTACCTTACGTAACCCACTATGCCCCAGAAACCCCCCATGTTCTCTGGAGGTCGAAAGCCGATCTCTGGAGTGCCGGGCGGAGCTGTTGACAGCATCCGCCAAACGGTCACCCGCGGTGCCTTCGTCGCCGCCCTATTCCTCACCGCAAGCGGTCCGTTGGAAGCAGCCTTAGCTTCTGTCGGAGGCGGTCTGCTCGACAGCGGACTGCAAGGCGAATACTTCGACAACACGACGCTGAGCGGCAGCCCGGCGTTTACGCGCAAAGACGTCCGCGTCGACTTCGACTGGGGCACCAAGCTACCCATCGGCGGCTCCACCGCCCCAGGCTTCGCGGACTTTCCGACCAATAATTTCTCGGTGCGCTGGACGGGCCAATTGATGCCGCGCTTCAGCGAAACCTACACGATCACGCTCGATGCCGATGACGGCGTCCGCCTTTGGATTGCTCCTGAGGGCCAGTCTTTCGGAAACCCGTTAATTGACGAATGGACGTACACGGGCGCCCTGCACAGCGCGACGATTGCCCTCAACGCCAACCAGCGCTACGACATCAAGATCGAGTACCGGGAGGATTACGCTGACGCCAAATGCCGACTGCTTTGGTCGAGCCCGAGTACCCCGGAAGAGGTTATCCAACCCGCATCAATTTCCGCCATCAATGGTTTCCTGACCTACCACGATACCTGGGTGGCCGACAACTTCCGGCTGTTCCAGCCGTGGTCGCACGACCTCCCTAACTTCAAGTACGCGGGCAACAATAACTACCTCAGCAGCGGCGACCTCGATAACAATGGCTGGCCGAAGGTCGACTTCAAGCACCGGATCGACGCCTTTGTCGACGGGACCTTCCTGCTGCGCTTCAAGGGCAAGGCGGAGGTTGACTTCAATTGGAGTCAGGTGGACATCCAGGCTGGCGGCCAAAGCTACACCGAAATTCTTCCCAAGGGAGCGGGCTATGACAGCGCCTCCAACATCACCGAGGCCTTAGTCACGATCCCTTGGCCGCAGGAACGTTGGGACATCTCTTTCAACAACACAGAGCGCCTCGACGGCAGCGGCGAAAACGGCGTTTTCGACGTCGTCTTCATGCGGCCAATCGCCAAAGGCTCTAACACGCCCCACCACCCAGACGAAGTGGCCACGCGAGGCTTCCGCGAATCAACCTCTCACTACGTTGCGATCCGCGCGATCAACATGGGCCTCGGTTGCCCGATTAGAACGTGGAGTGATCGTTCATTGCCGGGGAACGCCCTCGACAAGACGCGCATGAACCCGCCCTTGGAAAACCTCATCATGGCCTGCAACGAGGCCGGGCGCGACCTTTACCTCTGCGTGCCGCACCTTGCCGACGACGCCTACTTCAACAAGCTCGCCAAGCTGATGCGCTACGGCTCCGACGGCGTCGAGCCCTACAGCGACTTCACTTCCAACCCGAAGTATCCGCCGCTCAACGCGAACCTCTGCGTCTACCTCGAGTTCTCCAACGAGGTCTGGAACTACCATCCGAACGAGATGGCCGCGGAATCGTATGAGCTCATCAATTCGGGTGACCCCATTGGTAATGCGCTCAACTACGACGGCGCATTCACCGATAGCAATGGCGATGGCGACGTTGACAAGGTAGACTGGTACACGGGAATGGCCCGTCTCTGGGGCTACAAGACCCTCCGCATGAGCCGAGCCTTTATCGATGTCTACGGCCATGACGACTTCGGGGCGCGTTTCCGCCCGCTGGTGATGTGGCAGTATGACAACGTTTGGGGTGCCGCGGAAATCTTCCGGATCATGGACGATTACTTTGCCAACGGCAACGGCAACGCGAACGTGCCGAACTCCCTCTGGCCCTACGACCCGAAGCCGGTCAATTATTACCTCTGGGGCGGCAGCGGCGCGGCCTATTACAAGGGCGCCAACGATCTCGGTGTTCAAGACAATGAACCGCTCCCGAATTTCAATTTCGAGTCGCCGAACGTCGCCTCGGGAACGGACCAGCAACAGCCCTCCGGCGCTTCCTGGAGCTTTAGCGGTACCGCGGGCATCCGTGATTTCGGATCGGACATCGTCGATAACGCGAGCGGCTACGAGCCCATCGACCTCGGCACCCAAGCTGCCTACATCCAGGGCACTGGCTCAATGGAGGCCACGTTCTCCGTCGGTCAGGCCGACACGTATTGGCTGGCCTTCCGCGCCAAAGACCCGGGCACTTCGAGCAATCCGGAGCTGGAGAACATGATCCAGATTGAAATCGACGGACAGGTCCTGCCGATGAACGACGCCACCGGCCGCTTCTGGACTAGCCGAAACGGCAGTAAACCCCGTCACGAGTTTTGCGCGTATTCTTCAGGGGTTTTCCAACTGTCAGCCGGTAGCCACACCATCAAAATCATCGGCCTCGGCCTGCCGGCGAAATCGGACGACCCCGTTGGGACTTACCCAAATGCACGCCTTTACCTCGACGGCATCCACCTGGGTTCGCAGACGGCCTTCTTTGGTCCCAACAATGAGAACTTTCCTACCCGAGGCTCCGCAGCGGGTAGCACCAAGGGTGAGTGGACCTTTGCCCAATGGCGCGAGGCCCATTATGCCCGGTCCTGGGGCCTCAATCCCGCCGGCTACGAAGGCGGCTGGTCCCTAGGCGGCGATTATTACCAGTACTGGCTCAACCACTTCAAAGATTTGAAGTACTCGGTGGCCCAAACCGCCGACGCCAATACGCGGGTGATCCAGATGGCCTCCGAATACGGTCAAACGCTGCACACCTTCGGAACCTACTCGCAGTGGCCGGAAGAGGTTTCTCCTGAACTCGGTAGCCAGTATCCGTTGGTACAGTCGGTGATCGAAATGAACCGCAGCCTGCCCGCCGAGGCCAACAGCGGCGAAAGCCTCCCGGCGACCCTCAACGCTGGCAACAGCTACTTCGACTGTAACTGGGGGCCAAACAAGACGGACAACTATGACCGCAACACGGGCCAGTTGACGGCGCCCGACGGTTGGGTGGCCTGGGCGATCATCGTACCCGCAACCGGGGACTACGAGGTCTCCGGTTCATTCACAGGCAGCGGTGAACTGGTCGCTATGGCCAATCTGGACACCCCAATTTTCACCGTAACCTCCGCTGGTACTCATAGCGGCACCGTCTACCTGACGAAGGGGCAGCACTCAATCCGCCTCGATGTCACGAGTGGTTCGATCACTCACGGCGATCTGACGATTGCAGCAGTGGCTCCTCCAAGCGACGGCGGTAGCGGCGACAGTTCGGACGATTTCGAAAGCGGCGACCTCTCGGGTGGCAACGGCTGGGCGGACGCTTCCTGGGCGGACGTGGGCAATAAGCCCGCCACGGTTCAGTCGGCCGTCGTTCCGTCCGCTGGCTCCGGCAACAGCGTTGAGCTGATCCACAAGGGAGCCATCGAGCGCGGGTTCGCGCCGCTTTCCACCAGCACGGACCTCACCTTCGCCTACCGCATCAATTCGTTCGAAAGCGCTGATTTGGCCATCGTCGACGCCTTTGACGGCAGCACTTGGTCGACAGTCTGGTCCATGCAGGGGCAGAATGGTGATGGCACGGCCACGGTTTCTCTCCCCGCAGGCACCAGCGCCCTACGCTTCCGCGTCGACTGCAACTGGGAGACCGACTACTTCTATGTCGATAATATCGTCGTTGGCACCGCTACAGGTGGCGGCTCCGGCTCCGTCGGCTCGTGGCTGGAGAACTTCGATCTAAGCAACGGCACGGACAGCGACACCGGCGACACCGCCTGGAGCGTTGATACCTCGGGCATCACCGGCAATCTCCCGACCTTTAGTGTCCAGAACGGTGGCTTCGAGGCCAGCGACACCGGCGGTGAAGCCGTCTGGTTCTCCGAGACCATCTACGTGGATGGTTCCGCAGATATCTCCGTCGACATCCAGAGCGGCGGCACCGACGCGATGGAAGCAGCCGACACCCTCACCGTCGCGTACATTGCCGACGGCGGGGCCGAAACCGCCATCGCCTCGCGCTCGGGCAACTTCAACGGTGACGCACCGGAAACCGTCTCCGTCAGTGGTATCAGTGCCTCGACGATCCAGGTCGTCATTCGGGCCAAGGTCAGCTACGAACAGGAGCAGTACCGTTGGGACAACGTCCAGGTCACCGGTGCCAGTGGTGACTCGGGTGGCTGGGACGGTTACATCGAAGCAGAGAATTACGACAACGCCTCCAACTTCGTACCCTTCGAAATCCAGTCCGATGGGGACGCTTCCGGCGGACAGTTCATCGTCTGGCCGAACGACGGTACCAACCGTAACAACGGCACCGCCGACGACAGCGACACCGGCCAAGCGCACTATCAGTTCAGCCTAGGTCAGAGTGAAGACGTAACTGTCTGGGTTCGCGTGAACTTCGCTGGTGGCGTGGACGATTCCTTCCATTATAAGCTCGACGGTCACAGCGGCTGGCAGACTCAAAACGGCTGGAGCACCGGCGGGCAATGGCAGTGGAAGGAGCTAGCCACCTTCACCAACGTCACCGCCGGGGACTACACCTTCCGGCTGCTGCGCCGCGAAGACGGCTCGAAGATTGACCGCCTGTACTTCGCTACGGACGGTTCCACACCGCAATAAACGAAGCAACGGAGATGAGGTTGGTCGCCTGCCCAAAGGTGGCAGACGGCCAATCCAGCCCTCCGCATTCAGGATAGGCCTGGAAGCACTTCAAAATACCCCATCGTAAACCTTGAAGTTTAGATTGCTTCGGGTGCAGCATCCGTCGCGATTCGAAACCCTGCGGCTATAGCCTAATTCTCACCCCAAAGCCACACCCCATGGCTCGAACACCCCATTCACGCGTACGCGCGCTACTGGCCACTACCGGCCTTTTGATCCTAGTTTGCTCAGTTGCCGTTCCTGCGGTCCAGGCCGGCGAGCCCACTAACGGAAGCGATGCTGTGGCTGCATTGCGAGCGTCGATCCAATCGCGAGACAGCGAAGCAGTCAAAGCCCTGATAGCAGACCGGACCGAAGAAATTGTCAATGCTTGCGACGAGCAGGGCCAAACCATCCTGCATTCGCCCGCGGTCTGGTTCGAAAACCAGGACCCCAGAGTTGTCAGACTGCTGATCGAAGCCGGTGCCGATGTTAATGCTGTCGATTCCCTCGGCCGTCGCCCTTTGCATATGGCGTTTCTATGGGATGCGGATACTCGCATCCGCGAGATCCAAGTACTTCTTGAGTATGGGGCCGATATCGACGCTCAAGATAACTTGGGACAGACCGCATTGCACTACGCGACAAAGCTCGCCAATCGCAAAGCAGCCGCCCTGCTGATCGAAAGAGGAGCCGAATTAAAGGTTAAAGATAATCGAGGCCAAACACCGTTGTTCTATCTCCTCAGGGACTTAATGTTGATCGAGAAAACGATTAATCAAGTGCTGGAACGGGCCGAGGGAGACCCGCAGAACAAGCATCACCCTGCTCTCGAGAAATACAGGCAGATCTTCGAGTCAAAAAAGGCGATGACCTATCAGCTCGTTTCGATGGGCGCAATGCTCACCCTCGAATCTGAACACATGCAGCGACTCCTCCGCAGTTGTGACAATTTTTCGTGTCAGCGGACCAAAACACTCCTAGCCGACCTCCTGTCGCCATAAGGCGACTTCCTAAGATCTTTCTACAAGCTTTCTTCCCATCAATTCGGATGCGAAAGAATATCCCCACCCCTGATCCCAACCCAATGGAAAAAATACTAATGAAATCAACGCGCCGAAAATGGCGATGGAACCGCTGGCTGCTTGGTGCCAGCGTATTCTTATTCATCAGCAGCAACGCAATGGCGGCCACCTATTACGTGGCCACGAACGGCGATAACTCCAATTCGGGAACCATCAACTCCCCTTGGGCTACGCCTCATTACGGTGTCAACCAGCTTTCCGCAGGCGACACGCTCTACATCCGTGGCGGCACCTACAACATGCCTTCGACGTTAGAAATCCCCGTCAGCGGCACAGCCGGTGCCTGGGTGACCGTGGCCGGTTACCAAAACGAGATGCCCGTGCTCGACTTCTCTGTTCTGACCGGGGGCGACGGCATTGTCATCCGCCAGCAGGATTATGTGCGTCTCGAAGGCGTGCGGGTAGAGCAAGTCGGCGAATCCGGTCTTTCCGGCAACCTCATGCGCGGCATTTACATCAATCGGTCAAACAATATCGATATTCTGTATAATGAGATCTACCTGATCAAAAATGCAGGATTGCGCGTCTATGCTGGGCCCGGGAACCCCTTGAACGAAAACATTCGCTTCATCGGCAACTACATCGAAGAGGCTTGTACGGAAACCTACCGAAAACCCGGCGAGACTGGAGTCATTCTCGGAGAGCACCTCAACATGCTCCGTACTAGGAATGGCGAGATCGCTTACAACGAGATCACCGGAGGTACCAAGGAGAGTATCGATGTCTACGTCGGCAACAACGGCGTCGTGGTACATAACAATTATGTTCATGACGTAAAGTTTCGTCCGTACTATGTGGACAATTATACGACCCAGCAATTTAACATTGAGCTTCACAGTAATATTGGGTGCCGCGTTCTGAATGGCAATAGTGAAGGCTTGGCGGTCAATACCGAAGATGGCATCCTGGTATCGGGAGTCAATGTGCACCACAACCTATTCTTTGATGTCGAAAACTTCGGTTTCAAAGTCCAAGCACAGAACAAGGGTGGCGCAGGGGAGTCCGTCCGCGATGTTCAGGTTTGGAATAATACCTTCTACAATTGCAGTTTTAAGTCGAAAAACGCAACGATCGGAATTGGATCGTTTGGTCTTGAGGCGACGGAAAACTTCTTCAACATCGACATCCGTAACAATATTATCGGGAAGCCCGGCGGCACCTGCATTCAGAACCTCCAGAATGTAGACCTTGCCGCAAAGAACATCACCATCGCCTACAATCTCTTCGACGGCCCTTCGCAAGTTCTTGGGACCAACTTCATCATGGCCGATCCGCAATTCGTGGATCCCGCGAACGCCGACTTCTCGCTACAGGCGAGCTCACCGGCAATCGACGCCGGGGACCCCGATCCCTTCTACAATGACCCGGATGGCACCCGCAACGACATCGGCGCGTTCTACTTCGACCAAAGTGGCGGCATTGCTGACGACTTCGAAAGCGGCGATCTCTCCGGGGGCACCGGTTGGGCCGACGCCTCTTGGGCGGACGTGGGCAACAAGCCCGCAACGGTTCAGTCGGCCGTCGTCCCGGCCGCTGGCTCCGGCAACAGCGTCGAGCTGATCCACAAGGGCGCCATCGAGCGCGGGTTCGCGCCGCTGTCCGCCGGCACGGACCTCACCTTTGCCTACCGCATCGATTCCTTCGAAAGCCCGGACCTGGCCCTCGTAGACGCCTTTGACGGCAGCACCTGGTCGACGGTCTGGTCCAGGCAGGGGCAAAATGGCGACGGCACCGCTACAGTTTCGCTAGCCGCAGGCACCAGCGCCATTCGCTTCCGCCTCGATTGCAATTGGGAAACGGATTACTGGTACATCGATGATATTGCCATCAACGCCGCCAGCGGTGGCTCCGGTGGCTCCGGTGGCGGCTCAGGCTCTGGCGAGGAGTGGCTGGAAGATTTCAATCTTGCGGATGGCACGAATAACGACACAGGTGCCACCGCCTGGAGCGTTGATACGTCCGGCATCACCGGTAACCTACCAACCTTCAGCGTCCAGAACGGCGCCTTCGAAGCCCGAGACACCGGTGGCGAAGCGATCTGGTTCTCCGAGATCATCGACGTGAACGGCAGTGCGGATATCGCCGTGGACATCCAGAGCGGCGGCACCGATGCTATGGAAGCCGCTGATACGCTGACGGTGGCTTACATCGCCGACGGCGGTGCGGAAACCCTCATCGCCTCCCGCTCCGGCAACTTCAACGGAGATGCACCGGAAACGGTTTCCGTTACCGGCGTTAGCGCCCTCACCATCCAGGTCGTTATCCGGGCCAAGGTTAGCTACGAACAGGAGTTGTTTGCCTGGGACAATGTTACCATCAATGGCTTGGACACTTGGGACGGTTATATCGAAGCGGAGAATTACGATAATGTCACCAACTTCACTCCATTCGAAGTGCAGGCCGACAGTGGTGCCTCCGGCGGACAGTACATCGTCTGGCCAAATGACGGGACGAACCGCATAAACGGCACAGCCGATGATAGCGATACCGGACAGGCCTATTACAACGTCTCGGTCGTGGATGCGGGTGATGTCACCGTCTGGGCCCGCGTGAACTTCGCCAGTGGCGCGGACGACTCGTTCCACTACAAACTCGACGGTCACAGCGGTTGGCAGACTCAGAATGGCTGGAGCACCGGAGGACAATGGCAGTGGAAAGAGATCGCCACCTTCACAAATGTCACCTCAGGTGACTACACCTTCCGCCTGCTGCGCCGCGAAGACGGCTCCCAGATCGACCGCTTGTACTTCGCCGCAGACGGTTCCACCCCGCAATAGTCGTTTGCAATACCTCTCAAGGCCTGCCGGATCTAACGTATTCTGCGTAAGCGATCCTGGCAGTGTCCTATGCAGTAGGGCAACCAATGCTTTCATTATTGGTTTACCCTTTCGGCCCCGTGAGGTTGCAATCCTCACGGGGCTCCGATCCGACGCGCAAGGCCATGCCGCTCGAAATAAGAGCGCTCCGCTCTCGTTCCCGGACGCGTGGCAGCTTTTTCTTGAGCCTATAGTTCCAGAAGCCCAAGAGCTCGCGAAAACGCATCGCCACAATGAATTGATAGTCGGACAGGATATTGAAGGGTTGCCCATTCGATATTCTTGGGGAGCAGCTTCATAGGGAAGCCGATGAGAATTGTTAGAATCGCATTCGTTTTCGCTCTTCTGTAAGCGTCCGGTCTTGATCCCTCGACTTCCGACGGTTGCGACCTGAGCCTAGCGATGGTTACCAATGGGATGTTCGATTGGTGACCATTGGGATGGTGAGAGGGCGGCGAGATCGTCTTGGTTTGTCATGTTAGGGAGGCGTGCGAGGGTGTCGCGAAGGTACTGGAAGG
>JBHJGW010000025.1:0-2577 GCA_050331415.1 Opitutales bacterium | reverse complement strand
CGCGCACTGGTTCATCGAGCTCGAATTTGGCAACGCCGAGACGCGGTTCCGGCCCTATCTGCGGCTGCATCACCGTTCGGACGCGAGCGGGTTCTTCGATGCCGATACCGGCTCCAACGCCATCCTGCTAGGGTTGCGTAGCGCGTTCTGAGCCACGGCCCACGCAAAATGCCCGGCCTCCAAAGCACCGAACCCAAGGTCCGGCTCGGGACGAGCAGCGTAGCATTTGTTGCGAATAGTGTTGAAAGCAATTTCGCGGGAAATCGCCCTTTCTCTCTCTCACGTCTGAGGCAAAGCCTGATGACTGACCAGATTTGTGGATCCCGTCCAGCAATCTCCAGTCCTTACCCATCTTATAGTAAGATTCAGGGTATTGGGCCGACGGACGTCGAAGTTAAGAAAGAAGGGGGCAAAACTTGTTGAATCTTGGAGCGTTGGCAGAAATTGACTGGAAACGTATCCTGAGCTTAATCCAAGGCGTGACCCATGTCCGAGGGAGCCGTATCTCGTCGCAAGCGATCGGTCGGCGCTAAAACGAGCGCCGCGCATGCAGGGATTTCCGGCGCCGATAAGAAGGTAAAATCGTCTTGGATGTAATGGAACGCGCCTCGCAATCCAAAAGAACAAGAAAACCGCCGCGCATCAAGGAACAAATTGCAACGTGCCATTACCGAATTTTCGCGCACCACCATGACGGCCTGATTTTTCAACACCAATTCCGAGCGCACTCCTAAAAGGTTCCCAAAATCAAGGCCCTACATAAACCGGTTCGACTTGGCCCAGAGGCTCCGCCGTGGGAGCGCCTTGCTGATTTGGCCCCGTGCGACCCGCTTGCGCAATATCGATCGTTTGGCAATCATCGCTGTCCGCAACTCCCATGAAGACCACCCCAAGATACCCCCTTTATTTGTTGTGGTATCGCCTAACGTATTGATTTGCAATGCTATTGGCGCTTCGGAACCAGAAGCGACTTCTGCTTGCAGTACGGACATACAATCCACGTCGCCATGGCCGGGCTGGTGCGTTCCTGTACTTGAAATATCCCTTTCACTCAGCTTCTGCGGGCGAATCGCAGGATTCGACCTTGACGTGAAAATCCAGAAGGGTTCAGCGGTCCTGTAAAGCTTACATTAAGCTTGCCGCGACTCACAGAACATGATTAATGAAGGGTGTTGGTGGGAAAAATTTTTCGGAGTTTCGTTATGATAGCTGCGAGCCTGGCCCGAACCGCTGGGGCGGAATTCGGTGTGGTGGGTACATATTGCTCTAGTCAAAAACAGTTTCTTGCGACCAGCGTCGGCAGGTTGTCGACGGACGGCGACATCAAGGCCGAGACAGCTGTCAAGCTTGTCCGGTTCACGCTGGATACGGTGGTTGCGGGAGGCTTGTTGCGAACTGTCAAGGCCGACGGTCCCGACCTTCCGATCTCGACCACGCTGGATATCGGCCAAGAGGAGCCGGTCCTCTGGGTCACATCGCGTCGTTGCCTCGTTGGAATGTGGCAGCGGCCAGATGGTGTGTTTCCCTTCGCTGCGATCCTACGCAAGGAGGACGGGGGATCCTGGCCGCGCTGGCAGAAAGAGCTCGTGCGGATGAGCTTGATCCTGGAGCGCGACAATCCGGAGGCAGGCGGCGGGGCCAAGGCTCCGAAATCGCTCCAGGATTTCGTACTCGATCGGCTTGCCCTGGCGATGATGGTGGTTGATCCTGATTGCGGGCTGAAATTTCTGAACGAGGCTGCGACGGATTTCCTCGCCACATCTCAGCACCTCGCGAAGATGAACGGTCGGCTCGCGGCAGCAACGCCCGACGCGCAGAAATCCCTCCGTGCGGCAATTCATGCGGCGACTGTGGACAGCCCGAGGACCTCTTCCGTCGTGAAGATTGCAGGCACCGAAGTCTTCCAACCCGAAATTGTCACGGTGACCCCGCTCCATATGGACTCGCCGTTGGCTCTCATTATTGCGGCCGGCCGCCCCCAAGACCCGGCGCTGATCGATCTCATGCTGAAAGAGATCGGGCTGACGCCTTCGGAAAAACGCGTGATGCGTCTTCTCGTGCAAGGGGCCTCCTTGGAAAACGCCGCCTCGATTGCCAACGTGAAACTGACGACGGCACGCGGATATTTGAGGAAAGCCTTTGAGAAAACCGGAACGCACCGGCAAAGCGACTTGATCGCGCTTGTGATGAAGCAGATCGCGCCGCTGCAGAGCTTGCCGAAAGGCAAGCAGGTAGAAGCCAAATTGGAAACTCGCCGGAGGCCTGCTCGCGGCGAAGCAACCGGCGCTTTCAGGAACCCACTTTGATCGCAGCGCGGCGATGGACGATCGTTTCATCGCCGCGCATCAGACGGTAGGTCGCGGTATACCAACCCGGTCGCCAACCTTCGGTCGGCCGTCGGCGACCCGCGAAGGCAAACCAGCTGACATGGCTTGCGTCGAGCTCGCGCCGTTCCTCGACAAGCACGCGCCCAGCCGGATCGACGAGCCGGAATTCCTGGCGATCTCCGGACTGGACGCCGAAAAGGTCGACCCAGTACACGAGCGCTGCGGGATCCTCGGCAACCCTGCCAAGGCT
>JBHJGW010000024.1:0-11779 GCA_050331415.1 Opitutales bacterium | reverse complement strand
GGGAACTCCGGCGTCTGAACAACTTACCGAATAGATCGGTAGATTGAACGCCGCGTGGCGGCTTCGGCAAGATGGTATGAGACGCCAATCCGACGCCCGGCAAGGGGCAGTGCTCGGCATTCTGCGCGCTCCAGACGTCAGCTTAACGCCACGTTCCTCCGCGGAGGCGATCGGCCCGCTTATCTCAGCGGCATCGCTTGAATAGCCGCATTTGCTCGACGCTGTCTACCCGCGACGGGAATTTTTGGGACGGCGTCCATTTGGCCACGGTTTCCAATTCCGGGCCGAGGAGGGTTTCGAGCTCGGCCTCGGATACCGCCCAAGGGGGACCGCCATCGCGGCCCACATCGAGAAAGAATATGCCGAGCAGATGGCCGGCGGGCTTGAGCGCCTCGAGAACCGCATTGCGGTATATTTCTCGCGCAGGCGGCTCGAGAGCGCAGAGGCAGGTGTGCTCGAAAACGCCATCGCAGGTTCCCAGTAAGTCCGAGGGCAGGTCTGCCAGCGAGCCGACCAGGTAGCGCTCTCGCCCCGACCGAGGGTAGGCTTCCGCCTGACGAATGGCCTCAGGTGCCAGGTCGAGCCCAACGAATTCCGTCGTTTGGAAAGCGTCAGCGAGGAAACGCACATCGTTGCCACTGCCGCAGCCGGGCACGAGCCAGCGGCCACCCAAGTCGAGCAAACCCTCCGCCGGAACGGCCGTCGATCCACCGCCCCGCAGCGCGCTCAACCACTCGCGCAAGGGCGGCGCTGCTTCGCCGTGGTCCCACGGTGTGTCACCCGCCTCCCAGCGCGCATTCCAGTTCGTTCCTTCCATTCCCGCGAAACTTGAAGCCAATTCGCCAGCAACGGCAAGCCACTGCGGTCCGTTCCTCGTAGTCGGCTCATTCTTGCATCACGAAGGGCCAATCCCCTGCACGTCGGCCAACGTTGTTCAGTAAAAGTTTGCTTAATACGGCAGAGATGTTTCGATAAGTATAAACCTCAATCGATACGCACCGCCATGCCCACCCCGGATTTCCATTACCAGCCGATGTTGCCGCTGCAGGGCGACACCACCGAGTACACGCACCTGACGAGCGACTTCGTCACCACCACGACGTTTAACGGGCGCGAGGTGCTTCAAATCGAGCCACAGGCCCTGACCTACCTTTCGCGCGAGGCCTTCAAAAACATCAGTTTTTTCCTCCGCAGTAAACACATCCAGATGGTCGCTGACATCCTCGACGACCCGGATGCAAGCGACAACGACCGGAACGTTGCCCTGACACTCTTGCGTAACGCTGAGGTATCCGCACAGGGCGAGCTGCCGTTTTGCCAGGATACCGGCACCGCGACGATCGTCGCCAAAAAGGGTCAGGCGGTCTGGACGGGCGTCGATGACGCTGAATACCTCAGCAAGGGCGTCTACGACTGCTACACGGAGGAAAACCTGCGCTACAGCCAAATGGCGCCGTTGGATATGTGGACGGAGAAGAACACTGGGTGCAACCTGCCCGCCCAGATCGACCTCTTCGCCACCCCGGGTGACAGCTATGAGTTCCTTTTTGTCGCCAAGGGTGGAGGCTCCGCCAATAAGATGTTTTTGTACCAGGAAACGAAGGCCCTGCTCAACCCGGACCGGCTGATGCAGTTCGTCATCGACAAGATGAGCGACTTCGGCACGAGTGCCTGCCCGCCCTACCACATCGCCATCGTGATCGGCGGCACTTCTGCGGAAATGTGCTTGAAGACGACCAAGCTGGCCTCGACCAAGTACCTCGACAACCTGCCGACCAGCGGCAACGAGTATGGCCACGCTTTCCGCGACAAAGGCCTCGAGGCGCAGGTGCTCGAGCGCGCGCATCAGCTGGGCATCGGCGCGCAGTTTGGCGGAAAATACTTTGCGCTGGACGTGCGGATCATCCGCTGCCCGCGCCACGGTGCCAGCTGCCCAGTCGGCATGGCCGTCAGCTGCTCGGCGGATCGCCAGGCCAAGGCCAAAATCACCAAAGACGGCCTTTTCCTCGAAAAGCTCGAGACCGATCCCGGCCGCTTCATTCCGGCGAAATACCAGCAGGTGGACACTCGCGAGGGCGCGGTGAAGATCGACCTCAACCGCCCGATGGACGACATCTGTGCTGAACTCAGCCAGTACCCGGTCACCACGCGCCTGAGCCTGTCCGGGACGATCATTGTTGCCCGCGACATTGCCCACGCCAAGCTCAAGGAGATGCTCGACGGCGGCGACGACCTGCCGCAGTACGTCAAGGATCACCCGATCTACTACGCGGGCCCGGCAAAGACGCCGCGCGGCATGCCCAGCGGCAGCTTTGGCCCGACTACCGCAGGCCGCATGGACAGCTACGTCGATCTCTTCCAGAGCCACGGCGCCAGCCGTGTGATGCTCGCCAAGGGCAATCGCAGTAAGCAAGTCACCGAAGCCTGCCAGAAACACGGCGGCTTTTACCTCGGCAGCATCGGCGGCCCCGCGGCGATTCTCGCCAAGGAGTCCATCAAAGCCATGGAATGCGTCGCCTTCCCCGAACTCGGCATGGAGGCCATCTGGAAAATCGAGGTCGAAGACTTCCCCGCCTTCATCATCATCGACGACAAAGGCAACGACTTCTTCGCCCAAATCCGCGAACAAAAGATCAACGCGGCGTATTAATTTTCTTTACCGGGAAACCAGCTAAAGATCGGATCGTCGGGTTCCAGGACCGGCATCGGGCCATTACGGAGTTGTTCAACCCGCTCTGGGTCGGTCCCGTCTTCGACAATCGTAAGTTTCTTCCCGAGCCAGCGGGCTTCGAAAACCAGCCGTGGGTTTTCATCATAGCCGCCAAGCGGCGGCAGGTAGAGGTAGTGGTCAAAGCGGGCGAAAAAACCCGGCACAGGCGGTCGCAGTAGCCTCAAGCTCGCCAAGGGGCTTTCTCGCTTGTAGCTCAACGCGATCGCTTCATTAAATGGCTCACAGCGCCTGAGGCCCTCGGTCAGAGCATCTGCGCGGTGCTGCTTATGTGTAGAGACGGTGCTGATAAGCACGGCGTTGTCGGAAGCGCCGACTTCCGGCAGGTCCGCGAGAAACAGTTTTTTACGGTATGCCTCCCGCCGATGAACCGCATACGGGTGGCGGTGCGGATCGAGCAGAAAGACGCAATTGCTTCGATCGTGAATGCGACCGCGCTCATGGTGGTGCCGTAGAACCTGGCTGGGCAGAATATAGACCGTCTCAGCACGTAAGAAATGGCGAACGCGCTGATAGGCCGAATAAGGGGTCAGCACCCGCTGAAAACCGGTAAAGGCCAGAAGCACCCGGGTGGCGATGAACCGAAGGCCGCTTTTCAAAGCCGCAGCGTGTCGGTACCGGTCGTGCATCAGGGTCAGGACGTCCTCGCGCTTGACTCCAATGACCACGAGAAGAATTCCTCTGCCGTCGAGACGGAGTGCAGCATAATAATCAAGCGCGTCTGTCAGCGCTCCGGTCACGCGCCCATTTGGCGAGTGATAAATAACGGCGTTCATATAGCAGTGAAGGAATTCCGGTCACTCTCTGCTTACACCTTTTTCTCTAAAATGAAAAAATGATGAAACGGATGATATCTTTGGAATGCGTAGTGACTGCGCTCGACCTGCTTCTCCATGTTGCCCTTTCGATAAAACCCTCACCCTGCAGCCACCGCTGGCCGTAAACGCTGTAAGGAGAGTCGGCCGTGGTCGCCGCGGTGAAGCCCGACCAGGTTCAACTCAATCGACGTCCCCGCAGACAAAATCGCGGACTGCGATTTTGTCCGAAAGTTGGATCAAAATCGGGTTGCGGTAATAGAGCTTTAACCACTGAATTTTTTCGTTGAAGGTCTGAGGCGGATTCAAACGCAGAGGACGGTGAACTCGCTGTAAGAAAAAGGCGTGGACCCGGAGAAGTTCGAGGAAACTGACGTTTGCTGCCATGAGCTAGCTAGAGATGATTTCAGGCTATTCGGAGTCACTACGGAAGTTCAGGAGTCTGACACCTTCGGACTGCACCTCGGATGCCGCAATATCAATCCAAAATATCCGGAAGAAAACGTACGTATTCTTTGGTTATCCGGCGGCGACTTCTGGACGCCGTGCAGCCCGGTCGACGAAGCGGGCGATGGCGTCGGTGGCTTTGAGGAGGTGGTCGTAGCTGCTGGCGAAGCTGGCACGGAAGAAGCCTTCGCCGCCGCGCCCGAATGCAGTGCCGGGGACAACGGCGACTTTTTCTTCCTGCAAGAGTTGCTGGCAGAAGGCCATCGAGGTCAGCCCCGTCTCGCCGACGCTGGGGAAGGCATAGAAGGAGCCGCGCGGCGTATGGCAGGGCAGTCCGATTTCGTTGCAACGGCGACAGATGAAGTCGCGGCGCCGGTGGTATTGTTCGCGCATTTGGGCGACCGCCTCCTCGCCGTGGCGGAGGGCCTCGATGGCAGCTTCCTGGCTGAGGATCGGGGCGCACATCATGGCGTACTGGTGCACCTTCATCATAGCCTCGGTCAGCGGCGCGGGAGCACAAGCGTAGCCGATGCGGAAGCCGGTCATCGCGAACGCTTTGGAGAAGCCGTGCAGGAAGATGGTGCGCTCAGCCATGCCCGGCAGGCAGGCGATCGAGGTGTGCTCCCCTTCGTACGTCAGCTCGCTGTAAATCTCGTCGGAGATCACCAGCAGGTCCTTCTCGACAGCAAACCGGGCGATCTTTTCGAGCTTGTCCCGGCTCATCGTGCCGCCGGTCGGATTGGTCGGGAAGGAAAGCAGGAGGACCTTCACACCCGGTTCCCAGGCGGCGATCAGGCGATCCGGATCGAGCGCGAAGGCGTCTTTGGCGTCGGTCTGCACGCCGATGGCCTCGGCGTGGCAAAGCTTGATGCTCGGGCTGTAGCTGACGTAGCACGGTTCGTGAAACATCACCTTATCGCCTGGATTGAGCACCGCGCGCAAGGCGATGTCGAGCGCCTCGGAGACACCCACCGCCACCAGAATTTCGTCGTCCGGACGGTAGCTGACGCCGAAGAGCCGCTCGACGTAGGTGCTGATTTCGCGCCGCAGCGTGATGAGGCCGCGGTTGTCCGTGTAACTCGTTTTACCCCGCTCCAGCGCGTAAATCGCCGCCTCGCGGATGTGCCAGGGCGTGACGAAATCCGGCTCGCCAATCCCGAGGGAGATGGCGTCCTTCATCTGGCTGACAATCGCGAAGAAATCCCGAATCCCCGACTTCGGAAGACCGGCGACATGAGAGGCGACGAAGCGTGAAGCGTGGGAGTTGTCAGACATGGGAATGGAAAAGTTGGGCGTTTCAGTGGACCGCGTTTTCGAGTCGGAAGCCGGGCGAACCTGAGAGCCCACAACACCGCCCCAAAACCCGAGAAACAGCCTGTAAGCGGAGCTGGGCAGCGCCTACGGGCTGACGCTCGGCTTGGCGTCTTCTTCCTTTGGGTGCTCGATGAGGTAACCGCTCTCCTTGTAAGGCTTGAGCATAAAGTGGGTGGCGGTGGCCTGGACGCCCGCGATCGGTGCCAGTTTTTCGTAAACGAAGCTGGCGATGCCCTGCAGGCCAGTCGAGCGAACTCGCACCAGCAGGTCGTACGTACCGCTCATCAGGAAGCAGCTTTCGACTTGATCGAACTTGGCGATGCGCTCGGCGATCCGGTCGAAGCCTCCTTCACGTTCCGGGGCGATCTTCACTTCGATGACAGCGCGGACGACATCGGCCTGCGCCTGCGGATTGAGCACCGGACGGAAGCCCAAAAGCGTTCCCTCGGAGCGCAGTTCATCTAGACGGGCCTCTACCTCGACCTCGGGCACCCCGAGAATCCGGGCCATCTGGCCCGTGGTCAGTGGCTCGCCTTCGCGCAGCAGTTTCAGCACTTCGTCCATCGAAAACCCCGGCACGATGCGGCCCTGACCGAGGGGTGGCAATCCAAATCGTGGCAGGGCGAGGGTCGGCATCGCTGCGTGGCCGGCAAATGCGCTAGCGGGCAAAATCCAGAATCGGCCCCACCGGCACGATTTGCGTCGGGTTGATGTCGTCGTGGGTTACGTAGTAGTGGCGTTTGATATGGTCGAAGTTGACCGTCTCGGCGATGCCGTCCCATTGGTAAAGGGCTTCGAGGTAACGCTGGAGGTTTGGGTAATCCGCGATCCGGCGCAGATTGCACTTGAAATGACCAACGTAAACGGCATCGAAACGGATCAGCGTAACAAACAGGCGCCAGTCGGTTTCCAGCGGCTCATCGCCGAAAAGGAAGCGGCGCTCGCGCAGGCGGATATCCAGCTCGTCGAGGGTTTCAAACAGCGGGTAGACCGCAGCCTCGTACGCCTGCTGGCTTGTGGCGAAACCGGCTTTGTAAACGCCGTTATTGACCGTTTCGTAAATCCGCTCGTTCAGCGTGTCGATCTCTCCGCGGAGGCTTTCGGGAACGAGGTCGAGACGGACGTCGGTAAAGGCGTCGAACTCGTAGCAGAGGATCCGCATCAAATGATCGTCATTGTTGCTGACGATTTTGCCGGTTTGCTTGTCCCAGAGCACTGGCACGGTAACCCGTCCGCGGTAACCGGGCTCGGTAGCAAGGTAGGCGTCCTTGAGGAGGCTGAAGCCATTGATGGGGTCAGGCGAATGCCCGGGCCCATCGGTAAAGGCCCACCCATCCTCGTCGTTGCGGATCGGGTCCACGACCGTCATGCCGATCACATCCTCGAGCGCCTTGAGCTTGCGGACAATGATGCAGCGGTGCGCCCACGGGCAGGCCAGCGACACGTAGAGGTGGTAGCGCTCGCGCTCTGCTGGAAACGGCGACGAGCCATCGGCTTTGACCCACTGATCGAAGGCGTCTTCCTGCCGCTGGAAATTGCCTTCTGCGTCTTGTTCGTCGGGAAATTGTGGAGCGGTCATCATGTGCCAAATCTGGTTTCATTGGCAAAATGCGCAAGTCCAACAGGCGAATCGACCGCCGCGGGAGCAATGCCCCGCCTTGCAAAACTCAGCCAACGCCCCGAAATTCACAATCGTCCGGGAAGCCCCGGCTTTCTGGTCGAACGTCATGCGCCCCGATGAACTCACCACCGGCCTCGTCCTCGGGCGGGAAGCCCGCGGAGAGCGTACCGTGCGCCTTGAGACGCTGACGCCGGAGGGTTGGCTGCGCCCGCTCAAGCGGGTCTCGGCGAAAGGAGCGGGGATCGTTCCGGATCTCTTTGACACGGCGGAAATGCGCCGAAGCGGTCGGTCGCACTTTCTCGACGAGTACCGGCCTGTTGTCCGGCGCCCGCAGATCAGTCAGCGGTACGCGGTTTTTCACCACGCTTGCCAGTGGGCTGCCTTCTGGGTCGCGAACATTCCGCTGATGGAATTCGACGCCGCCCTCTACGATCACGGGACCAAGGTCGCCGATGCACTTGCGGCTGGCAGGCGACCGGCGACCGTTGTGCTCAAGAGCCTTTACTGGCTGGCGCGCCGCGAGGGCTACGCGGTGAACGCCAGCTGGCTCGGCAGCCTGGAACCCGCCTTTGCTGAAGCCGCGGGGCACTGCCTGCGGCAGCCCCTCGAAGTGCTTCCAGAAAACGAGCTGGAGGGAAAGGCCCTGCTGGACAGCCTCAGCCAGTGGCTGGCGCGGCAGAGCGATTTCACCCTACCCCCGGCCTTTGGGGTTGCTCCCTGAGCGGGTTTGCCTCCACTCTTAGTGCTTGTGAAAGCCTGTTTGTTCGCCCCGCCCTCCTTTCGAGAGGTGCTGCCCTGCTGCCTCGTTCTGGCCCTTGCTGTTTGCTTCGCGACCACCACCTGGGGGCAGACCCAGGAGGAGCTGCTCGACGAAATGCGCGAGCCACTGCCCCCGGCGAACGACCCCCATGCAATCACCGTACTCAACTACTACCGAGAGGCCACGACTCCCGCCGCCGGCACTGAAACGCGGCCCCGCATGCTGCGTCTGACCGGCACGCGGCGCATGGGCCGCGACAGCCGTGATCTGGTGCTGACAGCAAGCGCCAAAGGGCAGCTACACGAACAGGAGATCGAAAACCTGAGGTTCGCCACCAAGCTGTTGATCCGCGCTTTTGATGGTCAGAACGGCTGGCAGCACAACCCGGAATGGCGAAACCCGAAGAACCGCCCTCTCAGCGGCGGCCTAACCGAAGGCTTTCTCGACGACTACCGCTACCTCTTCCCCATCGACTGGCTCGGCGAGTTCGTTCGCTATGACTACCGCGGGCGGGTGCGCAAGATCGAGCCGCCCCGCGTTCTGGTTCGCGCGTACCGCAAGGACGGTCGCTATGCCGACATAACGTTTACCAGCCGTGGCTATCTGCCGGTCAAGATCGAGTGGAAGGAGCTTTACCGAGGCACGATCGTCGAGCGCTCCTGGCACTTCACCCGCTGGGAGAAAGCGGGGCTGTACTGGGTGCCGCGCCAGATCGACATCCGCCTGGCTGACCGCAGCGTCGGCACGATCATGATCGAAGACGTTGAATGGGACCCGGGCGTACCCGAAAACCTCTTCACGATGCCGCCGACGCGGACGATCCTTCTGACCAACGAGCTCGGACGCCAGCAACGGGCCGAACAGAACGCCGGCGAGGGCGCGGCTCAAAGCGAAGGCGAAACAGACAACGGGCCCGTCACGATTCCGTAGTTGCGCCGGTTCGACGAAAGGCGTTTACGTCCAGAAATGACGCGGCGGAACCCGCGCTCGTCGTCTGCATTTGGCGCCCTCCAAACCCCGTAAGCTGCACCATGTCTGCAAGTCTGAGTACGACGCCCGCCTCGTCCGCTCTCCTCCTCGACACGCTCGTGAAAGATTTTCCCGCCGGGCGTCGCGGGCTGAAGCTCCGGGCCGTGGACCATGTCTCCCTGGAAATCCGACCGGGTGAGGTGTTCGGACTCCTCGGCCCTAACGGCTCCGGGAAGAGCACGACGCTGAAGATCGTCCTGGGTCTGGTTGAAGCGACGAGCGGGCACTGCGAGGTTTTCGGTCGTCCCGGCGGCAGTCGGGAGGCCCGACGCCAGATCGGATTCCTTCCGGAAGCGCCGTATTTTCACCGTTTTCTGACCGGGCGCGAGGTGGTCGAGCTCTCCGGGCGCCTGAGCGGCATCGCGTCTCACGAGCTTCGCGGGAAGGCCGAAGCAGCGCTTGAGCAGACCGGCCTGGCCGTCGCAGCGCACCGCCGTACCGCCACTTATTCCAAAGGCATGCTACAGCGCCTCGGGATGGCACAGGCAATCGTCCATGAGCCGCCCTTGCTGATCCTCGATGAGCCCACTGCCGGGGTCGACCCGCTCGGCGCCGACGCCATCGGAGAGCTCATAGGCCAACAGCGAGAGGCGGGCAAAACGATCATCCTGTGCTCGCATTTGCTCGATCAGGTCGAGCAACTCTGCAGCCGGGTGGCCATCTTGCACCAGGGGCGCTTGCTGCTCGAGGGACGGGTCGACACCCTGACGGCCCAGGCGGAAACGATCGCTCTGCACGTTCGCGGCTTGCCCGCGGAGGCCGGGAGCGAACTCGCGTTCTGGCTGCAGGAGCGAGGGGCTTCCGTAGAGCACGAAGGCCCGGTGCGCCGAAGCCTCCAAGACGTTTTCCGCGACGAACTGCAGCGATTTCGCAACTGACTGGCCGGGGGGCACCCTGGCGGCGGGAGGCATTGACGCCGCCGCAGCTTATCCTATGGAAAAGGTATTGCCGGTATGAAGTCCGAAACTTTCGTTACCCTGCGCACCCTGGCCCGTTTAACTTTGCGCGAAGCCCTGCGCCAGCGCTTCGCCGCCGGGCTTGCTGTTGTCGCGTTGTTGCTTGGCGCAAGCGGGCTTTTCCTGAGCGGGATCGACCTGGGTGGCGCACAGGCGCGCCTGCTCGCCGACACGGGGCTCGGCGCCTTTGTGCTTTTCGGTTCCGCACTGGCAATTGTGGTTCCGGCCACCTCGCTGTTTGCCGACCTCGACCAACGCACCGTAATGTCCATCCTCGCCCACCCGGTTGCGCGCTGGGAATACCTGTTGGGCAAATGGCTCGGCGTAGCCGCCTTGCTCGGGCTTTTTTCGCTGCTGCTGACCTTGCTGATCGGCCTTCAACTGGCCTGGGTGGCCGGCACGCCGGGCGCGGTTTACGTCATGAGCCCCCTAGGCGTCCTCGTCGCCGGGCTGATTACGTGGCTGCGATTGTGTGTGATGGCCGCGCTGGCTCTGGCCATTGCCACCTACGCCCGCACGAGCCTTTTTACCATCCTTGCCGGAGGCGGCGCGTTCGTCATTGGGCAGCTTCAGTACCTGGCGCGGGATAGCTGGCAGGACCTCGAGAACGGGTTCCTGCGTCTGCTCGCCTGGGCGGTGGCGCATATTTTACCGAATTTGCAGGCCTTTGATTTAGCCGATCTCCTCATCTTTCGCGGCCCGCCCGAGGTCAGCGCTGCGGCGGTCCTCGGAGTCCTCGGCTACGGGGTGCTTTACACGGCGGCGTACCTCGGCATCGCCGTCCTGATCTTCGAACGCCGCGAGCTCTGATTTTTTTGCCCCCACCATGCCCGGCATCGTCTCCAGATTAGCGGTCCTTGCGGGCTGGCTCTCCCGGCACCCGCTCGTCGCGGGCCTGCTCGGGCTGGTGGTGCTGGCCTGGGTAAGCCGACCGCTCGAGAATGCCGGTTGGTCGGAGGTGCAGGCGGCCCGGCCCGAACTGGCTATCGGTGAGTTGCGGGCCAGCGCGGGGCAAGGAGTTTCGCTGGCACTGATCGGCGGTTTCCGGTCACTCGCGGCAGATTTTGCCTTCCTGAGTGCCTACCTTGCCTGGGAGGACCGACAACTTGCGGAAATGCGGGCAAAGCTGGAGCTGACCACCCTCCTCGATCCTATGTCGGCATATTTCTGGAAGGCTGGGGGCGAAATGATTGCCCTCGATGTGCCCGGCTGGCGAATCGACGCCTGGCAACGACGCCACGGAACCCTGCCACCGGATTCGGTGCAACGGGCGATCCGACGCGAGCAGTTTGCCGCCGCCCAACGCTTTCTGGACAATGCGCCCGAACCCATCCGCGAGAGCTTCGCCATGGGCTACGATCTCGCCCGATGGCATTATTCGAGCCTGCGGGATCAGGCAGCCGCGCTCGACATGCTCGAGTCGGTGATCGCGCAGCCGGAGGCCACCCCTGGTGCGCGTCGCTGGTACGCCGAGCTACTGTGGGACACCGGTCGCCGTACCGAGGCGATCGCCTACCTCCGGGCCTGGCTCGCTGCAGAAGCCGCTGTAGGAAACCCGCTGCCGATGGACGGCTATTTGCGCGATTTGCTGGTCTTTTTTGAAGCGGAAGCACCGGAGGCTGCCGCCGAGGCCTCGTCAATCGGATCTTCGTCCACCGGACGTGGACGATAAAAACTCGCCTTCGCGCCGATCGCTCCCACGCAGGTGGCACCCGTTTGGGTCTCGATTTCGCGAGTCAGTTCGGCCCGCTCGCTGCGGTCGCCGGGCAGCTTGACCTTTACGAGGCAATCGCGCGTGAGGGCCGTGTCGAGCTCGCCGATCACCGCCGAGGTCAAGCCGCCCCGCCCGACGCTGACCGCCGGCTCCAACGTCTGCGCGAGCCCGCGCAAGTGCTTTTTCTCGGCGCTCGAAAGATTCGGCGGGGAATCGGGTTCAGTCGACATACTCCATAGTTGCGCATCGTGGTGTCGGTAGGCAATGGCGTATGCTCAATCGTCCCGGCCAGGCTCCTCGCGGCTTTCGTCGAAATCCATTTCCGCAGTCAGGTCGACCGGACCCTCGCCCCGGCGACGTTCTTCCTCGGCGGCGGCTTCGGCAGCCTCGAGCAG
>JBHJGW010000023.1:0-2445 GCA_050331415.1 Opitutales bacterium | reverse complement strand
TGCCACGCGCCCTTAAAGAGCACGTGCACAGGGCGCTGCGGAGCGCGGGATCAGGTCAACGTCAACGTTGCCGAAATAGGCTCAGGGGCGCCGAGTTCTTGGGCTCGTTTTCCCGGCGCGCACGCGCTGACGGTCAGTGTTACGTCGCCCTGTAGCGGGGTCGGCGCGCCGTCGGAGGTGTAGTCAATCAACGCGCGGGGCGGAATGCTGATTTCGACGGTCTCGCTTGCCCCCACAGGCAAGCCGCGAGTGGCGAAGCCAACCAATTTAGGCGCGTACCCAGATTTGGAAACATATACCTGCGCAATTTCCTTCACCGCGTGGGCGCCCTTGTTTTCGAGCGTAACGCGGACGGTTAAGGGCTCGGAGGCAGCATGGCGTTCCGGCGCCTTCAGGTCGCGGTAGCTAACTTGACTGTAGCCGAGGCCGTAGCCGAACGGGTAGAGCACGTCGGCCTCATCCATGCCCCGGTATCCCCGGCCCGCCATGGCGTAGTCGTTGAAAGCGGGAAGCACGTCGGTGCAGCGCGGCACGGTCAGCGGCATGCGGCCTCCCGGCGGATGATCTCCCCAGAGCACGCTCGCGATCGCCTCGCCCCCCGCCTCGCCGGGGTACCAAACCTGCAGGATGGCATCGGCGTAGTCATGGACTTCCGGGATGGCGAGCGGGGACCCGCTGAAGAGCAGCACGATCAGCTTGGCGCCCGTGCCGGATTCGTCGATGCGGGTGCGGATGGCCGCAAGGTAATCGATCTGATTTTGCGGTAACTCGATGCGCTCACGGTCTCCATAAAAGGGTGTCATGATGGCGTCACCCTCCTCGCCTTCGAGCAGCGGGGAAATTCCCATCGCGGCAATGACGTATTCGCGTCGGCTGGCTTCGAAGGTCGACCAGTCCACCGGGTTGCGCTTCTCCTGATCGAGCATGGTTCCCGGCCGGTAATCGATTTCCACGCCCTCCGGAAGACGCCCGGTAATGCCTTCTAGCACGGTGGTGATACGGTCGCTCAGGCCATAGTAATTGCCGAGCATGACATCGACATTGGAGGCGTTGGGCCCGATGATGAGCATGCTCGCTGGCTGGGCGGGCAGCGGCAGGGTCTGGTCCCGGTTCTTGAGCAGGACAAAGGTTTCCGCTGCCGCGTGTACGGCAAGTTTGCGGTGCTTCTCGCAGCGGACGACGCTCATCGGCGTAGCCGCGTAGGGGACACGCTCCGCCGGATCGAACATCCCCAGGCGGAAGCGGCAGCGCAGGAGCCGCCGCAGCGCCGTATCGACATCGGCCTCGGTGACCAGGCCCAGCCGGAGCGCGTCTTGCAAGGCTTCACAGTAGGCTGTGCCGCAGTTGAGGTCGGTGCCGCTCTTCAGTGCAAGTGCGGCGGATTCCTCCACGGTTTTGGTAACGCCATGTTTGGTATGAAAGTCCTGAATTGCCCAGCAGTCGCTGACGACGTGGCCCTGAAAGCCCCACCGCCCGCGCAAGATGTCCTGCAGCAGCAAGTGGCTGCCGGCGCAGGCTTCACCGTAGGTGCGGTTATAGGCCGGCATGACGCTTTCAACGCCCTCCTCGACGAGCCGCTCGAAGGCTGGCAGATAGGTGTTCCAGAAATCCTCCTTGGGCGGGCATGCGTCGAAACCGTGCCGCTCGCCTTCCGGGCCGCTGTGAACAGCGAAATGTTTGGCGCAGGCCGTGGTCTTGTAATACTTCGGATCATCGCCCTGCAGGCCGCGCACAAACGCAGTGCCGAGTTCACCGGTGAGGAATGGGTCCTCGCCCCATGTCTCCATCCCGCGGCCCCAGCGTGGATCGCGGAAGATGTTGATGTTCGGCGTCCAGAAGGTCAGCCCCTGAGACTGCCGGTAAGAGCCCTTGCGCGCGGCCTCGTGGTGCTTGGCGCGGGCCTCGTCTGCGATACTGCTCGCGACACTCTCGACGAGTCTGGCGTCCCAGCTGGCGGCCAGGCCAATCGGCTCCGGGAAGACGGTCGCTCGCCCATTGCGCCCGACGCCGTGCAGTGCCTCGTTCCACCAATTGTAGGGCGTGATGCCGAGCCGCTCGATGGCGGGCGAGTCGAAACGCAGCTGGCTGCATTTCTCCTCGATGGTCAGACGACCCAGAAGGTCGTCGATGCGTTCGTCGAGGGGCGCGTCAGGGTCTTGGAAAAGCATTGCCCGAACGCTAGGTAAGGCGGCCACCGAAGCGAAAGGTTTTTTTCCGCGAAATCGGTTGATCAAGGCTGTCTCGCACGAACGAGCGATTCGTCAATGACCCCACGGCGCTTTCCCAACAACATTCGAGCTGAAAACACACCAAAAAGCGCAGACCCCGAGGGGACTGCGCTGCGGTTATGGTTTGGCTGCTGAAACCGGCAACTCAGGCGGTGGCCTTCTTGGCAGACTCAACCAGCGCCGCGAAATCTGCCGCTTTTAGCGAAGCCCCGCCGAT
>JBHJGW010000022.1:0-4296 GCA_050331415.1 Opitutales bacterium | reverse complement strand
AGCTTCTCCGAGCGCGGCCGCCAACGGCAGTCCAGCCTCCAAAAGCGAGGCCATCTGCTGGTGCCAGGCCGCCACGGCGCGTTCACTCATCCCCATTGCGCTTCCAGTGATGCGCCAATCGCTCGACGGGCGCAAGGCCCGGCCCCGCTATCCTTTTGCTCCAACAGGCCGGCCGTTTTCACGCTTGATCTCCGGGCACAGGTGAGTTCACTAGGCGGTTTTAGACCATCCCAACCTGATTGGCGTTCGCGTGACTGTAACTTTTGAAGACCTGAGCAATACCCGGAAGAAACTCGTTGTCGAGGTGTCCGGAGACGAAATCGCGGCCGAGGCCAACGCGGTCGCGGCTACCTTCGCCGAGCAGGCGAGCGTACCCGGCTTCCGCCCGGGCAAAGCGCCAGCGGCCATGATCCAAAAGCGGTTCGGCCCTCAAATCGCTGAGCGCACGAAGCAAGCGGTCGCTCAGAAGGCTTACAAGCATGCCCTCGACGATCAGCAGGTCGAGGTCTTCAGCCTGGTCGACGTCGAAGAAGCGGACATCACGCCGGGCCAGGACGCCGAGCTCGTATTTACCGTCGACCTGCAGCCACAAGTTGACCTTCCCGTGTACGAGGGCATCACGCTGGAGGCACCTCCCGAAGCCGCTACCGAGGAGGAAGTCGAGCACGCCCGCAAAAGCGTGTTGGAGCAACGCGCGGAATTTAACGAAACCGACGAACCCGCGCAGCCCGGCGACTTTGTGCAGCACAGTTTCACCGGGAGCGTCGAAGGCACGCCGATCAGCGAGCTCGTCCCCGACGAACCAATGATCGCTCAACAGGAGAAAACCTGGGAAGAAGCGGGTGCGAGCCAGACGGCCGGTATCAGCGGTGTGGCCGAGGGCCTTGTCGGCCTGCAGAAGGGCGACACCAAGACCGTCGAGCACACGTTTCCCGAGGACTACCACCACGAGGCGCTGCAGGGCAAAACCGCCACCTACGAAATCGAGGTGTTCGAAGTGCGGCGCAAAACGCTGCCCGAGCTCGATGCCGCGTTTCTGGAGAGCGTCGGCGTGGAAAACGAAGCCGCGTTTGGCGAAAAGCTTCGCGAGGACATCCAGCGACGCAAGTCGCAGCAGATAAACTCGTACAAGCGCAACAAACTCGCCGAGCACCTTGTGCAGCAGGCAGGCTTCGAGGTACCCGAAACGGCCATCCTGGGCGAGCGCGAGAACATCCTGCGCCAGCACATTGAGCAGCAGTACCAGCAGGGTGTTAGTGAGGAGGACCTCGACGCGCACAAAGAACAACTTTTCGATCAGGCCACTCAGATGGCCACCAACCGTGTCAAGGCACAATTCCTCCTGCTCGCCATTGCGCGCAAAGAGGATATCGCGCTGAAGCCCGAAGACATGCAGCAAGTTCTAATGCAGGAAGCGATGGCTCGCCGCGAGGACCCCAACAAACTCGCTGCCCAGCTGAAAAAGGACGAAGAGCAGCTGCGCCGTCTTCAGCGAGAAGCCTTGATGTCCAAGACCCTTGATTATCTGCTGCAAGAGGCTACCGTGAACGAGGTGGAACCCACCCCAGCCGGTGAGGGTCACGACCATTCACATTCGCACTAAGCATCCCGATGGATTTTCAGAACTATTATTACCCGCTCCCAACCGTTTACGAACGGGAAGGGCGTTCCGAGCGCCCATGGGACATTTACAGCCGCCTGCTGCGTGACCGTATTGTCTTCATCGGGACCCCGATCGACGATTTTGTCGCAAACGCTGTCGTCGCCCAGTTGCTCTTCCTGCAAATGGAGGACCCCAAGAAGGACGTGCAGCTTTACATCAACACGCCCGGTGGCAGCGTCACGGCCGGTATGGCCATCTACGATACGCTGAACTTCCTGCGATGCGACGTGGTGACCTACTGCGTCGGCATGGCAGCAAGCCTCGGCACGGTTCTGCTGGCCGCAGGCACGCCGGGCAAGCGCTATGCCCTGCCCAACAGCCGAGTTATGATCCATCAGCCAACTGGTGGGGCCACTGGCCAGACCTCCGATATTTCGATCGCCGCCAAGGAAATCCTCCGCTGGCGCAAAACGCTTAACGAGATCCTCGGCAAGCACACCGGCAAGGATGTCGAGCAAGTCAACAAAGACAGCGACCGTGACTATTACATGACGGCGTACGAAGCCAAGGACTACGGGATCGTCGACGCCGTCATCGAAAATAATCCGAAAGAAGACTGAGATCCACGCGTCGGAAGAATTTTCTTACGACGCGAATTTCCCATCGCCAAGGCGATAGGAAACCGATAAAGCTACCATCTATCCGGCATGGCGAAATCTACTAAAATGACTTTCTGCTCGTTCTGCGGGAAATCCCAAAACGAGGTTAGGAAAATGATCGCCGGCCCGGCGGGAGTCTATATCTGCGACTCCTGCGTCAATGTTTGTAAAACCATCATTGATCGTGAGCTCAAGGACGTTTCCGCCCCTCAAGGCGGTTCTTCGACGAGCCTTAAGCTTATCAAGCCCGCGGAAATTAAGCATCATCTCGATGAACACATCATCGGGCAGGACCACGCCAAGCGCGTGTTGTCAGTTGGGGTCTACAACCACTACAAGCGCCTGGCAATGGAGCAGCAGACTTCAGCAAGCTCCGTCGAGCCGGAGTTTGACGATGTCCATATCGAGAAAGCCAACGTCCTGCTGATCGGTCCTACCGGCAGCGGCAAGACCTTGCTCGCCCGCACCCTCGCGCAGAAGCTAGAGGTCCCCTTTGCCATTGCAGATGCGACAACGCTGACGGAGGCGGGCTACGTTGGCGAAGACGTGGAAAATATCGTATTGCGCCTGCTTCAGGCCGCTAATTTCGACGTTAAACGCGCTGAGTGCGGCATCATCTACGTTGACGAGATCGACAAGATTGGACGCAAGACGGACAACGTGTCCATCACCCGCGACGTTTCCGGTGAAGGAGTCCAACAGGCCTTGTTGAAGATCATCGAAGGCACGGTCTGCAATGTGCCCCCGCAGGGCGGCCGCAAGCACCCAAACCAGGAGTACATCCAGGTTAATACCGCCAATATCCTGTTCATTTGTGGGGGCGCCTTCGTAGGGCTCGACAAGATTATTTCGGAGCGTGCAGGTAAAAAGGTTCTCGGCTTTAACGTCGGCAGCGAATCGATCAAGGTACCTACGCGAGACGAGGTCATGCGGGAAGTTCAGCCGGAAGACCTGGTAAAGTACGGCATGATTCCGGAGTTCATCGGCCGGCTGCCCACTGTTTCTGTCCTGAACGAACTCACTGTCGAGGATCTCGAGTTCATCCTTCAGAAGACGAAGAACGCTCTCGTTAAGCAATACGCCAAGCTGATGGCAATGGAGGGCGTCAAGCTCTCCTTCGAAACCGAAGCGGTCCAGGCGATCGCCAAGAGGGCCATCGAGTTGAAAACGGGTGCCCGGGCCTTACGCTCGATCATGGAGAGCCTGATGCTCGACCTGATGTTCGAAATTCCACACGAGGATGACGTTGAGGAGGTCGTGCTGACCCTTGCCGCCGTCGAGCGGACCGGCAAGCCCATCGTCCGCCGTGGCTCCAAGCGAGGGACCCAGCTCGATGTCGAGGACGACGACGCCAGTGAAACCAACGACGCCGCCTAAGGCCTCGTAACCTTCCATTTCACCCACAAATTACTGCGCACACCGTGCGCAGTTTTTTTGGCCCATTCCGTCGCTTCAGGCGAAGTCTAGCTTCGAGGCGGAGCCCGTTGAGGCTTTTCGGAATAAACGGCTGCCCCCGTTCGGACCGCCCGGGCAGTAGGACGCCAAGGACTAGCGGCGCTAACCTGCCAGCGTGGCGCCCGGACCCGACCTCGCGTGGAAAATATCGGGGCGCTGCCCGAATTTTCGGGTATAGTCCACTGCCACGGCTTCGGCCTGCTCATCGGAAAATGCGTCGCTGGTCATCGCCAGGACGGCCCCGCCAAAACCTCCGCCGGTGAGCCGCGCGCCATAGACGCCCGGTTCCCCTCGAAGACGGTCGACAAGGAAATCCAGCTCAGGGGCACTGTTCTCAAAAAGATCCCGGGAACTGGCGTGCGAAGCGAACAAGAGTTCCCCTACGCCCTCGAGGTCACCGGCCTGCAGGCGCTCACCGCAAGCGATCACGCGTCGATGTTCTTCGGTAACATGCTTGGCCCGGCGGTAGCGGGCTCTGTCGAGCTGCGGATGTGCCGCCTCAACGGCCGCCGGGTCCGCGTGCGCCAGGCAGGGAAGCGCGGGGTCGACGCCGTGCAGCACGAGGAAGGCTTCACGGCA
>JBHJGW010000021.1:0-2939 GCA_050331415.1 Opitutales bacterium | reverse complement strand
CGGCGGGCCGCTTCTTCGACGGGTATTCAAAAAGCGAACGACGCGAAGAGGAATGGAGCGGCATGCGGATCGTTCGGGCCCGCACGATTCCGCGCGGCAAAGGTGCGCTGAGCCTTGCCAGCAACTATGCCATGTTCGTGATTGCAGGGATCTGGGCCGTGGTGCGCGGGGCGACGTCGAGGTCGCGCAACCGCCCGATCTCGCCACCGAGCCAGCGGGCTTCCGCAGACAAATGCGTGGCGCCCGGGCCGCCGATCGCGGGCGAGAATGCTGCCAAGGCGCTGCGCAAGCGGCGCAGCCCGACACGGAGTTGGTGCGGACCCTCCGGATCTTCGGTCGACCGAACACATGCCGCATTGGCCGCGATTTGGCCGAAGACGTCGCGCAGCACGTCGCGCGCAGCGGTCTCGCTCGACTGTCCGGCCTGCAGCGCGACTTTGCCGGCATTGTGTGGTGTCGCCGGCGAAATCGCCGGCTGCCCAGCGGCAAGCGCGTAACCCCGGGCCGCCTTGGAGCGTTCGGACAGATCAAGGCCGCCGTTCGGCAAAAGCGCCTTGGCGAGGTCATAGAGGCCAGTCAGTTGACCATCCACAAGCTCGAGCTCGAGCTCAATCAGCGGCTCGGATATCTCGCCGGAGATGATCTCGCCTTCGTCGAGCGCGACCTCGGCCTTGCCGCCGCCCGGCATGTCAACCAAGGCGAGGGTGCGCTGAAAGGCGGTCTCGCACAGCGGCGCCGGCATCCGGTCGCCGAGCGTCTCGTCCAGTCGCGCGCGAACAGGTTCGGGAAACGCCGGAAAATCGAACCGCCCTCCCGGCGCCGCGGTTTCGAACTCTTCGCCGCTTTGCAGGCCGCCGTGGTTGGCTGTCTTCATCTTGACGGTTTGCAGCCACTTTCGGCCTGCCTTGCGCAGGCGCAGGGCGATGCCGGCAGCGGCCAACGCGTGATCGGTGGTGTCGTAATAGGTTGTTCGAAGGCTCTGCCGTTTTACCGGCTGCTGTAATCCGTCGACCGCCGCGAGACGGGCGCGCACAGCCTTCGCGCGGTCCGCGTCGAGGCGGAACTTTAGCTCGATTTCTCTCATGTAACAGAATTATGACGCAACTGCTGTCGCTGCAAGACGGTGGCGCGGGGAAGCGGCCTCGAACCAAACCGTTCCGGCGCGATGTGGCCGATTTCCGCTCTTTCAAGATCCCGAGGTGCCTCGTCGGCGGCCGGTAACGGTGTCGCCTGCCGCTTCCGCGGGTGCACTCGATGAAATCTTTCGGACCTCGGGCGGCATCGGAGGCGCTGCGGCCAGCCGTCAGGCATCTCGGCGACAGAAGTGGCTCTTCACAATGCGCTCAGGCTTCGGTGGACCGACGGCCCGACGGATGCGTGATATCGCTATGGTCGACCTGGCCACCCCTCCAGAAACGAGGGCAGCGGCAACCCTCAACGGGAGTTAGATGCGAGGCTCGTGCCGGCCGATCCGATTACCTGGCCTTGCAGGACGGCCGCGCCTGTCAGAGCTGCGGATCTCGGCAAGCGGCAGCGTTGTTCTGGGCGTGGTCGCAGGCTCCATACCATCCGCGCCATGCAGGACCGCTTGGCGCCTCACACGGTGCCTGCGCCTATCCGAGGCTTGCCGAGACGGCGCTCTCCGGCAGTTCCTCGTCGAAGCAGCGCTGATAGAATTCCGCGACAGTCTGGCGTTCCAGCTCATCGCACTTGTTGAGAAAGCTCACGCGGAAGGCGTAACCGACATCGCGAAAAATTTCGGCATTCTGCGCCCAAGCGATGACCGTACGTGGGCTCATGACTGTGGAAAGCTCGCCGTTCATGAAGGCCGTGCGCGAGAGGTCGGCGACGGTCACCATCTGGCTCACGGTCTTTCGTCCCGCTGCGGTGTTGTAATGGGGGCATTTCGACAGAACGATCGCCGTCTCCGCGTCGTGGCTCAGGTAGTTGAGCGTCGCGACAAGCGACCAGCGGTCCATCTGACCCTGGTTGATCTGCTGTGTGCCGTGGTACAAGCCCGTGGTGTCACCCAGCCCAACCGTGTTCGCGGTCGCGAAAATGCGGAAATAGGGGTTGGGAGTGATGACCTCGTTCTGATCGAGCAGGGTGAGCTTGCCATCTGCCTCCAGAACGCGCTGGATGACGAACATGACATCCGCCCGCCCCGCGTCGTATTCGTCGAAGACGATCGCCGTGGGGTTGCGCAGCGCCCATGGCAGGATGCCTTCCTGAAATTCAGTGACCTGCATGCCATCCTTCAACTTGATGGCATCTTTACCGATGAGGTCGATCCGGCTGATGTGGCTGTCGAGGTTCACCCGGACGGCAGGCCAGTTGAGACGCGCGGCGACCTGTTCGATATGCGTCGACTTGCCGGTCCCATGGTAGCCCTGGACCATCACCCGACGGTTGAACGCAAAACCGGCGAGGATTGCCAGGGTGGTGTCACGGTCGAATTTGTAGGTCGGGTCGATTTCCGGCACCCGCTCCGTGCGCTCCGAGAACGCGCGCACGGTCATATCGCTGTCGAGCCCGAAGACCTCGCGCACCGAAATCTCGTCGGTCGGCTTGGCGTTCACATCAATGCTGCCGTCTGCCATCGCAGCCCCCTTCCTCAACGCAGTGGGGATGCAACATATGACCCCCGCCTTCAAGGGGAAGGCGGGGGCAGGGCGGGAACTCTCCGTTGCCGTCAGCTGCCCAGCAGGAGGAAATCGCTGAGCTCGAGGTCGGCCGCATCAAGTCCCTTCAAAATCAAGGTCTCGCCCTCGAACTTCAGTTTCCCCCCGGTCGCGAGGTCTCGCGCATTGAGGTCTGCAAAGCTCTCGACGCTTGCAAAGGCCTGCAGGTCGATCACGTCGACGCCCGGTTCGAAATCGACGATCTTATCCAGATCGCCATCCTTCACAAACACGAATGTATCGCTTTGATCGCCCAAC
>JBHJGW010000020.1:0-9768 GCA_050331415.1 Opitutales bacterium | reverse complement strand
GCCCCCCCGACTTACTCACTATTTGGAGACCTCGGAGTTGCTCATTGTCGCTCAGACGTGCGGGCCGCCGCCCTACGGGGTCCCTCCACACTCCCTGACATGCGCCCACCTTGCCTAACCCCACGACCCGCCGGGCGGTAGTGAACCGCCCTTTGACGTCCGCCGGGTGCAGAAAATTGCGCGAGCCATCCGCATTGATCGTGGTGACACTTTCGCGGTTAGGGGCCTCGGATACCATAAAATTACCTTTGACTTAGAGCTTTTGGAATAAGAAAGGATAATACTACGGCTCCGCATTTTTGCAATGGAAAACCGGCTTTTGGCTGCCCTTGGCTTGCCATGCCGAGCCTCTCCCGTCTCCCTTGTGAGGACATGAAGACACCACTACGTCACATTTGTTTACTGCTAAGCGCCTTTACCGGCGCCTACGGCCAAGACGCCCCCGACATGCGCGCGTCGTCCAGGCACCAGGACGCCTGGAAACTCAGCGTGCGCTGGGAAAACGACATTTTTAACGGCACGGACAACTACTACACCAACGGCGGTGACCTCAACGCTACATCGCCGGAGCTCATCTTGGACGGTGGCGTGCTCGAAACCCTGTTCGCGGTCGGGCCATTCAGTCAGGCTCCCGGCACGGCGTACCGATACAACCTGCGCTTTGCCCAGGACATACTCACACCGCGTGACTACGAACGCCCGACGATTGACCCCACGGACCGGCCTTTCGCGGCGTGGCTGCGCGTGGCCGGCGCCTTGCGGGCGATCGAGCCCCACCGCATGGACGTGGTGGAGGTTTCCCTAGGCACTACCGGCGAGCCCGCTCTTGGTGAATTTGTCCAAGACAACATCCACTACCTCATCGGCAGCCCCGACCCGATCGGCTGGGATACGCAGGTTCCGGCGGAGCCGACTTTGCAACTGAGCTGGATGCGCTACGGGCGCTGGCGCGAGGACTTCGCCCACGACCTTGCCTTTGACATCGTGCCTTCCTTCGGTGGCGCCGTGGGGAATGCACACACCTTTGGCTCCGTCGGCACCGACCTGCGCTTCGGCTTCCGCCTGCCCTACGACTTCGGCCATTCCCGGATCATGCCTGCCAGCCGCTACGGCGATACCTTCGCTGTGCGCGGCGACCGCCAGTTCGCGCCCGGAGAATTCAGCGTCTACGGCGTCCTCGGCTTCGACGCGCGCATCGTGGGACGCGACTTCGCCCTCGACGGTGCACTCTTCCGCGACAGCCCTTCCGTCGATAAGGAATTGTTTGTGGCCAACTTTACGACGGGCATCGCGATGCAGTGGAGGCGCTACACCTTCTCGTTTCGCAACACCTATCGTTCCCCGGCATTCGACAACCAGCCCACGTGGCACCTTTTCGGTTCGTTCAACTTTTCGGTGGAGCTGTAAATATAAGCCCGGTTTCGCGCAGTAGCCCGTAGTCTGGCGGCGCGGGTTTAGGTGCTGAGCAGCCAGCGATGGCGGCGGGCGGGCTCGAAGCCCGCCTCGTCGTCGCGAAACGCCGCTCGGCGCAAGACGCCCAACCCACGGGTTTCCCTGTCCTCGGGAGTTCGCCCGGTTAGCCCGACACTGCAGGAAAGCGTACCGGGGAATGACCACAGATCTTGCCGAGAAAAAACCCGCAGCCCCAGAAGGGGGGAGCGGGCTGGAGAAAACGTGCTGGCTCGGTTCGACCGGGTTGCAATCTGCCCGAGGTTTCGCCCGGTGGTCTTTACTGCTGCGCGACCAGACGGTTTATAATCTCGACGATCGGCAGGAAGAGCGCGATGACAATACCCCCGACGACAACCGCGAGCATGACGATCATCACCGGCTCGATAATGGACGTCAGCGAGCTGACGGCGTTGTCGAGGTCTTCGTCATAATTGTCAGCAATGCGATTGAGCATGTCCGAAAGCTGCCCGGTTTCTTCGCCGACCTCGACCATACTGGTGACCATCATCGGGAAGACCTTCTGCTGGTCGAGCGGGGTGGCGAGGTTCTCCCCGTCGCGTACCCGGTCGTGCACGCGGTCGAGCGCCTTTGTGATGTAGCGGTTGCCGATAACGTCGCGGGTAATCTGGATGGCCTGCAGGATCGGCACCCCTGAGGAGAGGAGCGTGCCGAAGGTCCGCGAAAAGCGGGAAACGGCAGCCTTGGTCCCGAGTTCCCCCACCTTTGGAGCCCGCAGCGCAAGGTAGTCGACCATCGATTTCCCGGCCGAACTCTTGAAGAAGATGACGATCCCAACAATGATGGCGGTCAGGACAACTACGGTGATGATGCCATCCTTGAAGGTGTCGGGTGTGAGGAAGTTGGCGATGTCGATCAGGATCTGGGTGGGCCGCGGCAGGGCGGCGCCTTCGAGCATATCCGCGAAAATACCTTCGAATGCGGGCACCACGAATACCATCAGCAGAAGAACGATCAAGACCGCCACCGAAACGACCACCGCCGGGTAAATCAATGCGCTCTGAATCTTCTTCTTGGTACGCAAGTCCTTCTCCATGAAGGTGGCCAGACGCGACAGAACGGTGTCGAGGACACCGCCGGCCTCACCGGCTCGCACCATGTTCGTGTAAATCGGAGGGAAAATCTTCGGAAACTGTGCCAGGCCCTCGGAGAGATTGTTACCGGAACGGACGCTGTCGGCGATGGACTCTAGGACTACCTTGAAGCCGACGTTGCGCTCCTGACGGATCATTACCTCGAGCGAGCGCAGCAGCGGCAGGCCGGAGGTCAACAGCGTAGCAAGCTGACGCGTGAAGATCGTCAGGTGCTCCTGCTTGATGGAACGGGCCGCTTTGCCGGAAGTCTTCGCTGCGGCATCGGCCTTTTTCTTTGCGCCCGCGGATTCCGCCCCGATCGAGCTGACCATGAGCCCCTGGCCGGAAAGGCGGTTGCGGGCGTCGGATTCGCTGGTGGCTTCAATCTTACCGGCACGTTCGCGGCCGGTGGAGTCGATGGCGGAATAGCTGAAACGGGGCATGGGATAAACAAAGTGAGCGGCAAAAAATCGGGAGAGGGACCGGGGGCTGACGCCCCCGCCCTGGTCAGGTGTACTTTAGCACCTCTTCGATTGTCGTTGCGCCATCGAAAATGGAGCGGATGCCGTCCTCGCGGAGGGTTCTCATGCCCTGCTCGATCGCCTTCTGACGGAGCATGAGCGTTGGCGAACGGTTCGTGATGAGCTGGCGAAGCGTGTCGGTGGTCTCCATCATCTCGAAAAGCCCCTGGCGCCCCCGATAGCCCGTCTGCGTGCACTCGGCGCAACCGCGGCCGTAGTAGAACTGCTTGTCGGCAATTTCCAGAGGGTCGGCGCCAAGCTGGTCGATCAGGTTGGCATCGGGCTCATACGCCGTTCGGCAGGCTGTGCAAATTTTCCGCACAAGGCGTTGCCCGAGGATGCCCTCGAGCGAGGCTGCGATAAGGAAAGGCTCCAAGCCCATGTCGATCAGACGGGTCACGGCGCCGGCAGCATCGTTGGTGTGAAGGGTCGCCAGGACGACGTGCCCGGTCAACGAAGCCTGGACGGCGATTTGCGCGGTCTCGAGGTCGCGGATCTCGCCCACGAGGATTTTGTCGGGGTCCTGCCGGAGGAAAGAGCGCAGGGCCTTGGCGAACGTCAGGCCGACAGCCTGGTTGACGGCCACCTGCATAATGCCGTCGATCTCATACTCGACCGGGTCTTCGGCGGTCAGGATCTTCGTCTCGATCTTGTTGACCTCCTTCAGCGCGGAATAAAGCGTTGTCGTTTTTCCGGAACCGGTCGGGCCGGTAACGATGAAAATCCCGTTCGGCTTGGAGACGAGTGAGCGAATCGAGTGCAGGATCTCGGCACTCATGCCCAGCTTTTCGAGGTCGAGGTTGACCACCGACTTATCGAGCACGCGAAGCACCACAGACTCTCCAAATTGGGTCGGGAGCGTCGACACACGCAAGTCAACCGGGCGGCCGGCAATGGTCATTTTGATGCGCCCGTCCTGCGGCACCCGGCGTTCCGCAATGTTCAAATTGGAAAGGACCTTGATACGCGCGATGACCGGCGAAGCGAGGTTCTTGGGCGGCGGGGCCATTTCGTACAGGGCGCCGTCGATCCGGTAGCGGATACGGAACTGGTCTTCGAAGGGTTCGAAGTGGATATCGGATGCCTTGTCCTTGATCGCCTGCTGCAACACCAGGTTGACGAAACGGATAATCGGTGTCTCGCTCGCCAGCGCGCCGACATCGGCATCCTCGCGGTCCGCGCCTCCGGACTCGTCGAACTCCACATTGCGGATTTCGCTCAGCAGGTCATCGAGCGAGCTGTCCTCTTCACCGTAAGTCTGGCGCAGCAGGCTGTCGATGTAGTTGGGGTCGCAGACCACAAGATTGACGTCCTTGTTGAGATGGAACGTCAAGTCGTCGATAATGTTGTTGTTAAAGGGATCTTTGGCGAGCAGGTCGATCGAGCCCTCGTCGGAACGGACCGGGGCCACGCCGTACATTCTGGCGACCGACGCCTTGATCTGCTCGCTGGCATTGGGGTCGAGGGCCTGCGGCGGGTGATCGAGAAACTCGTACTGCAGGTATTCCGCCACCATGCGCAGCAGCTCATTGCGCTCGATCAGGCCAGAGTCGATCGCCTCCTCGGCAAGCGCCTTGCCCGTATTCAGGTGAGCCTGGTTGAGTTCTTCGAGTTGGCCGCGGTCGAACTGGCCGCTCTGCTCGAGAATGTCGTAAATGGCGTCGTTGTGATCTTCGAACATGACTTGCGGGGAAAAGGGGATAGGGCAGCGGAAACGGCGCTAAGAATATCAGGCCGGCTGCGCCACGCGGCTCTGGGTCAGGCGGTTGCGCATCTCTTCGGGGTTCTGCGCTTTCTCGATAGCCTCCTCCGCTGTGATGAGTCCGCGGTTGACGTGGCTCATCAAGTGGGCGTCGAGGGTGATCATACCAAAGCTGGCCCCCGTCTGGATGTCCGACATGAGCCGGTGCATCTTATTCTCCCGGATGAGCTGCTTGACGGAGTCCGTCGAAACCATGATTTCGAAGCTGGCCACGCGTCCGCCACCGACCTTCTTGCACAGCACCTGGGAAATCACCGCCTCGACGGAATTCGCCAGCTGCGTCCGCATCTGGTCTTTCGTGTGGGCGGGAAAGGCGTCGACGATGCGGCTGACCGTGCGGGTGGCGCCGGTGGTGTGCAGGGTGCCGAAAACGAGGTGACCCGTTTCCGCGGCGGAAACAGCGGCCTCGATGGTCTCGAGGTCGCGCATCTCACCCACGAGGATGACATCGGGGTCCTGGCGCAAAGCGGAACGCACGGCGGAGGCGAAGCTCGGGACGTCGTTGCCGACTTCGCGCTGCGTCACGATACACCGCTTATGGTTGTGAAAGTATTCAATCGGGTCCTCGATCGTGATGATATGGCCGTCACGATTTTCGTTGATCCAGTTGACCATCGAGGCAAGCGTGGTTGACTTGCCCGAGCCGGTTGGCCCCGTCACGAGGATGAGCCCGCGCGGCCGCGTAAGCATTTCCTTAATTTTATCCGGAAGGCCGATTTCGCGGATACTGAAGAGCTTCGAAGGGATCAGCCGCAGCACCATGCCGTAGTGCCCCTTGGCCTTCATCACCGACACGCGGAAGCGCGCCATCTGCATAAACGCGAAGCCGAAGTCCGTCCCGCCATCCGTCTTGACCCGCTGCTGGTGGGTTTCGGAGGCGATCGAACGCATCAGCTCCTCCGTATCTTCAGGCTTCAGGTCCGGGCCATCCACCGGCACCATCGAGCCTCCGGTGCGCAGCGTTGGCGGCTGGCCGACTTGCAGGTGCAGGTCGGAGGCGCCCTCGTCGATGACGAGGTTGAGGAGGTCGTTCATTTCGTAACTCATGGCAAGGCGGCAATGCGGAGACGGTGAACGGGGATGGGTGCAACAGTGCAAAAAAGCTGGCTTAGGTGAAGTCGCCGACGGTGACGTGGAGGACTTCGGCGAAAGTGGTCGAGCCAGCGGCGATCTTGCGGAAGCCGTCTTCGCGCATGGTGCGCATACCGCCCTCGATCGCCTTTTCGCGGAGTTCCACGAGGGTGCGGTTCTCGTAGATCATCTGAGCGACCTCCTCGGTCACGAGGAACATTTCGAAGATGCCCATGCGCCCCCTGTAGCCAAGGTGGTTGCACTTGGGGCAGCCCTGACCCTCGAAGAACGTAGCGTCCTGGGTTTGCCCAGGGGACACCCCGAGCGAAATGAGTTCACTGTCACGCGGGGTGTACGGGACCTTGCAGTTCTGGCAAATTCGGCGAACGAGGCGCTGCGCCATCGCCCCGCGCAGGGACGCCGACACGAGGAAGGGTTTCACGCCAATATCCACAAGCCGGCTCACCGCACTCGGAGCGTCATTAGTGTGCAGTGTCGAGAACACCATGTGCCCCGTCAGCGAGGCATTGACCGCGATTTCCGCGGTTTCGAGGTCGCGGATCTCACCCACCATGATGACGTTGGGCGCCTGGCGAAGCATCGACCGAAGGGCGGCGGCGAAGGTCATGCCAACCTCCCGGCGCACCTGCACCTGGTTGATCCCCGTCATCTGGTACTCGACGGGATCTTCGACGGTGATGAGCTTGCGGTCGGGGTGGTTGACGTAGTTGAGCGCCGAGTACAGCGTTGTCGACTTGCCCGAACCGGTCGGCCCGGTGACCAGGAAGATACCGTCCGGGAACGAAATGATGCGCTCGAAAGCGGCCTGGTCGTCACTGAAAAACCCGAGTTGGGGAAGCCCGAGATTCAGGCCCTCCTTGTCGAGGATTCGCATGACGATCGATTCACCGTAAACCGTAGGCAGAGCCGAGACGCGCAGGTCGATTTCCTTGCTCTCGGTCTTCATCTGGATGCGCCCGTCCTGCGGCACCCGCTTTTCCGCGATGGAAACGCCGGCGGTCAGCTTCAGGCGGGTCAGAATCGCCGGCTGGAGCCGTTTTGGCGGGCTCTCGACCTTTTGCAGCACACCATCAATCCGATACCGCACGCGAAACTCGCGCTCGAGCGGCTCGAGGTGGATGTCGGAAGCGCGGCGCTTGATGGCCTCGGTGATGAGCTGCTTGACGTACCGGATGATCGGCGCTTTGTCCTCATCGTTCTCGTCAGCAGGGTGATCGAGGTCCACCCTGACGTCCGACTCGCCGAAGATATCGCGGTAGGTGCTGTCGATCTCCTCAGCCTGCGGGCTGTCGTAGTACTGCTCAATCGCGTGGTCGATCTCGGCGGGCGTCGTTAGGTGGGTATGAATCGAGCACTTCAGCAGGTGGCTGAGGCTGTCCACCGAATCGACGTCCAGCGGGTCCGCCGTGGCGATTTCGAGGGTCGTCCCATCGTACTCCATCGGGAAGACGCGGTAGCGCTCCGCCATTTTGCGGTCGAGCATCCCGAGGATCTCGTGCGAGACGCGGATGTCATTGAGGTCGACGACGTCCATGCTGAACTCGTCGGCAAGTGCCTCGATGATGCGGTGCTGGTTGAGATGGCCCTGATCGCAAATCCACTGAATGGCGGCGTCGTCGGGATTCTCCGGCGGAGGATCCTGCTGCTCCACGGCCTCGCGGGCAGCCTCGACGGTTTCAGCGGTTACCAGGTTGCGATCCTGCAGGATCTGAAGGACAAAGTCGTCGGCGGTAGTCACGTGCTTCCGTTGGGTTCGGCGAAGGGGTTAGCGGCGGAAGAAAGCTTCTGCGGGAATCTAAGTTTCTATAACCTATTTGGGGGATGTGCCGCCGGTGGCAGAAAAAAACCGGAGCTGCTGGGCACACTCCCCTAATCAAACTGACACAAAACGGTGGCGAGGCAATTTGGCACGTTACCGCAAGTGGGGCGGCGGCATGGGTGCCCGCTGCGGCAAGGCACGCGCCTGGGCAGGCCTGCCCCGATGGGCGGGCCGGGCAGCCGAAGGGCGTGGTGCACGCCCGGGCCTGCCGGGATCGACGATTAAAAAGACAATACTCCCGAAAAGCGGGAAAAACAGGATAATGAGCGCCCACATGACGCGAGCGAGATCGTCGAGATAAGCGTCCTTGAGCTTGAGCAGGGACACGATGACCAGAACAACAAGGCCAATCGTGATCAAAACCCCGAAGGAGATGAACAAAAAGCTGCCGATGTCCTGAGCTTGCGTCCCCATCTAATCGAACACGCTGGGAAGCCGACTCAAACATGGCAAGACCAATCCCGGCACTCGGTACGGTGGCGGAATAATCCGGACACAGGGCCCAGAGTGAATCTCAGCCAGCCAGATTCGTACCCCGAAAGCGAGAACAACCGCCGAGGCAAAGGCCTGCGGGCCCTAGCCCGGCGAGAGCTGCAGCCGCGCTCAGAGGCACTCCCCTGGGAGCTCGACACCGGAAAGCGCCACCTCGTCGCAAAGCGCATCCACACAGTCCTCTATCGGGTAGGTCCAGATTTCGGCCAGCGTCGGATGATACCAGTGAGCGCGCGCGAGCTGGTGAACAGTCGCCCCGAGGTGCACAGCAACACTCATCGCGTGGATGAGCTCCGAGGCGTCCTTTCCGACGCATTCTGCTGCCAGAATCCGGCCAGAAGGCTTCTCCGCCCAGATTTTGACGTACCCGTACTTCGCCTCCATCAGGATCGACTTGCCGTGGTCGTCGAAGGACATGTCGGCCACGACGTAGCCGAGACCCCGGCGCTCGATCTCCGCCTGCGGCAGGCCGACATGGGCAATCTGCGGATCGGTGAAGATGACCCCGAGCAGCGTATCGTAGGCTACCGGCTCGACCGGACGTCCGAAGGCGTGCTTCGCAGCCGCCTCTCCCTGCATGATGGCGACGTGCACGATCTCGTGTGGCCCGGCAATGTCGCCAGCGGCATAAATGTGCGGCTGCGTCGTCTGCTGGAACTCCCCGGTGACCAGGTGACCCGACTTGCGCAGTTCAAGACCGGCCGCCTCGACATTCAGGTCACCGGTGGCGGGCTTGCGCCCGAGGGCGTTCATCAAGTGCTGTGCACGACGCTGCTTCGTCTCGCCCTCGTGCTCGAAAGTGACGACAAACTCGTCCCCCTCGCGCTCGATTTTCTGCAGGTTCGTTCCTGTGAGCACTTCCATGCCTTCGTCGCGGAAGGCCTGCGTAACAACCCTAGCGGCTTCTGGCGAAGCCTCTTTCAGGATTTGCGGGCTTCGCTGAATCTGCGTCACCTTTGATCCAATTCTCGCAAGAAACTGCGCCAATTCGCTCGCTACGACGCCTCCGCCTAGCACGATGATCGACTCCGGAAGCTGGTCGAGGTCGAGGACGTCGTCACTGGTCCAAACTCCGGGCAAATCCAGGCCGGGTATGGAGGGCCAATTGATTCGCGAGCCGGTGGCGACCAGGATGGTTGCAGCGGTCAACCCCTCACCCGTGGACAACTCAACCTCGTGGGGCCCTCGGAACCGGGCCTGCGCGCGGTAAAGCGTAAATCGGTTCTGCTCGAGCTGCTCGCGACGATAGCTCGCAAACTCGCCGATCGTCGCCAGTTTTCGCTGGTGCAGGCGGGACATGTCGACGCTTGCCTCCGGAATGCGCAGGCCAAACTTCTCGCCCTCACGCGCCAGATGCAGGACCTCGGCAGAGTAGATCAGCGTCTTCGAGGGCATGCAGCCTCGCAGGATGCAGAGGCCGCCGAGCTCGGCGCTGTTGTCGACCACGGCAATGCGGTCGGTGGACTGGCGGGCGGTGTTGGCGGCGGCGTACCCGGCGGTACCCCCGCCGATGACGACGAAATCAAAACTCTGGCTCAT